>PLGM01000264.1 GCA_003139795.1 Acidobacteriaceae bacterium | reverse complement strand
GGTGACACCGGGAAGTCGGTGGAAGGCGAGAGGGATTCGGCCGGGTCTGTATTAGCGAGGAAGCGGAGTAATGCCCGTGGAGCGAAGAGGCCCTGCTGTTTGTAATGGCTCTAACAAAGAAGGGAGGCAAGGGTGAGATGACAAAACCGCCCATCAGTTTGCAGGACCTGAGAAGGAGTCTATATGTCAAGGCGAAGGCAGAACCGTCTTGGCGTTTCTGGGGACTATACGTCCACGTCTGCAAGATGGAAACGGGGAGCAATGGCCAGGCTAGACCTACGGAACACCGCGCCAGTCCTCGACCCGACCGGCATATCGGAAGCGTTCGGCTGGTGACGAGGACCTGAGCGCGGACTCTGCCGGGGTTGAAGAGGCTGCGGAAAAAGGGCCTGTTCTTGGTCCAAGCCCTCAAAAAGCATACGTCAGGGTTAAAGCCCGCATTGATTTTGCAGCACTTACGGCACGCGACCCAGAGGGTACCCCGGTCGCGCCCCGATACAGAGCCGGCGTTTTTCCGCAGCCTAAAGCCCGCGTTGATTTCGCGGCAATCTACGGCACGGCACCCCGACCCCGACCCAGAGGGTACCCCGGTGCCGCGGTCCCCGGTCGTGCCCTAAAGAGAAACAGGATTTCGATTGGGCTGCAAGTTGAACAATTCAAACAAAAACAGCGTGTTTGGGAAAATGCAGCGAGTTAGCCCCCGCTGAAGCGGCGACGAGCGAGTTAGCAAGTTAGCGGCGGCATCGCCGGACGGAGTTTCATCGCTCCGTGGGTCGGCAACGCCGGTGGACGACTGACGCTGCCGGAAACGGAAATCGAGTTTTCCGCAGGCGGTGAGACACCGACCTGCCAGGCGCGAACACGATGCTTCCGCGTACACGATGCTTCAAAGTGAGGTGGATGGTTTTGCGTGGGGGTTGGAACCTCGGCCTGGCAGATCGTATGGCCCGGTCAGAGTACGCCTGGAGTCCGCGGTTTCACAGGTCTGAAGGCACGGGTTGGAACTTGACACTCGAACGCGAGACCCGGGCCGCCGGTGAGGTAAGATCGGGCGGTGGATGAATGGGGGCAAAGGAGATGAGCTTGAGCGACAGGACAGGAAGAGATGCAGATTGCGCGGCTGGCGCTGCGCGGCGCGATGACGAGGCTCCAGCGGCGATTGCGGTGAAGGGCTGGCGCTATCACCACGTTGGGATTCCGACGGAGGCGCCTCGTGAAGGAGAGCAGTATTTGCCGGGGCTGAAGGTGTACGTGTCGGGATTTGAATCCAGTCCCTACGGAATTCAGTGGATGCGGTTCGACGCGGATGCGCCTTATCCCGAGATGGTCAAGACCGTGCCTCACGTGGCCTTTGAAGTTGACGACCTTGCGGAGGCGCTCAAAGGGAAAGAGATTTTGACGGCGCCGAACAGTCCGAGCGAGGGAGTTATGGTGGCGATGATCGTCGACAATGGCGCACCGGTGGAACTTTTGGCGTTTACGCGGGCGTTGAAAGCGAAATCGGCGTGAGATCGCCGTAGGTCCGCGGTGGACTCCTCAAAAGCACTCGATGTGGTCGCAGGCGTTCATGAGCGGGACCTGGAGTGCGGAGTCGTGCTCGGGGCCGGAGTAGATGGTGATGGTGGCGGGTTGGTAGTCGGAGGGTTTGGCGGCCATGATGCTGGGGACGAAGGTCTGGGGGTTGCGGTCGTAGAGCGGGAACCAGGTGCTCTGGACTTCGACGAGAACGGTGTGGCCGGCCTTGAAGACGTGGTCGACGTCGTGGAGCGAGAATTTGTACTCGTGGACGGAGTTGGGGCGCAGGGGGGTGGGTTTTTCAAAGCTGTCGAGATAGCGGCCGCGGAAGATTTCTTCGTTGGTCATGAGCTGGTAGCCGCGCATTTTGGGGTCGGGGTCGTCGCCGGGGTACTGATCGATGAGCTTGACGACGAGATCGTTGTCGGAGCCGGTGGTGGAGGCGTAGATGTCGGCTAAAACTTCGCCGGTGACGATGAGGTCTTTCTTGAGGACGGGGAGCTTCCAGAGAGCTAGGTCCTTGCGATCAGTGACGAAGCGCTGATCCTCGGTGAGCCAGTTGTACCACTGCGAACCTTCGCTGTAAGTGATCTGGATGGGGCGATGGCGGTAGGGGACGGGATTGGCGGGGTCGCTCAAGTAGTTGGTTTTTGCCGGGACGGTCGAGTCGCTCCAACTGAGCAGGCCCTCGCCCTGGAGATGAAGGCTGGTGGGCTGGGATTCGGTGGGCGGAAATTGGGAGTAGCGCTTCCAGGTGTTGGAACCGGTCTGGAAGCTGGCGGTGTTTTCGAGATCGAAGCCGGATTTGTTGGAGTTGGGCTCGTCCTTGAGGTAGTGGGCGAAGAATCTGGCCTCGATCCGGGCGCGGAACTCCTTGCCGATGGGCTCGGTGAAGTCGAGATTGCCGAGATGGCGCGAGGACGAGCTCCAATAGCCGTGGCGCCAGGGGGCGAGGGCGAGGAAGTTCTGGTGGTTGGCGTCGTGGGGTTCGAGTGTGGAGTACTCGATCTGCGGGCCGAACATGTCTTCCTGGTCGTAGTAGCCGCCGACGGTGAGGGTGGGGACGGCGACCGCGTTGAGCGAGTGCTGGACGCCGCGTGAGGACCAGACGCTGTCATAGGCGGGGTGATCGAGGAAGAGCTTCCAGGTGGGCAGGACTTTGGAGCCGGATTTTTTGACGTCTTCAGCGAAGGAGGCGCGTTCGAGGAAGTAGTCGTAGCCGTCGCGGGGCTTGCCGTCCTTGTCCTTGCCGTAGTCGACGTTGACCTCTTCCTTGCCGGACTCCATGGAGAGGACGTAATCGTAGCCGTAGCTCTGGCGGAAGGCGCCGTTGTGGAAGAAGTCGTCGCCCATCCAGACGTCGATCATGGGGGCCTGGGGAGAGATGGCTTTGACGGCGGGGTGGGGGTCGATGCCGGCCATCATGGCCAGGAAGCCGGGATAGCTGGTGCCGACAAAGCCGGCGCGGCCGTTGTTGCCGGAGACGTTCGCGAGCAGCCAGGCGACAGTGTCGTAAGCGTCGGTGCTTTCGTCGACGGCTTTAGGGTCGCGATGGTCGGCGAGGGGTCGGCTCATCACGAACTCGCCCTCGCTCTTGTAGCGGCCGCGAATGTCTTGGGAGACGTAGATGTAGCCGTCGCGGGCCAGCTCGGGACGGCTGCTGAAGAACGACGCGCGATTGACGCCGTCCGCTCCGTAGGGGGTGCGCTGGATGAGGAACGGGAGCGGGGCGGCGATGTCGGCGGGCTTGAGGATGACGGCGTGGAGCTTGACGCCGTCGCGCATGGGGATCATGACCTCGGAGCGCTGGTAGTCGTGGAAGAGGTGATGAACGGGCGGCCCGGTGCGGTGGTAGACGGAGCCTTCGGGGTCAGGGGAGACGGCAAGTGTGACGCCGCGGCCAGTGGCATCGAGGGTGAATGTGAGGGTGATCTTCGAATCGGGGACGCCGAACTGGAGGGCGGAGACGGGCTTGAGCTCGGTGGGAACGTAGCGCTCCGATTCGGCGATGAGTTTGCCGTTTTCAACGTAGAAACTGAACGGCGTATCGGGCTCGACGGGGTCGGTGTACTCGCCGGTGAGGGCTTCAAGCTGGGCGGCGGAGGGAGCGGCGGCCGGGGTTTCCGGGACTGCCTGGGCTTGCGGCAGGGGCCGGGCAAGAGCGGGAGCTGAGGGAAGCAGGGCGAGGCAGAGAACGGCGAGTGCGAGACGGAGACGGGGCAAGAAGGAGACCTCCTGGGGCGGGATCAGTGCGCGTGGCCGTGGCGGCCGTGTTCGTGGGCGCTGGCCAGTTCTTCAATGGGAACGACGCAGCCTTCGAGCTCTTCGCAGCCCAGGTACTCGAACTGGATGGTGGTGTGGCTGATGTGGAAGTGGTGATTGAGGACGTGGTTGAGCTTGACGA
This sequence comes from Acidobacteriaceae bacterium, assembly GCA_003139795.1. GTDB lineage: Bacteria > Acidobacteriota > Terriglobia > Terriglobales > Acidobacteriaceae > Telmatobacter. Next base: position 50,188 of record PLGM01000264.1, on the reverse strand, counting down.
GAATGCAGGCGCTCTCAGAGGGGGGAATGTCGGCGATGGTGACGTGGCAGGCGAGGGCGCGGGACTGGGAGCCGAGGCTCCAGATGTGGAGGTCGTGGACGTTGACCACGCCCTCGACGGCCTCCATGCCGGCGCGGATGGCAGGGAGCGACACGCCGCGGGGGGTGCCTTCGAGGAGGATGTTGAGGGTTTCGCGGACGATGCCGAAGCTGGACCAGAAAATGAAGGCGGCGATGAACAGCGAGAGGACGGGGTCGATCCAGTTGCGGCCGGTGAGGAGGATGCCTGCGCCGCCGGCGATGACGGCGGCGGTGGAGAGCGTGTCGCCGGCCATGTGGAGGAAGGCCGAGCGCAAGTTGACGTCGCGGGCCACACCCCACAGGAGGGCGGCGATGACGCCGTTCATGACCACGCCGGCGGCGGCCACGATCATCATCAGGCGGGGCTGGACCGCGACCGGCGCGGAGAGGCGGTGGACGGCTTCGACGGCGATCCAGAGGGAGATGACGATGAGCGTGGCCGCGTTGACGAAGGCGGCGAGCACGCCGGCGCGCTGGTAGCCGAAGGTCTTGGAGTCGCTGACAGGGCGCGTCTGGAAGTAGACGGCGACAAAGCTGAGCAGCAGGGCAAGGAAGTCGGACATATTGTGGCCGGCTTCGGAGAGGAGCGCGAGCGAATGGGCGCGGAGGCCGGCTACGAAGGTGACCGCGACATAGGCAAGCGTGGCCACCAGCGAGAAGCGCAAGACGGATTTTGTTCTGTTGGCGCCGGACGAGGAGGGCGCGGCGTGGAGATGCATAAGCGGAAGTATACCGGGGGTGGGTATAGGTTGCCAAGTGAGCTTGGCGGCCCCTTTATCAGCAGGTTTTCAGGGCTTGGGCGCTGGTTGCGGCTTGGCTTCTGCGGCCTTGCTGGAGTCTTCCCGCGGGCTCACTTCGAGCATCTGGATTGGCCTGTCTTCCTGGATCAGTTCCAAACCGAGCGTCTTGAGCGCGGCTTTGGCGGCATCGCCGTCCTTTGCCGGAAACTCCAGCTCCACATCGAACTTGCCGTCGATGCCGGTCTCGTTGACCACAGGAACTTCAAGCCCATCTTCTAGCGAAGAGGCCAGAGCGTCCATGGATCCGTTGACGAGTCTGAGCTTTCCCTTCCAATATCCGGACATGCTTCCGCCCGTTGACGCTGTTAGCGTCATCAGTTTATGGGCTGTCTCTGTCGCTTTCAGCACGTAGGCCTTCTTGGTAACGGTCTTTGACTCGACCCGCAGATTCAAACCGTAGGTAATGGCCGTCTGAAGGAATGGCGCAATAAGATTGTCGTTATCCTCGCCAGTGGACCAAGCCGCGTGCAGATTGTAGAGTCCTTCGGGCAAAACGCTTGTCGGGAGAAATCTGTCCTCAGGCAGGTTCCAGTAAGCAAAGGAGATAAGCGCCTCCGCATTCGATCCATAGATATTCATCCGGCCTGTGCCGGCGGACATCCCGTTCTGAGCATCTGGCGGCGCCTTGATCAGGGAAAGCTCAAAGAGAGGTTCGGCGTCAGGCGCAGGCGATGCCTGTTTCCTCACTGTATCCATATCCATCACCGGCTCAAACTTGACGTACTTGCCATCCGCCACGGCTTGTAAATCGGCAGTCGTGAGATGCTGCGGGTCAGTAACAGCGACGATCCGGCCTTTTCTATCCACAATGATTGTGGCGGGCCTCGCACCTACGCCGAACCGCTTAAAGACCCCGCCCGTAGTATCGACGCCCGCCCAGCCGGCCATCTTCCTCTTGGCTAGGAACGTCTGGACGACCTTCGGGTCTTCATCGTCTACGGAGATGAACTGGAACTTGGCTGGATCGAGCGTGGCCGCAAGCTTATTGAGATCGGGAAGTTCGGCCACACATCCTTCGCACCACGTCGCCCAGAACTCCAGCACCACCACCTTTCCGCGCAGGCTATGCCAATCCGCCTTTGCTCCCGGAGGCGCTTGCAGCAGTTGCGTGAATTGCAACGGAGGAGCTGGTGTTCCTGGTTTTGGGAGTGTCTCGGCTGACAGCGACCCAACAAAAATTGCGAGGAGGAAAACGAAGAGACACCGCTCGAACCTGCAGCAGCTACGTGTACGCCCACAGGATACGTTCATTTGTCCCTCTTTCAGAGCGAAGCCATTATAAGATACGGCGCGACCTTGAGAAAGCGGGATCAGCCGCGGCCAGAGCGGAGGTGGCTGATGTCCTGGGGTTCGGGGTTGTCGTAGGCGGGGAGCACGGGAAGGCCGGCGCGCAGGCCGGTCCACTCCTCGGCCACGACGATGCTGTTCTGGGGATTGCCGGGCTGGTAGCGGACGGTGCAGGGGAAGCCGGCGCGCACCAAGGCGGCATCGACCACGCCGCGCAGGTCGGTAATGTCCTGGGTGCACTGATAGTCCACGCCGCCTATGCGATAGCTGAAGAGCAGCATGGTGAGGGTGCGGCTGGGCGCGTCTTTGGATGGGGGTGGGGCGTCGACTTCGTGAATGTCGAGCAACATGCCGTCAACGAGACGCCCGAATTGCACCAGGAACTGGCGGCGAGCGCGCTCCAACTCCCCGGCCGTGGGACGCTTGCGAAAGATGAGCCAAAGGGCAAGCGCAGTGATGGCGGCCAGGGCCAGCAAGCCGGAGGCGATCTCCCATAAATTGGCGCGGAGGAAGGTCATTGGAGGCGGGACACCACCCCAGGGGATCCCAAGTAGAGGATACAGCAGCGGGAATCCGCGCGGTCCGCATGGTGGGCGCGGCTGCGGCGGGGTTTCTTGCTGCGATATACTCGTGATTACATCTTGAATGAGTTCCGGCCTGCCGGAGGCTGGATTTGCGGAGGTTTTTTCTTGGCATTGGACAGTAGTTCCGCAGTCGCACAACATTCCCGGATACGGAAGCGGATTCGATCGACCACGGTGATCTGCGTGCGGCGCAACGGCGAGGTGGTGATGGCCGCCGACGGGCAGGTGACGCTGGGCGATCATGTGCTGAAGCACTCGGCGAAGAAGATCCGGCGGCTTTACCAGGACAAGATTCTGGCGGGATTTGCCGGCTCGACGGCGGACGCCTTCAGCCTGTTTTCGCGCTTCGAGACCAAACTGGAGCAGTACGCGGGGAACCTGAACCGGTCGGCTGTGGAGCTGGCCAAGGACTGGCGCACGGACAAGATGCTGCGCAACCTGGAGGCCCTGCTGCTGGTGGCCGATAGGGGGCAGACGTTTCTGATTTCCGGGTCGGGAGATGTGATCGATCCGGACGAGCCGCTGGCGGCGATCGGTTCGGGGGGCAGCTATGCAACGGCGGCGGCGCGCGCGCTGATGGAAAACACCGACCTGGGGGCGCGCGAGATTGCCGAAAAGGCGATGAAGATTGCCGGGGAGATCTGCATTTATACCAACGACCGCATTACGATTGAGGAGTTGAAGGGGTAGCGCAAAGTTCAGCTGCCCTGTTTATTTATGGCCATTTATCTGCCTGCATCCGCTGAAGAACAGGATCTCTCGCTGGACGAGCTTACGCCGCGCGAGATTGTGACCGAGCTCGACAAGCACGTGGTGGGCCAGAAGGCCGCCAAGCGCGCGGTGGCCATTGCGCTGCGCAACCGGCAGCGGCGGCAAAAGCTGCCNNATCATCATGATCGGGCCGACGGGGGTGGGCAAGACGGAGATTGCGCGGCGGCTGGCCAAGCTGACCGGCTCGCCGTTTTTGAAGGTGGAGGCCTCGAAGTTTACCGAGGTGGGCTATGTGGGGCGCGACGTGGAGTCGATGATCCGCGACCTGGTGGAGATCGCCATCGACATGGTGAGGGAGGAGCGGCTTGAAGAGGTGGAAGACAAGGCGGAGATGAACGCCGAGGAGCGGCTGCTGGACGTACTGCTGCCGCCTCCGCCGTCCACGCCGCCGGCCCAGGAGGGCCAGCTCACTCTGCCCGGCTCCGACAGCTATCAGCGGTCGCGGGAGAAGCTGCGGCAGCAGTTCCGCGAGGGCAAGCTGGACGAGCGCCAGGTGGAGTTGGACGTGCGCGATCGCGGCACGCCGCAGTTCGGGATCATCAGCAACCAGAACCTTGAGGACATGGAGATGAGCCTCAAGGATATGCTGCCGAACATCTTCGGCGGGAGCTCGAAGAAGCGGAAGATGAAGGTGAGCGACGCGTTCGACTACCTGGTGCAGGAAGAAGAGGGCCGGCTGATCGACATGGACCAGGTGAACCGCCTGGCCACGGAGCGGGTGGAGTCTAGCGGGATAATTTTTCTGGATGAGATCGACAAGATTGCGGGGCGCGAGGGCGGGCACGGGCCGGACGTTTCGCGCGAGGGGGTGCAGCGGGACATTCTGCCGATTGTGGAAGGAACGACGGTGAACACGCGCTACGGGATGGTGCGCACCGACCATATTCTGTTCATCGCCGCGGGCGCGTTTCATGTTTCCAAACCCAGCGATCTTATTCCGGAGTTACAGGGGCGGTTTCCCATCCGGGTGGAGTTACATTCGCTGACCGTGGACGACTTTCTGCGCATTCTGACCGAGCCCAAGGCTTCGCTGACCAAGCAATACGCGGCGCTGCTGGAGACCGAGGGAGTTAGGCTGGAGTTTGCGCCCGAGGCGCTGAGGGAGATGGCGGAGTTTGCGTTCAAGGTGAACGAACAGACGGAAAACATCGGGGCGCGCAGGCTGCACACGATCATGGAGCGGGTGCTTGAAGATGTGAGCTTCCTGGCGCCGGACGTGGCGCGGCGAGCGCCGGACGATGAGGCTGCCGCGGTGCTGAAGGAGGCGATCAAGCGCGAGTCTTCCACGCCGCTGCCTTACGAGGAACGCATGACGGCTTCGGGTCCGGAGAAGGTGTTTCTGATCGACGCCGAGTATGTGAGGCAGATGGTGGCGTCGACCGTGAAGGATCAGGATTTGAGCCGGTACATACTGTAGGGAATGTTTGCCGCGGAATATCGAATGGCGGTACACTCTTACTATGTAACGTGGAGGGCATCATGGCGCCATTGGATTCTTCGATTCTCAGTTCGGAAGACCGGCGAAAGGTCATTAGAGCACTTGAGGATGACCGCTATGTCTGGCGGACCATCGACGGAATTGTTCGGGATACCGGACTGCCCAGGCTGACCGTGGAGAACGCTGTCCAGTGGGACGACGAAATAGACGCTATAGTGGCTTCGTATTCCGACAAAGGTCAGACTCTGTACACAACGCGTAGGCATTACCAAAAAATGCGGCCGTTAGGGTGGCGGGTGTTGGGCGCAATTGCTGGAAAGATCGCGTAGAGGATGAATGCGCGTGTGATCGCTATTTTCTTGTTCGGCATGTTCGGGGGACTGGCGGTCAACATTGCCCGCTGGCTCTTGGCTTCGTTGGCGCCTGAACGTCATAGGATTACCTTTGATGTCGCATATTGGTTACAGTTCTCAGGTTTGACGTTACTTGGGGGAGTGGTTTCGCTGGCACGAGACCTGAGTCTACCCGCAAATCCTCTCACACCGATTGACGCGATTTATTTGGGCCTATCTCTCCCAGTGATTTTGAAACCTGCCGCGGAACAACTGTTGGGATTCGCGAAAGAAAGAAATCCGTCGAGGGACGCGGAATAGAAGGCGGAATCGGGTGGTGATTCCGGTTCATTTGTGCTATTCTTCCGCCGTACCTCGGCAGTCCGCGCGCTGGAACGAAAATCAGCGGGCTCTACCTGCACTCTCCGGCTTCTGAGGGAATGTGGATGGGGGCGCAATCAGAAGCACGCCTGGGAAGGGTGTGCCTGCGCGCCCAAGAATCCGCGCCGCCTTTTCCTCGATTCCACTCATTTCAAAGCAAAGGAGAGAAATCATGGGTCATCCCACGCATCACCATCACATCAACTACATCGAGTTCGCATCGACCGACATCGAGCGGACGAAGCAGTTCTACGCGACGGTCTTCGGGTGGAGCTTTGTGGACTATGGGCCGGATTACGTGAGCTTCACCGCGGCCAGCGCGGGCATCGACGGCGGGTTCGCGAAGGGCGAGGCGCATGAGGGGCCGGGCAAGTTTGCGGCGCTGATTGTGCTCTACTCCGCGGACCTGAAGGCAACGGAGGCGGCGGTCGTGGCGGCGGGCGGCAGCATTGTGGTGCCGACGTTCGCGTTTCCGGGCGGGCGGCGGTTCCACTTCTCCGATGGGGTGGGGAATGTGCTGGCGGTGTGGTCGGAGTAAAAGACAGTGAACAGTGAACAGTGAACAGTGGTTAGCGGACAGTTCTCCCAGGTCCCAAAAACGGGACCTGGGACACCGGGCACCCGGCATCATTGAAGGAGAATTATCTTGCAAAAAATGGATTTGGGATAGTAAGAATTTAGCAGGGTTCCAATCATTATTTCATTTCGATTCTCTATTACTAATTCAGAAGCAGCGGGCACGCAGCCTGCCGGAGCCGTCGCATCGACGGTCCGGACCGCACCATCGCAAGACCGGTACGCCACCGTTTTCGACCTGCAACGGAAATACCTGAATTGAATTGAGGTTTGTTATGACAGAGGGGCGAAACCAGATCCTTGCCACGGTGATTGCTTGCGCCATGGCTGTGACCGCAACCACTCCGGCAAGCGCCCAGTCGGGCACCCCCATCGGCGGTGTTACCAAATCCGATGCGGCCTGGATCGTCGTTGCCATCGCCGCCATAGGCGCGGGAATCGGGATCGGCATCTACTACGCCGTTCACCATAACCACAGCCTGACCGGGTGCGCGGTCTCCGGGGCAAACGGCCTTGAACTGCAGAACAAGGGCGATCAGCAGACGTACACACTTGTGGGCGCAGTAACCGCGATCAAACCGGGGGAACGCATTCGGGTTTCCGGAAAAAGGGTAAAGAAAACGGCCGGCCCGACCCAGCAGTTTCTTGTGGAGCAGCTGTCAAAGGACTACGGTGCCTGTCCGGCGAACCCTGCGACGCCTTAGCCGGCATTCATTTCGCAACTAACTTCGGCACGACTGAAGCCGCGCCCTGACACAAAACGAGCGCTTCCCCATTGCCTGCAAAGCTGCGCCCTTTCAAAGCGAGAAGTTCATCCGCGGGCGGGAGGGCCCCGACCCTTCGAAGCGGAAGGCCTTGGCCCTGTTCAGAAGTTCCTCAGTTCACCTGCGGCGGCAGCATCAGGGGCTTGCGGGGCCCTATTTCTTCGCGGACCAGGGTGAGGCCGAGGATGCAGCGCTCGAAACGGTCGGAAAGGCGCGCAAAGAGCGGGGCTTCCTGCTCATACTCGAAAAGATTGAACTGGCTGACGATGAAGTAACTCTCCTTGCCGGCGTGAATAAGTTCGTCGAGACTGGGCTGGTGGCGGCGGCGGCGGCGGTTGGAACCCATGGCCTCGGGATACATGCCGGCGACGAAGAGGGCGTAGTCGCCGATGTGCTTGCGCCGGGCGCGCTCGGCATCGAAGGAAGGCGCCGTGCCGTGGACGGGGTCGGCGGCGTTGATCATTTCAGTCAGCTCTTCGATGGGGCGGCCTGCTTCGTCGCGCACCTTGTAGAGGTTGTCGGCCTCAGAGAACTCGCAGAGCAGACGGGCGACGTAGGCGGTCACGCCGGGATCGTGCAGTCCCAGCTTGCCCTCGTAACTGTTACGGACCGCCTGTTGGAAGAAGGGTTCGAGTGGATGAGCCTGGGCCTGCATATACACCTCCCGCCGCCATGCGCACGCGCTGCCGGCTTGCCTTGGGCATTGGCCGGTTGCTCGCTTGCGAGGAGCCGGGGACTCCAGCCACTGCCTGGTTATCGTGCTTTGACCAATACCTTATCGGAATAGTTGTAAATTTTGAGCAGGGGAGGGCGAATTTCTTGGCAGAGTGGCATCTCGATTGCGAACGAGGCTGGGGCCTGAAACGGGAAAGGTAGCGGCGTGAAACACGAAAGGCAGCCGCGGTAGGCTGCCCCTCGCGCCGATCGGTGCGCGGCGATCAGACGGTTGCGGGGGTGCGGGACTCAAGCTCGGCAAGGCGCCTGGCGAGCAGGGATTCGAGTTTGACGAGCGCGGCCGAGAAGCCTTCAATGCCTTCCTTGAGCTTGTCGGTGGCCATGCGGTCGGCGGCGTGCATGCGGTCGTAGGTTTGCTTGTCCACGACAATTCTTTCGATTGGCAGGGCCTTGGCGGCGTCGGGCGAGAGCTTGCGGGGCAGGTCGTCCTGGGTGGCTTCGAGCTCGGCCAGCAGTTGCGGGGAGATGGTGAGCAGGTCGCAGCCGGCCAGCTCACGGATCTCGCCGATGTTGCGGAAGCTGGCGCCCATGACCACAGTCTTGTAGTCGAACTTCTTGAAGTAGTTGTAGACATTGGTGACGGACTGGACGCCGGGGTCTTCGGCGCCGTGGTAATCCTTGCCGGTGTCTTTCTTGTACCAGTCGAGGATGCGGCCGACGAAGGGCGAGACCAGGGTGACGCCGGCCTCGGCCGCGGCGACGGCCTGGTGGAGACCGAAGAGGAGGGTGAGGTTGCAGTGAATGCCTTCATTTTCGAGGACTTCGGCGGCGCGGATGCCTTCCCATGTGGAGGCGATCTTGATGAGCACGTGGTCGCGGCCGATGCCGGCATGGTCGTACTGGGCAATAATGCTGCGCGCCTGGGTAATGGTGGCGCAGGTGTCGTAGGAGAGGCGGGCATCGACTTCAGTGGAGACGCGGCCGGGAACGATGGCCAGGATCTTCCGGCCGAAGGCGATGGCCAGGCGCTGAAAGGCGAGCTTGGCGACGTCCGGATCGGTGGCGCTGTCGCCGAGCTCCTTGCGGGCGTCAAGGAGGACGCCGTCGACGATGGGCTGATACTGCGGCAACTGGGCGGCGGTGGTGATGAGCGAAGGGTTGGTGGTGGCGTCCTGGGGACGAAACTTCTCCATGGCTTCGATGTCGCCGGTGTCGGCGACGACCACGGTGTAACTGCGCAACTGTTCGAGCAGATTCTGCGGCATGATTCCTCCTGGGGAAGGGCGCTAAGGGCTGGAGCGCGTTCGGCACCAGTGTACTGCTATTTAGATTCATCCGGGCGGTCAAGGTTGCACGCAGGGCGGTTGGAGGTTAATCGGCGTCCGGTGCGACGGTGTTGGCGAGGACGCCGAGGCCGGGGATGGACACTTCGACGCGGTCGCCGGCGGCCAGCGGGCCAACGCCGGCAGGGGTTCCGGTGAGAACCAGGTCGCCGGGTTCGAGGGTGAGGGCGGCGGTGATGTAGGCGAGCAGCGCGGGAATGGGAAAGATGAAGTCGAGGGTCGAGGCGTGCTGGCGGACCTCATTGTTGATGCGGGTTTCGATGGTGAGGCCGGCTTCGGGGTCCAGTTCGTCGCTGACGATGGGGCCGACGGGGCAAAAGGTGTCAAAGCCCTTGGCGCGGGTCCACTGGCCGTCTTTTTTTTGCAGGTCGCGGGCGGTTACGTCGTTGGCGAGAGTGTAACCGCGGACGAAGGCGCGCCAGCCGGCAAGGGGACTGAGCTTGCGGGCGCGTTGGCCGATGACCAGAGCCAGCTCGCCCTCGAAGTCCACGCGGGTTGAGGCGGTTCGAATGCGAATTACGCCGCCGGGCTTGAGCAGCGATGAGGGCGGCTTGAAGAAAAGCAGCGGCTCGGTGGGAATCTCGTTGCCCAGTTCCTTGACATGATCGCGATAGTTGCGGCCCACGCAGACGATTTTGGAGGGCGTGACCGGGGGCAGCAGGTCGGCGGCGGTGAGCGGCATGGGTTCGAAGTCGAAGCTCCACGAAGTGGCCCGGCCATGCTCCAGACGGAAGGCCAGGTCCTCTTCCGGGGCGCGGGTCAGATCGACGATCCACGGCTCGCCGGCGCGATCTTCGACGGCGCCGTAGTGGGTCTTGTTTTCGAAGAGAAAACGGCAGTATTTCATGGGCGAACTCCTCCTCGCGCTGCGGGGGACTATGGGTTGGGCACTGTCTCTTCGGCCTCGGGAGAGCGGGAGCTTTCATGGCCGAGCTGGTCGATGGCGCTGACGGCGTAGCGGTAGGTGTGGCCGGGCTGGACGTGGGCGTCGTGGAAGGCTGGGCCGATGAGCGGCTGCGGGGGCGAGATGCGCTGCCATGCTCCATTTGCCGCGTCGCCTTGGCGGCGATAGACAAGATAGCCGGCCAGATCGGCGTCGGTGACGGGTTGCCAGCTCAGATCGATCGACGGCTCCGTGGCGACGCCGGCTGCGGTGGCTACGGCGGCCAGTCCGGCGGGGACGGCGGGCGGAAAGACATCCAGAGCCTGGACGCGCACCGGATCGGAGAGCGGGCCGGCCAGCTCCAGCGTCTGGGCGCCGACGGTGACGCGGGCGACGCGCTGGGCGCGATACTCATAGGTCTGGCCGAAGCGGATTTCCTTGTCCAGAGCTCGATCCGGAACTCGGCCGGATTGGAGGCCGGAGTCCACCAGCAGGCTTTGTTCGAGTGGCTCCGGCGGCGGGGCAAGAATGCTTTGCTGGGATAGGGGCTGGGCGGATTCGGCTTTGGGCCGGGGCGTGAGCAGCTTGCGATGGAGGCGGATGACGGTGGGGGACGATGGTTGCGATGCTTCCGGGCCGGGAGTCCAGCGGAGGACTACGCCTTCCTTGCGCACCTGGGCAGAGAGGCCGGCTACGGGAGCGGGCGCCTCGCCGGCCAGCACGACGGCAGGATTCGAGAGGCCCGCCGAGCGTCCATGGCGATTCTTCAGCTCGATGAAATAGGTGAGGGAACGGGGCGGCCCGGCGGCCAGCGCGAGAGGAAGCGTCTCAGTGAAGGCGCCGTGGGCATCGGGAGCGAGCAGCAGGGCGGCGTCCACCGATGCGCGGGGTCCCGAGCCTTCCTTGCGGCAGATTTGCACCGGGAGATTGCCCTTGAGCAGCAGCTTGTCGGTGTTCTTTTTGGGCATGGTCCAGGTGAGCGAGACCTGGTTGCCGGTGCGGGAAGCAGAGAGATCCGTCACCGGGTCAGGCAGCTTGAGCGAGGGCGGCATAGGCGCGCCCGGCGTGCCGCAGCCGGTGAGGGCCAGGCCCATTGCCAGCCATGCGGCCAGCGCGGGCCATGCCGAGCTACGCTCAGGTCTCATTGCGCCAATGCTCACTCTATTGGCAGTTTACCGGAGCGGCGTGGGGGTGGGCACGCCGGGGATTTGGATAGTGGCCGGGACACTTGCTACTCGACGCGGAGGGCCTGCATGGGGTCCAGCCTGGCTGCGCGGGTTGCGGGGAGCCAGACGGCAAACAGGGCAACGGCGGCGAGGATCAACGGGACGGTGATGAAGACGGTGGGGTCCCAGGATTTGACGCCGAAGAGGAAGCTGGCGATGAGACGCGTGAGGCCGAACGATGCGGCGATGCCCAGGACTACTCCGGCGATGGTGAGCCTCATGCCGTGCCAGACAACGAGGTTGCGGATGGTGGAACGGTCAGCGCCGAGAGCCATGCGGATGCCTATCTCCTGGGTGCGCTGCTGGACGGAGTAGGCCATGAGGCCGTAGATGCCGATGGCGGCCAGCACCAGCGCCACGGCGCCGAAGATGGTGAGCAGCAGCATGTTGAAGCTTTCGCGGGCGGTGGAGCGTGCGACGATCTCATCCATGGTTCGCACGCGCGCCACCGGAAAGCCTCTGCTGGCGACGCGCAGTTGCTCAGTGATGGCGGCGATGAACCGATGCGGGTCGCCATGGGTGCGCACCACCCACCTGAGTGGCACGATGCGCGCATTGAGCGCGGTCATGCCGTCGGTGACCTGCGCGTCGGGAACAATCATCATGGGGCCGGGGTCGCGGCCGAGGCCTCCTTCGTGCGTGTCGCCGACCACGCCGACGATCTGGCGCGCCGGCTCTTCGAACTCCGGACCGACGCCATGGCCGATGATGATCTGCTGGCCCACGGGATTCTGATTGGGGAAGAACTGTTTCGCCAATGTTTCATTGATAAGCACCACGCGGGGCGCCGCGGCCGTATCGTGGTCAGTGAATTCGCGTCCACGCAGAAGGGGAATCCTGAAGAGTTTGTAGTAGTCCGGCGAAGCGCTCATCCAACCGGCGCCGGGTTCGCCCTTGGCGGGATCGACCGGCCGTCCGACGACGGTGAAGTCCAGACCAAACTGGCCCTGGATGGGCAGGCAGCAGGTGAAGGCTGAGTCTTCAACGCCGGGTATGGCATTGAGCCGCTCGCGGCCGTCGCGTGAGAGCTCGGCCACGCCGGCGGTCTTCTGAAAACGGTCGCCGGTAAGCGACATCTCCAGAGTGAGCACGTTGTGGGAATCGAAACCGGGATGGACGCCATGCAGGGCGAGAAAGGTGCGGATGAGGAGCGCGGAGCCGACCAGCAGCACCAGGGCGAGGGAAACTTCGCTGATGACCAGCAGCGAACGGGCTTTGCTCTGGCGGAATCCGGTGCCGGAGCGGTTGCTGCTCTCCTTCAACGAGGAGTTCAGGTCGGAGCGCGAGGCGCTGAATGCGGGAAAGAGTCCGAAGAGAATGCCGGTAAAGAGCGAGACGGCAAGCGTGAAGCCGAGCACGCGCCAATCGATGCCGATGGCGGCTCCGTCCTCGCCGATGCGGGGAAGGCCGGCGGGGCTGACGGCCAGCAGGGCGCGGACTCCGATGAAACCAAGGATCAGCCCAAGAATGCCGCCGGTGACGGAGAGCAGGACGCTTTCAGTGAGCAACTGGCGGATGATGCGCGCGCGACCGGCCCCGAGTGCGGAGCGAATGGCGAATTCGCGCTTGCGTCCGGTGGCGCGGACCAGCAGCAGATTGGCGACATTGGCGCAGGCGATGAGCAGGACGAAGCCGACGGCGCCCATCAGGACCAGCAGCGACTTGCGCACATCGCTCACGATGGAGTCGCGCAAGGGCTCGACGGCGAAACTCTGCTGGGGATTTGCCTCGGGCCAGGCGCGATGGAACTGACCGGCCGCGAGCTTCATCTGTGCGTTGGCCTGGGCCAGCGTGATGCCGGGCTTGAGCATTCCCGCGGCATGGAAATAGTGGCCCTGGTTGTTGCTGTTGGGTTCGAACTGGAAGGGCAGCCAGATGTCGGCTTCGGGATCGGATTGGAATTGCTTTCCGAGGACGCCGATGATGGTGTAGGGTTCGTTGCCCAGCGAGAGGGATTGGCCAATCACTTTTGGATTGCCGCCGAATTTACGCTGCCACAAGCCGTAGCTGAGCACCACCACCTTGCCGCCGTTGGGCGAATCCTCCTGCGGCGTGAAGGTACGGCCGAGCATGACCGGAGCGCCGAAGAGGCGGAAGTATCCTTCCGTCACGTGGATGCCGTGGACCTGCTCCGGCCGGTCGCCGGTGATGTTGAAGCCGGGACCGGCGAAGTCGTACGCGGCAACCTCCTTGAAGACATTCGTCTGCTGCTGCCAGTTGTGGAATTTTGTGATGGACGCAGCATTATCGTTGCCATCGGGATAGCTGTTGAGGAACTGTAGAATGCGATCGGCGTCGGGATAGGAGAGCGGCTTGAGCAGAACGGCGTTGACCACGGTGAAGATGGCGGTGTTGGCTCCGATACCCAGCGCCAGGGCGGCGACGGCGGCGATGGTGAAGCCGGGGTTTTTGATGAACATGTGAAGCGCGTGTTTGACATCGTTCCAGAGATCGCCCACTGGTGTGCTCCGTTTCCCGATTCATTCACTCTATCGTGAGGAATTGCCTGGTTGGTCTTCAAACACCGCCGAACGGTACAATTCTGACGCATTCGAGCTGAAAAGGTGATGCCTCCTGGATCGAAGTTCCCGCATCCTGAGGCCGTCATTGAAAGGAAGTCAGCCGCATGCCGATCTTTGCCGCCATCCTCTATACGGGCGAGTTGGAAGGTTGATGGGCGGCGAGCCAGAGGCTGGTTGTTCGGGCAGTGGACACGGAGACACATCACGGGGACACATCGGCAGGGTCCGTCACGAGTTGTTTGCCGGGGCGGCTGCTTCAGTTTGCTTCGTGAGTTCGGGCGGGCCTGCATTGCCGGAAATGCCTGGAGCCGGCGCACTGGTGAGACGGTGTCCAAAGCGCGTGGACGGGCCCTCGATGAGGTAATAACTGCATAGCGCAACGAGAGGCATGGCAAGGCACAGGGCCCAGAGGCTCCGGAAGGGCATGAAAAGTTCCTGCCAGAGATAGAAGCTGTAGGAAACTGTGCCCAGCCACGCGAGCGGCGCGAAGGCCAACGGCCGCGAGAAGATCGAGTGCGGATGCAGCACAGAGGCTGCGATCAGCGCGGCAATGGCCACGCATTCAAAGAGAGGCGGAATGCGGTGGAAGAATGCCATGCCGCAGAGTAACGCGGCGAGCGCGGGCAGCGTCCAGAACTTCGACCAGCGTGCGGCCGCGGCGCGGATGCGGGTTTCAGAGAACAGCAGGGCCAACAAGCATCCAACCAGCAGTGCGTCAGCGCGCACCTGGGTTTGCAAGTCGATGGCATCGTGGTTGTAGTGTGCCCAGAAGATCCACCGGACGGCGGCGCAGGCGACAGCTCCGGCAGCCGCGATCCAACGGCAGCGCCGTGCGCCGGCGAAGAGCAGAATGCAGGGCCAGAACATGTAAAACTGCTCTTCAATCGACAGAGACCAAAAGTGACCGGCGAGCGATGGGGCCGACGCTATGAAGAAGTTCCGGTAGAACAGCACACAAGCCAGGACCTCGGCAAGAGAGGTGGCATGGATGTGGGTGAGCGAGTCAATGAAAAGTAACACGGCCAGATAAGTCCAGGCCGCCGGCATGAGGCGAAAAAAGCGGCGTATATAGAAGCGCTTCAGATCGCCGGGGCCTTTGAGCAAGTTCGACGTGATCAGGAATCCGCTGAGCACGAAAAAGATTGTCACTCCATGGGTGCCAGTCTGCGTCCAGGGGCGCATGTAGCGATACAGCAGCGCGTGCTGGACGTGGTCGAACAGAACCAGCGCGATGGCGATACCGCGCCAGCCGTCCAGGGTAGCGATCCGCTTCATTGAACAGCTCCGATCTTGTAGCCGGGCCTGGCCACTGCTCCATTGGTGTTGACCGGAAATCCGCGACCAAGCAAGTCGAACGCGAAGGGTGAGAGTTCCGATCCCAACTCGCGGAGGCAGACGGACTACCTATCCCGGCGGATGTTTGACTAGCTGCATGTTCCAGCCTCCCGGGTTCAGCAGGATGGTAACAGTGGTTCCCGCAGGCGCCGCCTCAAAGCGCTTTGCATTTTCAGCGAAATGCAGGTCCTGGAAGGCGGGATGCCTGAAATCGCGAACGATTCCTATGCACATAAAGAATAAAAGGTAGGCCGCTACGACCTTGAGAAGGACAGTCCGGCAGAGAAGACACCAAAGGAGCGACCACGCGAAGGCAAGCGTGGGAAAAAACCAGTAGCGGACGCCGGGCGCGGCGGCCAGATTCTCCCAGTAAGTGGTTCCGGCGGGTACGAAGCCTGTGGGAGAAATGAGGGCCAGCGCAAACAGGGCGGTGGAGAAAAGAACGAAGAGCCTTAACTGCAAGGGTGACTTGAGACAACAGAATGCGACAATGGCGGTTCCGGCAAGGGCTAAGCACACGAGAAAAATGAACACCGGCAGGCCAGGGAGCAGTGCAAGTTTGTTGGCGCCGAGCAGGGCCGCGCAGTAGACCTGGCCGGCAAGTATGCGCGTGAACAATACAGGGCTCGCGCCCAAGGGAGCATGGGTGCGGCCGGCGGGGTCCACGATCAGCAGTGCCCAGGCTTGAACAAGACAGAGGGCCGCAAGCACGGCGGCCGGCACCCAACGCCAGCGATCGCGCTGCCTGAATGCAAGGAAGAGCGCAAAGGGAAAGAGCGCGATGCAGAATGGTCCGGTGAGTCCGCAGAGGATCAGAATGAAGACATCGAACAGCCGGCCCGCGAGGCTCCGCGGCGTGGACGCGACCAGAAGGAGGAAAGCGCAAAACGCCAGCAGCCATTGCGATTCGGTAATGCCGCAACTTAGTTCCGCGCAGTTCGGCAGAGCCAGGTATAAGCCCGCAAGGAGTGCGCGGAAGCGGAGATTGCCCCAGGCGTGGGAGCGTGAGGAGAGCAGCAGGTTGACGGGGAGAGCCTGCACGGCGATGGCGATGAGATTGAGCACCAGAGGGGCGAGGGCAAGCGGAACGAGCAGCGCCAGGGAAGCCCCGAGACGCGGCAAGGTCTGGAAGTAGCCGGTATGAGCTTGAAACAGCGCGGGCCACCAACCGAGATTGTAGGCATCGGCAAACCAGACGCGCCCATCCTCGGCGCGGAATTGAGCGTTGAGGATGGCGTCTGGGCGGCGCGCGAACAGGATGGCGCAGGCGAACAGAAAGGCTGCGCCGTGTTGCCAGGCGCGGACTTCAATCGGCTGCTCTTGTTGAACTGCTGTCGCGTTCATTCACCCGTCCCGCTTCAATGCTATTTGAAATCGCCGCTCAGCCGGCGCCCGAATTGCGTAGCCAGATGCCGGGAAGTAATCGGCTCCTTTTTCCCTTCTCGCGCGTCAGGCCGGTCAGTTGGGCGCGGAAGCCTGGCTTGCCCTGTTTGCGGGCGGATCCTGCGGGCTGCCGGCGCGCTGAAAAATCAGGAAACAGGTAGGTCCTCCAAAGAAATCAAGGCGTGCCGGAATTCTTCCGCAGAATTGGTTGGTGAACCGGTAGCCGGACTTGAAAAGCAGATCGGCTTTGGCATCGTTCAGATTGACGGGCTGACCGGGCTCCGGAAGCGCTTCGACAAGCACGATTTGCGGACGGGACGGCAAGAGTGCGTCGAAGCGAGCTTCGGTTTTATTCCGAGGACCCCACCGCCAGAATGGATCCTGCTGGTTGGCAAGAATATTGTGGTCGAAGTAGGGCAAAATCCCAACATCCTCGTAGTCCTGGTTTTCTATCTTGCCGAGATGGGTGACGGCGATTGTGTTTCCATCCCGAACAAAAGGCCTGAGGAATTCAGCCGTTGCGGGAGCTGGAGAATACGCGCGGAAGTGATCGTAGCCCAGGGCATAGGCCGACCAGAGAATCTGCACCCCGGCCATGAAGACGAGCGCGGCGCGGCCAAACGCTTCGCGCCGTGAGTGCCCGCATCCAGGCGCCGGCCAAGTAATCCAGAAAATGCACATCAGGAGGGGCGCCAGGATTCCCGAATGAAAGAAATGGACGTAGACGGCTCCGGAAAAGGCGGCAAAAAACAATATCGGCAAGAGATAAAGGAGGCTGTGCCGGGCGCGGAGGCAGAGGGCGACGGCAATCCAGAATGGGAGGGCCAGGATCAGGGGCTGGCAAACGCCCATGCAAAGAGATGCCAGGGCCAATATGAAAAGTGGCCGCGACGGCCCGCGAAAGCTTGAAGTCTGGAGGTCGCCTGGCGGCCAGGCGGTCCAGAGTGCAAACGCGTAGAAGCAGACGAGAATGATGGAGAAGAACAGGAGTTGGCGGCGGCGGCCAGGGTGTTTGAGGGCTCCGGTGCGGAGTTGTTCAATGAGATACACGATGGCCAGTCCCGCGGAGATGACCGAGGCATGGAGGGCGACATTCGCGAGGAGTCCGAGCAGGAGAGCCATCGCCGCGGGACTCCTCTTCCACCGGGAGGCGACGAGGAACAGGAGCAGGGGCACGAGCACATAGCTTCGCGCAACCACGGCAAACTGAAACAGGAGAAAGAAGGTAAATGGCAGCGCCAGTTTCAGGTAGCGGGGAAAAGGAGACTTGAATACAAGCAGCGACGCGGCAGCCACGGCGATGGCTCCGCAAATCCAGTGCAGGCCGGAGTAGCTGACGCGGGCACGAATCAGAACCCAGAGCAGGAAATGCCAGAGGCCAGGAGACGCCTCATAACGGATGTACGTTTGAAACAGAGCGGGGAGCGAAAGGGTTCGCGCGAGTTGCCATGCCTGGGCCTCGTCTGCCCATGGCTCATGCCAGGGGATGGCAAAGGCGACCAGCGCGGCGAAAGAGGAGATGGCGGCCCATTCAGGCCACCGCGAACGGAGCTCGCTGCGCAGCCCTTCGAGGGCGGAAGGCGGCTGTTGCGCTGGGCCCGCAGAGCTGCCGGATGAGCCCTGCGGCGCAACGATTCCCTCCACAAGCGGTTGCATTCCACTCCCTCTGCAGCAGGCCATTCTTATACCTGGAAACAGTTAGCTGCCTGTTCCAACGCACCTTCGCTCCCGGCGCGATGGAGAGGGTGTCTCCCGGCCCATTCTTCCAAACAAGCGCGATTCGTGGTTTTCAGGAACCCTGCACAGCCTGGGAATAGTACTTCTGCGTAACTTTTCTCCCCGAGGCGCCGAACCTGGGCGCGCGGCGGATTCCCCACTTGTGCGCGACGAAGCTGGCAGTGGTGCCCAGCACGCCGAAACCATACTTGACGCTGCGCCGAAAATTGATGGAAGAGGCTTCCTTAAAGTATTTCGTGGGGCAGGAGATCTCTCCGATATTGAAGCCGAACATCACGGCCTGGGCGATCATCTGGTTGTCGAAGACGAAATCGTCGGAATTTTCAAGCAGGGGAAGAGTTTCAAGCAACTGCCGCGAGAAGGCGCGGAAACCGGTGTGGTACTCAGACAACTTGACGCCCAGAAACAGGTTTTGAAATGCGGTGAGGAGGCGGTTGGAGATGTATTTATAGAGAGGCATGCCGCCTTTCAACGCGCCGGTTCCCAGAATGCGCGAGCCCAGCACCATGTCGTAGACGCCGCTGGCGACCATGCCGGCCATAGCGGGAACCAGGGAGGGGGTGTACTGGTAATCGGGATGCACCATGACCACGATGTCTGCGCCCGCGGCGAGAGCCTCGCGATAGCAGGTCTGCTGGTTGCGGCCATAGCCGTAATTGGCATCGTGGACAAAGGTCAGCACGCCGAGCCGGCGGGAGAGAGCGGCGGTCCGGTCCTTGCTGGAGTCATCGACAAGGATCTTGATGTCGACCACGTCGGACAGTTCGCGCACCGTCTTTTCCAAAGTCAATTCGGCGTTGTAGGCGGGCATCACAACCGCAATTCGCTTTCCGTTGATCATGGTTTCAGCTCCTGAAACATACATTTTCGATGCCGGAAGCCGGCATATGCATCAGTGCGAGGCAGCGGTCAGCTGCTGGGGCACGGGGTATGGGGAAACACTAGCGGGCTGCGCGTCCGGCTCCGCGAGCCAGACTTTGCGGTCCGGGTAGTAGTGAAACAACTCTAAATTATCGACGGCATCCATCTCTCTTGCCCATACGACTTTGGAGCCATCGATGTCGGCGGCGTTGTAAACCCACTCGTCGAGGGGGTTATGTTCGGGAGTATAGCGAACGATGACCAGTTCCTTGCCGGGGAGTTGTTGCAGTTGGGCTTCAATCCGGGCCCGGTCCGTGCCGTAATGAGCAGGGCCATACCAGGGGAAGTTCCAATGGTAGGGCGGCCATTCGGCGGGCAAGAGATTGAGAGGCGCGGCACACAGCCGCAATCCGGCCATCAGGCAGCAGAGCGCTACCGACAACCGCACCATGGCCAGGCCGGCGCGGCGTCCCTCCGGACGCCAAAGGCGAAGGTGGCGCATGGCTTGCAGGCCGATGGCATAAAAGGCCACCGTGAAGGGCGCCAGGTAGTGGGGCAGCATGTAGATCTCGATGCTCAGTCCGGCCGCCAGCACCAGCACGCACACGAGCAGAAGCCGGATGCGCCGATCGAGAAATACGCGGCGCGCCATGATGATGGGGATGAGCAGCGCGGTGCCGGCAAAGAACTGCAGGCCGCCGCTTGCCTTTCCCAGGGTGAGGGGGAGGAACATGGACCTTTTATGGATTTTGAAGTAGTAGTCCGCCTCATCTTCGTGATAGAAGTGGCGCATTTCCTCGTGCCGGTAGGCGGGCTCAGGGCGCGGCGACTGCCAGACATAATACGGCGCAATGGCGTACTGGGCGCGGTCGACGGAGTAGGGCAGAGTGAGGGGGTTGCCGAAGGCGCGGTAATCGTAGTAGCCCATCCAGGCCGCGGCGGCGATTACCAGGGCCAGGGGCGCGGCGGAGCGGCGAAGCAGGAGGACGGCGCTGGGGCGATTTTTTCCGAAGAGCATCCAACGGCCGAGAACGAAGGCGACGGGGAGACAAAGGAGCAGCCCTTCATAGGGGCGAGTCCCAGCCAGCAGCACGATGCCCACGGCCATCGACATGCCGTAGCGAAAGCGAGCCGTTTTTATCAATCGCGGCATCGCGCCCAGCACCAGCGCTCCACCGAGAGCGCTGATGCAGCCGGCGGCATGGTAGGTATTGACCCAGTAACTAAAGAGGGCGAGGTGCAGGACCGAGAGCAAGCCTCCCAGCAGGGCCCAGGCGGGCGGCAGCCAGGCCTGCAGCATCCAGCAGATGGCTGCGCACATCAAGGCGCTGGAGAGAAGGATACCGAACCAGGGGTTTCCGAAGAGCAGTTTGCCCGCGGCGAGAAGCAGGCCCTGCGCGGGAAAGTACATGGATTGATAAGTCGGCCACATGGTGACGTGGATGGTTTCGAAATGAGTCCACATGGCAGGCGTCGGGTTGGCGAGCCTTCCGTGCAGGAAGGTGTTCGCGGCTAGGAGGAAGCTGAAGTCATCGGCGGCAAATGGAAGGGGAATGGGGATGACAGGAAGTATGGCCAAGCGCAGCAGGAGCGCGGCAAAACCGGCAACGCAGATCGACAAGCCCTGTTTTCGCGCCAGGCGGGCGAAGGGGCGTTCGATACGCGCGAAGCAGGCGGAACCGAGCCGGGGCCATGCAAAGGCCGCCGCGACGGAAATCGCAGTCAGGCTGGCTTCAATCAGGGCCAGGGTAGGGCCGGAATCCGGAGGAGTGGACGGGAGCATGCCGGTTCTATGCCGTTCGGTAGCGCGGGACGCCGAGGGGACGATCAAGCGTCCGCGGCGAAGTCTCAGGCAGGTTCAGGGACGGAATGAGGATCGAAGAGAGCATCATTGCAATCCTGAACGCGAGTTGACATGAAAAGGAGAGTACGTAACGGCAGATGATCTGCGCTACGTATCTCTCCCACGAGAAACGAACGGATTGTTGCGGGGCCAGCCAGTCGCTATCTTGGCAGAGATGCGATCAGGTGGCGGCGCCGAGCATTGAAATCAGGTATTGGAACGCTTGAAGGATACCCGTGGCCGCCGCCCGAACGCCCAATGTGGTGCCCAAGCCCAAGAGAGCGACAACCAAAGCATATTCGACGAGGTTCTGCCCTTCTTCCCGTGCGAGCAGATTGCGCCATCCGCATACGAGTTTCAAAAATTGAGTGGCCATAAGACTTCCTCGTTGCGCACAAGGTGTGTCGAAATCGTTTTTCCGGCAGAGTACGCGTTGATATCTGGCCGGGTGTGCGTACCTCTCCCGCGAAGGAGCGAGTGTGGTGGTAGCGCTGCCTTAGTCCAGCTTTGGCAGGGTTCAATAGGCGCTGGCGAGAGTCGAACTGATGCTGGTAAACACGTGGTTCAGGCCGACGCCTAGAGTGTGCAGCGAAGCGGTGGCTCCGAAGGCTATGAGAGCAACAACGAGAGCATACTCGACGAGGTCCTGTGCTTCCTCGTGCTCGAGAAAGAGTTGCAATTCGCAGAGGAATCTCGAAATTTCAGACCGCATGCGATTCTGCGATTCTTGCTTTCAATGTGATGCGTCTTCAGAATCCTATGCCGGGGAGAGACCGTCTGCACCTGGTCTGGTGCGCGTGTCTCTCCCACGGAGGAACGAGTGTACGGGTGAGCGCTGCCTTAGCGAGCTTTGGCAGAGGTTAGTAGGCGCTGGCGAGAGTGGAGCTGATGTTGGTGAAAACCGAGTTCAGACCGACGCCCAGGGTATGGAGCGCGGCGGTGGCGCCAAAAGCTACCAGAGCAACAACCAGGGCGTATTCTACCAGGTCCTGACCTTCCTCGCGGTTCATCAGGTCCTGCAATTTCACATGAAGCTTAACAAGCATGGTATTCATTTGTGTTCTCTCCGTGGGTTGAAATCTCCCAGCCTCAGCCGGGGCACCCTCCATAATGCATCTGGCGTGCCAATCTTTGTGCAGGGAATTTGTCCTTATAAATCAACATCTTATGGAAATGGCTAGAAAAGGGGCGGCGGATCGGGGTGTAAACGCCTGTATACAGGGCGAGCCGGAGAGCCCGGCCTCGTATACATCACATAAAAGTGTATGGCCCGAAAGTGTAATACCCGGAAACGACGGGCTGGCGGCGGGTGCGGAGGCGGATGGCGCAGCGAGGCCAGGCAGAGAAAAGCCTTGCAGCAGGGCATTGCCGTAAGTTGGGGTTGCAATCATAAATTGAAGTTTATCGCCTTGATTCTCACAGCCGAAAGGCATTGCCAAATCGTCGTTAATGCCTGGAGAAAGCGATCCCCTGACAAATTAGAATAGCATCCATGGCGATCAACCCGGAAATTCCCATGGTGAAGGCAGAGGGTGAGCCGCAGACGCCGACAGGCGCCACGGAGCTCCCGCTCCCGCAGCAGAATGCGGGGATTCCGATGGCCGCAGCGACTACGGCCACCAAGCCGAGCACCCTCAAGAAGATTCTCGGCGTCATCTACAACTTCTTCATCGCCACGGTGTGTGGTCTGACGTTCGGGTTCACCGTTCAGGGCTTTGTGATTTCGATGGCCCAAGACTCCGTATTAGGTTCACGCGACTACGTGGTTTTCTGGGCCACGGGCCAGCAACTGGCCCACCACGGCAATCCGTACAGCGCGGCCGACTTGTTGCGGCTGGAGCGCGGCGCGGGGCTTTCCACGCGCTACACCGTGATGTACATGCGCAACCTTCCGGCGGCATTGCCGCTGGTTTATCCGCTTGGGTTGCTGGGTTTGCGGGCTGGCTCGATCGTGTGGACCATAGCCCTGCTGGGTTGCCTGGCGGGTTCGGTCTATATTCTCTGGGTGATGCACGGCCGGCAGAACAATCATCGCCACTGGCTTGGCTACAGCTTCGGGCCGGCGCTGATCTGCGCGATCATGGGACAGACCTCGCTGTTCGCGCTGCTGGGGCTAACCCTGTTCTTGCGTCTGCATCGCACACGCCCCTTCCTGGCTGGAGCGTCGCTGTGGCTTTGCATGCTGAAGCCACACCTGTTTCTGCCTTTCGGGATTGTGCTGCTGGCATGGATTGCGGCGACGCGGAGTTACAAGGTGCTGATCGGCGGGGCGGTAGCCATGGCCGCCAGTTGCGCGCTGGCCTATCGCATCGACCCCATGGCGTGGGTTCAGTACGGGCAGATGGCGCGGCAGTCGGGAATCAGCTTCGAGTTCATTCCCTGCATGAGCGTTCTGTTGCGCGACTGGATCAGCAAGGGGACGGTGTGGCTGCAATACGCGCCGGCGGCGCTGGCCTGCATGTGGGCATTGGGCTATTACTGGACTCGCCGCGCGCGGTGGGATTGGATGAAAAACGGCGGCCTGCTAATGGTGGTTGGGCTGCTGACGGCGCCCTATGCGTGGATTTACGACGCCGGCGTGCTGATACCGGCGCTGCTCGAAGGGGCCTATGTTACGCGGTCGCGGAACGTGTTGATCGCTCTTGCGTTCCTGAGCGCCCTGGTGGAATTGGCGCTGTTCGGCAATATTCTGAGACCCTCCGCCATCTATCTTTGGACGCTATGGAGCGCGCCGGCGTGGCTTGCCTGGTATCTGGTTGC
This sequence comes from Acidobacteriaceae bacterium, assembly GCA_003139795.1. Lineage (GTDB taxonomy): Bacteria > Acidobacteriota > Terriglobia > Terriglobales > Acidobacteriaceae > Telmatobacter. Next base: position 26,607 of record PLGM01000264.1, on the reverse strand, counting down.
AACGATGTACAAGGGACCGAAGCCGAAGGAGATTCCGAGCCAAGCTGTGGCGGCAGACCAGCACCTCAATGGGCCTGCCGGCATTGAGCCCGTTTGAGGCCCATGCAGCCGGGTGCGCAGAGACGGCAGAGAGAGGCTCAGGATGACAAAGGCGCGGCTGGACGGTTTGTGCCTGTTGCTGCTGGGAAGCGCGATATTTGTCCTGGCAGGTTCGGCCATGGAGCGCATGACGTCCGGCTCGATGGAAGACTTCAAGGCGGTTTACTACGGCTCGCGATGCCTGCTTCAACACTGCGATCCCTACAGCGAAAGCGACCTGCTACGTGTTTATCTGGCGGAGGGAGGGGAACGTCCATCGGACGCTCTGCAGCGCGGCCAGCGCCAGGGCATAACGGTGTGCGTCTACCCGCCGGCCGCCTTCATCTTCATCGCGCCCTTCGCGCTGTTGCCCTGGGGGCCGGCGCACGCGCTGTGGATGATCCTCATTGCCGGGAGTTTCATCCTGGCCGCGTTTCTGATGTGGAATACCGGGGCCAGCCACGCGCCGGTGATCTCCGGCGGCCTGATTGCTCTTTTGTTGGTCAACAGCATGAGTCTGCTGATGATTGGCAATGCGGCGGGGGTGGTTGTAAGCCTTTGCGCGGTAGCCGTCTGGTGTTTCATCGAGGAGCGGTTTGCGGCGGCCGGCGTGCTGTGCCTTGCGGCCTGCCTGGCAATCAAGCCGCATGACGCGGGCCTGGTCTGGCTCTATTTCCTGCTGGCGGGCGGGGTCTACAGGAAACGCGCGCTGCAGACGCTGGCGGTGACGGCCGCACTGGCTATTCCGGCGGTGGTGTGGGTTGGGCAGGTGGCGCCGCATTGGATGCGGGAGCTCAACTCCAATCTGGCAACGCTTTCGGCGCCGGGCGGTCTGAACAGCCCCGACCCCACCACCGCGAGCACCGGCACCGCCGCCATGGTAGTCAACCTGCAATCGGTGGTCAGCGTCTTCCGGGACGATCCGCGCCTCTACAATTCGGTCAGCTATCTGGTATGCGGAGCCCTTCTGCTTGTCTGGTCGGTTATGACTTTGCGGTCGCGCCCGACGCCGGCGAGGGCCTGGCTGGCGTTGGCGGCGGTCTCGGCTCTCACCATGCTCGCGACCTATCATCGACCGTACGATGCCAAGCTCTTGCTGCTCACGGTTCCCGCCTGCGCCATGCTGTGGGCCGAGGGCGGCCCGATGGGATGGCTTGCGCTGCTGGTCAATACGGCGGGGTTCGTGTTGACCGGGGATATTCCGCTGGCGCTTCTCGTCAGTCTCACCAGGAGCCTGCATGTGGACACCGCGGGGTTGCCGGGAAAGATGCTGACGGTTGTGCTGGCCCGGCCGGCCCCGCTTATGCTGCTGGCGATGAGCGTTTTCTATCTGATAGCTTTGCAGCGGCTGGGAGTGGGGCAGGGGCGGAACAGCGCCGCGCGTAGACCCACAGATAAAAGACGCCCATGACGAGCAGGATGAGCGGGGCTGGAAAGACCTGCACAGCCGTCAGTATCTGTCCGGACAGTCCCGTCGTGGACACGCGCATGCTGCTGACGAGACCAAGGAAAATTGCCCAGGGCAAATCTGCTGTCACCACGAACCCAGCGGTATTGACCAGGAGCGCGAGCCATCCCATCGGGCCGCCCTCGGCCCACAGCATGGCGCAGGCGGGAACCGTGAGCAGCAGAAGCTTGGCATCATATAGATGATGATAGACAGGCAGCATGGAAAGAGCCGCGATGGCCGCGATCGCCAGCCAGGCTCTCGCGGGCGAGGAGCGGGAGCGCAGAGTGACGAGCACCCAAACCAGCAGGAGCGGCGCACATACAATATAACTGGCCGGATTGTAGAAGCGGGGGTCGTCCCGGAAGACGCTGAAGACCGCTTGCAGGTTTACCAGCATACCCAGGCCGTGGCCACCGGTTGAAGCAGGGCCAGGGTCGTTGATGCCGCCGTGTGCCGCAAACGCCGATAAATTGGAGTGCCATTCCTGCATCCAGTGCGGCGCTACGCGCCAGACCCACAGGACTCCCGGCAGACTCAGGGCAATCGCCGCGAGGAGGGTTTGCAGCGCGCGTTTGCGGTAAACTCCGCCCGCCAACAAGAAATAGAGCCAGACCAGGCCCGCATCCTGCGGCTTGACTGCGAGGCTAACCGCAAGGCAAAGTATGCCAGCCGGGACAAACCGCTCCTGAAGAAAGCACCACACGGCCACCACACAAAGGCTCACAGCAATTCCGGCCGTATTGCCAAGAACCACAAGAGCTTCGCTGTTGGCGAAAAAAAAGCCAATCAGGACACCGGAGACAATGGGCGCGTAGTTCGCCCCGAGATTCCAAATCAGAAACGAGGCCAATAGAATGCCGCCAACGATGAGAGTCATCCAAAGCACGTGCGCCGGCCCCCATGGCAGCATCGCGAAGGGAGCCGTGAAGGAAAATGTGGTTGGCAAATAGATATACCGCGCCGTAACTTCGCGAATTCTAGCAGTATCCAATTGGTGATCTGCCCCCTCCGCCTGATAGATGCGCAATACCTCGCTTTCCATGTATGGATCCCCATGTTGAATAAGGCATCGCGCGGAGAAGTAAACTGCTTTGAAATCCACCATGGGGACAGCAGAGGTGTGCTCCAGGACGGCNNAGCCGCGCCTTTGTCATCTTGAACCTCTCTCTGTCTTCTTTCCGGGAGCAATTTGAGGGTCCAGCCGTCAATCAGATTCTATGACCACACGCGGGGACGCGGTGGGGGTAGATTGCCAGGTAGTCAAGTATATAATTCCCCACTCTTTCTACCCCAGCGAAGAAGAGCTGTCGCGGGTCAAAGGCGCGGATGAGAATTCAAGCGCGTCTCCGGGCTCTGTCTGTGTGTTGCGGATGGTGCCCGCGGGAAGCTCGAGCACGGAATGCGCGGAAAGACAGGCCGACAGCCGCCAGGGAGGCACGCTGTTGCGGAGCTTTTTGACGCGCTTCCCGCGATCCAGATAGACAAGGTCGATGGGGAACTTCATGCCGAAGGTGTGCACGGCTTCACAGGGGACGATCCAGAGTCCTTCTCCGGGAGCGAGGCCCTGACGGCCGAGCAGGCCCTTGTTGCGCCTGGAGCCGCTGTCGGCGAGTTCCAAGGAGGTGGCCAGAACCGTGTGGCGAGTGAGGTTTGAGACTTGAAAGCGGGCATCGGGGGTTGGTGGGCGGCGCGCCGTGAGGCCATCGCGCATCCCTCGAACCATCCTGCCAAGCCGATTCATGCGGTTGCCTCAGATCCCTTCGCCACTCTGGAGCCGCGATCTCAGGAGGACTGCGATCTGCGTTTTTCCCGGAGCGCCAGCGTCCGCGATTTGCTCAACCCGGCCGACTGAAACCGCGGCGCGCCAGGGAACGCGCTCAGGCAAATGTCGCCGGCCGTCTGGAAAGACGGCCGGCGAGATTGATTTACTGCGGAGGAGCGGAGGTAGGAGCAGAGCTTATCCCGCCCCCACTGGTGCCAAAGCCACCGCCGCCTTCGATGATCAGCGGCGCTTCGGGCCTCATGCTTTCAATCAGCTTCTCAACCGGTATGGTCGCCGGTGCGGGGGCTGGAGTATTTTCGGCCGTCTTGGCGTCCGGAGTATTCATGGGTATGCCGGAGTTGGGCGGCAGGAACTTGGTGGGAAACTTCAACTCAGGCAAGGCGGAGCCGGCCGCTATGGGAGCCACGATCTCCGGGGTGACAATTACGATGAGCTCGGTATTTGTCCTGTTTCTTTGCATGGACTGGAAGAACTTGCCCAGGATTGGAATGTCTCCCAGGAAGGGGACCTTTTCGAAGGTTTCGGTTTCGTTGTTGTCGAGCAGTCCACCGAGGACAAAGCTCTGACCGTCGTTCAGCTCCACTTCGGTCTTGACTCTGCGGGTGGTAATGGCGGGCACGTCAAATCCGGAGATATCGACGGCATCGGCGAAGTCCAGGGCGCTGACTTCCGGGGCCACCTGGAGACGGATGGTTCCGCGGGGAGTGACGGTGGGGATGAAGTTCAGGCGAATACCATACTCCTTGAAACTGATGGAAATCGCGGTGGTGCCGCCCGAGGACCCCTGAGCGACTGGATAAGGGTATTCTCCGCCGGCGAGAAAGCTGGCCTCTCTGCCGTTCACGGCCACGATGTTGGGCTCGGCCAGGACCTCCACCACGCCCTTGGACTCAAGGGCTATGATTTCCGCGCCTGCATTCAGGCCCGGGAAGAGGGCAAGGAAGTTCCCCTCTGTGGAAAAGGTCGCCGTGTTGGTAGGCGGGGTAACGATCGTGCTTGTCGTCGTTTGCGTGACGGACCCTCCCGAGCTGGTAATGAAAGGCGGGGCGAACTGACCTGTAGTAACGCCGCCGACCGTGTTTCCGAGGCCGGTAGAGAAGAGGTTGATGCCCAACTGCTTTGCCTTGCTGCGGTCGACACTGGCAAAGCGCACCTTGAGGAGGATCTGGGGGTCAGCGGGCGGGACGTTGACGTTGAGCAGGTTGACGACTTTACCGGCGGTGGAGGCGATCTGGACGGCGCGCGCGGAGGAGTTAAGGTCCTTCACGGTGCCGCGCAGAAAGATCATGCTGTTCTCGGAGGTGATCTTCAGGGGCTGGCCCGGGAGTTCGATTGAGAGCTCGCGGCGGACGGCATCCAGGTTGTCGCTGGACACCGCGGGGCCGGTGCGGACGGTGATGTTGAAGAACTGACGGCCGCCGCGGGTGTCCCAGATGATAAGGCTGGTTTCACCAGGGGCCTTGCCGTTCACCATGATCTCGTAAGGGCTGATGGCCTGGGCTTCGGCCACGTCGCCCAGGCCCATGGCGACGCGGGCGATGGGGCGCGTGCAGTCGACGAGCACGGATTTGCCCACACCGACGGAGAGCTCATTCGCCGAATCCTGATTGGGGACCGCGGCGGGCCTGGGAAGAGGCGGTGGTGTTTGGGCCTTGAGGCCCAACCCGGCGCACAGGACAACAGACAATGCGCAGAAACATGCGATGGATATGCCAGCCTTCGCTCTCACTGCTTTGCCTCTGGAGTTCCGAATTTTTCTTCAGTCCGTTTCGAGCCGTTGATAACCTCGATTGAAAAGGGCTGGGGTGCAGCCTTCTTCACGGTTTTTGCGACAGCCTGTGTTTTTACCGGGGCGGGATTATGATCCGCAAACATGTTGCCCAGGGCGGTTCCGGGAACCGGTTCGGTCTTTGTATCGAGCGGGTTGCGCAGGACGAGCTGGATTTTCACGCCATTCGAGGACTGGCTTGCCAGGCTGAGGGTTTCGGCCTGTTCCGGAGTGACCAGCAGGTTGACAACCTGCACCGGTTGGGGTTTGCCCTCGGCATCCTTCTGGATATTGACGCCAGCGGACAAGACCATTATGTTCTGCAGGATGGTCTTGACGAGTGTGCCTTGCTGGTAGGCCTGGGCTGAAATGGCGCCCTGGGGAGGGTTGCCGGAGACCAGGACGTCGACATGCAGACCGGGAGTGACGAACCCGGCCACGCCGACGACCTCATCGACCTTCACGGCAATGGCTCTCATGCCTTGAGGAATGGTGGCAGCCAATCCTCCGCCGGAGCCGACGGCGGCCAGGCGGCTTTCGAGAATGGGCTCGCCCTGATAGAGGTCGGAGATAACCCCCCGTCCAATGGCAGTCTCAGGTTTGAGAATGGCGCCCTTGGGCAGGGCCCCCTCGATTGCGACGGTTGTGAGGTTGGCGGCGGTCAGAACGGTTCCGAGCTTGATGTCAGCCACGGCCGCGACTACCGGCGTAGTTGCCGGCCGAGCCGCCCCCAGGCGGCTGCCTACCACGCGGTAGACCAGGAAGGCACATGCGCCTGCAATGACGAAAGCCAGGAGTAGGATCGTAAGTAGTCTTTTGTTCATCTTGGGACCTGTTTGAACTGGCTACCCGGCCAGCTCCGCCTTTCTGTCTCCGAGGTGAAATTGAGCGTCCAAGGAGACGAATTTCGATTTCACGCCGAACCGCGGGTTGAGTAGACCGATAGCCAGTCAAGTTCAAACGCGAGTCCAGTGTAGCCGTTTGATGGCTCACATATGAGGTTTGATGGGAAGCAGAATGTGAATGGGGTACCAAGAGAGCTATGTGGCAAATAGATGCTTTCCAAAAGGGGAAAATGGGAAAGGGACTAGAATGGACTTCAGAAAGTGGCGGCAGGGCCCCTTTCCGGATTCGGGCAAGCCGGGAATGTCGGGAAGGTTACCAACCCAATGAAAAACGAGCAGACGGCGCCAGAGCAATTTCAGGGTTAACATGCTGTAGCGGAGATTCAGGAGGGTGGCTTTTTCCTCCATTCCAGGGATGCAAGACCTGTCCGTGGGGACCCCTGGGGAAATCGGCCACCTGAAATCATCGGCCCCCATAACGGCAATCCTCAGATTGCGCCAGGGAGGGAATTCATCCGGACATGAGGTCTTCCCGCACAATCACGCTCTTTTCGGAGCGCCCCGAACTGAGCCAGCGGCCGTCTTCATTTGTGGTCTCGGTACTGGTGCACGGCGCAGCGCTTGGACTGCTTTCATTGGGGATCATTTACACGCCGGAGGTGAACGACCGGCTACTCACCGAGCGCTATACGCTACGGCGCCTGGACCTGCACGCCCCCAAGCCGGAGATGCGGCGGACAGCGGGGAGCGGGATTGCGTATCCAGGTCCTCATGCCGAGGGCCCAAAATCCAGCCAGCCAAGGCCCAAGGCCGGGCGGAAGTCAGCCGCGCAGGAAGCGGCTTTGCGGCTGCCGGTGCAAGCCCCGCCGGGGCCGCAGACGCTGGTGCAGCCCGATATTCGCACCGATGTGAAGCTGACCGAGGAAGTGCCCGTGCCGACGGTGGTGATCTGGTCACCCAAGAAGGCGGCGACGAAAACGATCGTAGCGCCGCTGCCGGAAAAGGCGACGGCCTCCGACGTCGAGCCTTCGGTGCATGCGCCCAATGAAGAGATCAACCTGGGCGACTTGGGGATCTCAGCCACCAATACTCCCACCAAGAACCCGGCGATTCCTCCCAGCACGACTTCTCCGTTGGTGGTCCACGGGCCGGATATGGTGCAACTGGCGCCGGTAACGACGTCGGAGTCGACGGCGCAACCGACTCCGACCGCGGTGATGTCGCTGTCGGATCTTCGCATGCCGGATGGAACCGTGACCCTGCCCCCGGTGAGCGAGACGTCGAGGCAGAATTCGGCAGGGGCGTTGACGCAGGGGCAGGCAGGGATTGGCAACCGGGCGCGCAGGACAGGCGCAGCGGGAACGGAGCAGGGTGAAGGGGATTCGGGAGACCCTGCCGGGGTTGCGGGCGACAGGTCCGGACTGAAGGCCGGGTCTGGAGCCGGTTTCGGATCGGGCGACGAGGATGGAACGGAGCAATTCACGCTGCCGAAGAACGGGCAGTTTGGAGCGGTGGTGGTGGGGGCGTCGCTGAAAGAGGAGTTTCCGGAGACAGCAGGGGTATGGAGCGACCGGCTGGCGTATACCGTTTATCTGCACGTGGGGCTGGCGAAGAGCTGGATACTGCAGTACTCACTTCCGCGGTCGGCGGAGGCGGCGTCAGCGGGAGACATCGCCAGGCTGGAGGCGCCCTGGCCGTATAGCGTGGTGCGGCCGAACATCGCCGCGGGCGCCATCAACGCCGATGCGCTGCTGGTGCACGGGTATGTGAATCAGGCGGGGCGGTTCGAGGAGCTGGCCATCGCCTTCCCGCCGGAGTTTCCGCAGGCGCAGTTTGTGCTGAACTCGCTGGACCAGTGGCAATTCAGGCCGGCGGCGCAGAATGGGCAAACTCAGAGGGTGGAAGTGTTGCTGATCATTCCGGAAGAGCCTGAGTAGAGCCTTTCTTCAGTTCACGTGGCGTTTCGGGCGATCGGGAAGGCGGCCTTTGCTTCCGCCCCAGCGACGAAGGCCTGTCGCTACCGGCCTGGGATGCAGACGCCGCATCCCCTTGTTCCCCGGCAAGAAAAAAGCCACTTAGCGAAAAGTGGCTTCCCTCTATGGAGACTGGAGAACCGCTATAAGACCGGCGCGCCGGCGAGTCCAATGGGCGGACTCGCCGGGGATGCGGAGGCCCATCTCCCCGATCAGGTTGTGGGATAGAGCAGGGAGCCGTTGGGGAGCAGGCGCGGCTTACCGAAAGTCGACGCGATGGCAAGGGAGATATCGCTGAGGTTGACCGTCAAATGCCCGTTGTCAACGCAGGTGCTGCCCGATCCGCTCTGGTTCCAGTCGGAGTAGAAGTAGTTCGCGCTATTCGTCATGGAAGACGCCATGTTCTCCATCGTAATGCACGGAGTGAGCGCGCTAGTACCGGAGAGCGTGAAGGCCTGGTTCGTCCCCGTAGCGACCAGCGTGCTGTCGGTGCCGCCGCCGGAGGTAGTGCACCCCGAACTCTCCGAGCCGTAGGCAACCGCGTAGACCCTCGTTCCCGCCGCCGCCGCGGCCTGGGCCGCCACGATTGCCTGCTGGCACTCATCGTTGAAGTCGGGGTAGTGTCCGAGGGTTGAATTCACCAGATTCTTGGTATTGCCGGTCGAATTCGTTACCACCGTATACCCGTCCGCGGAGGGCGTTGGAGCAGAACCGGTTGACGGGAACTTGGTGTTGGCAGCCTGCGCCTCGCCGTCGGAGATCACGATGATCGCATTCTGCGACCCGGGATATGCTGCCTGTTCGGCCAACAGGGCCGCCTGCGCCGCGTAGATGACGCTGGCGTAGTAGGTGCTCTCGCCGCCCGCGGTCGCCATTGCCTGGCAGCCGCTCGCTCCGCCAATCGCCTTCACGATGTCAGAGCTGGAGTTCAAATGGTTCGAGGAGCTCGAAGAGTAGTAGTCGCTCATGAAGCCATTGGCATCGGCATTGCCGGCACTGGGGAGAATCACCTGGTAGGTCGAATGATTCCCGTTATACGTGAGCGGCGTGTATGCCGACAACGAGGTCAGGGGCAGTGTGTAGGGCTCCGGCGTCGGTATGGTGCCGCTGCAGCCGTAGTCGTCGGGCCTTGTGGCGACGGTCACGTTGGGAAACGCGAACATGGCCACGTGGAACTGCGACGCGGCCAGGGTGCAACTCGATCCGTCGGCGCCGGTGCAGGGCGGAATGGCTCCCAGCAGGGTCTGAACGCTCTCCAGCGCGCACGTAAATCGCGAGGCGGTGCCAGTGCTGCAGTTGGAGTCGGTGGTTGACGTCATCGACTCCGTCGCGTCGACAATGACCGCCACGTTCCACGGAAGCGCTGCGCCCTGCATCGACGCCGTCGCGGTTGCGCTCACATTAAGCACGGGGACCCCGAACATCTTCAGGAAAAAGGTCTTCACCCCGACCGAATTCGTGACCTGGACGGCGTTTGCGAGAGTGGAAGAGCTACAAGTTTGTCCCGACGGCAAGAGTACGTTGACGCACCCAGTGTATACGGCCGTAGACACTGTTCCCAGCGAGGCGTTGCCGTTCTCATCCGAGGTGGACGCGGCACTGTATTGGTTCGCATAGGATGTTGCATTGTTGGTGGTTGAGCTGTTGTACACCTCTCCCGCAGCCGCCAACGCCGCGGCAGTGGCCGTATTCTGGAGTTGAGTATGAACGGCATAGGCGTGGCCCACGTCGATTGTAAGTCCAGCCATACCCAGTAGGGCGACCATTCCTAACGCCACCATCGGCAACGTTTGTCCGCGCTGGTCGTAAAGCGCTCTGCGGACAAAAGACGAAGACATAGTTCTCATTGGAATCACCTCGATGATGCTTGGGTTAGTATTCATACTCGGTCACCGTTGCGGTAAGTTGACAAGCGGATGCAAATGGGGATCTGAAGATGGGGAGGGTGCAAGGATAGGTGGCTGATACGGTTACAGGTTTGGTCTGTATCAGGTCGGACTGAGCGCCGGCGCAGTTATGCCCTGATTCGGGGGTGCCATTCAGCGAAAGCGAGAGGCCGATGCTGGCCGGTTTGAGGTTCGGCGCCGCCAGTGTTATCGCCGTCAAAGTGTCGGCACAGGGGTCTGTGGTGCCTTGTCGGAGTCCCGCGAGATGCTGTGCGGCTGAGCCCACGGCCTGTGTGAGCATAATTTGGGTGTTGAAAACAATCCCGAATGCGAACATGGCCGTGAGGAGCCCCATCAGCACCGGCACGACAAAGGCCAATTCGACTATCGCGTTTCCCTGTTCGCCGCCGCACAGCAGAGGGCGAAGCCGATGGGGGATGTAGCGCGCCCCGCCCTGCACTCCCAGTGGTGGCGCGGCGCGGTTCCGGCCGCGCAGGAGCGCGACGGCTTGTGCGCGCACTTCAGTAAGTAACTTCATTCTTTTGCCTCCACGCACTGTAAACCTTGCAATTTCGTCTCCAAAGTGCCTTCTACAGCGATACACATAAGTGGTACACGTACAAACTTGCAGGGCATTCTCCATGGGCGCCTAGCTTTCGCTCTTGCGGAGCCGCTGCAGGAATTGATCGAGATCCTTCTTATCCGCCCCGTTGGCCAGGAACCCAATGCGATCCTTGGTCTCCGGCACGACAAACTGGAGTCCGACGCCATCAGTGCCCCATCGAACGGCCCTGGAGTGCACGCGGATGGAACGCTCCACGGCTTGTTGACCCGCGCCGGTGTTGTGCAGAGTCATCAGGATCAGGGTGCCTGGGTACCAGCGTTCCTCGGTCACGAGGTACAAACCGGTGGAGCTGATATTCCTGATCTGGTGCGGCTCAGCAGGGCCGCCATTCCAGTAATAGGCAGCGAGACCGGGGGTCGACTCCCGTGGAGCCTTCCTGGGATCCGGAGACCACCAACGCTCCAACCAACTTCTCGGCGGTCTGGAGTCTTTGGTCCCCGGTTCGCTAAGTTCCATCAGATGCATCTGCGGGGCTTTGGGGCGCTCCTTGATGGAGCGATCCTCCAATTCGAGCACTCCGGGGCCACCGCTCCAGAGCGGCGTTTCACGGAGGAGGACGGCGCCTTGCACAGCGCCGGCAGCGGGTTTCCTTGGGGCGGCGACGATCGGTCCGGCAGGGTTAATCAGCACCGGGCCGGCGGGGGGCGCCGGCGCCACTGCGGGGACTGCGGCTGAGCCGTTGAAGCGCTCCAGACGCTGCTGCATCTCCTCTGCCACGCAGAGCACCAACTGATCGCCGGCCTGGGTCTGCGAGGAATAGATGGAGTGAGTGGGCAATGCCAGGACGCTGGCGGCCGGGGGGGTGGCGGCATCGACACGGAAGACGGGGAAGGACTCGACCACGTCGAGGACCCGGCAATCGTTGTCCAGGTACACGAGGTCTAGGGGTGCGCGAACGCCCCACTCAGGAATTCCTCGAAAGGGCAGCAACCAGAGCCCCTCGCCGGACTTGAGGGCGAGGGTCGCAAGCCGATCCTTCAGTTTGGCGAGCGACAGGTCGGCGCCAGCGACCTCAAGGCCAAGAAAGCATTCGCGAGTCTGGTTATATGCGCACAGTTTCCGTGATTCCATGAAGCCTCCCGCCTCGGGCGAGTACCCGGCAGCCGGGTGTTGGTCCAGAACTCCAGTTGAGATATCCATTTCTTCAGTCCCTGGCATTGCTGCGCGTCCTCTCTCTTCGATCGCCTTCCACAAGCAGTCCCTGCCTGGCCCGACAGAGAAGATGGCTTCCGGAGAACCGCGCAAAGGCGTACTCCACCACTCCCGCTGGCGAGACAGGGCACGGAGACACTCATCGTGCAAGCGCCCCGGCCCCCCCCCGGCCGGCGGGACTATCGAGTTGGCTGGGGCAGATGCCGTCGAGTTTCACGGCGCCACCAGCCGACCGGTAAAGCCGGTGCTACTTTACCTTGGTGCGACGACGCTGAATCAAAATCACCAGTACGATGACAAACAACACACCTGCAACGATCTGGATGATTGTGACGTTGTCCATTAAAAATCCCCTTTCGATCGACAGCATGTTTTCAGCGTTTCCCAACGTGAGCGGGACACGGGCGACACCCGGCCCCACAGCGGCGAGGTCCCCGGTCCGCAGGATAGCGAACCGGTCAGCGGAGCTGGTGCAGTTGCACCATTGCCGCCGGAACAGAAGCGGAGCCCGCGCTACTTGATCCGAGTGCGGCGGCGCTGGATGAGAACAACCAGCACGATGACAAACAACACGCCAGCTACGATCTGGATGATGGTGACACTATTCATTGTGAATTTCTCCTTTCCTCAGTTGTTGAACAGATTCTTGAACGATTCCGCCATGATGATGACCGCAGGCCCCAGAGTTACCAGGAAGAGCGAGGGAAAGATGAAAAACACGAGCGGAAAGATGAGCTTGATGGTGGTTTTTGCCGCCTGCTCCTCGACTTGCTGAACACGCTGGGTTCTGAGGGTGTCGGAGTGAGTGCGCAATGTTTTGCCGATGCTGGTTCCGAACTGCTCCGATTGAACGAGCATGGAGACGACATTGCGGACGCAGTCCACATCGGTGCGTTCGGAAAGATGTCTCCAGGCATCGGCACGGGGCTTTCCGGCGCGTTGTTCCAGCACCACGACCCTCAATTCATCGCATAGCTGGGGCTGTGCATTGGCCAATTCCTCGGCGGTGCGGGCCGTTGCCTGGTCCAGGCTGAGTCCGGCCTCGATGCAGATGACGAGAAGATCGAGGACATCGGGAAGGCCGCGGCGGATTTTTCCCTGGCGCTTCTTGATCTGCCTTCCCAGCCAGAAATCCGGTCCCAGGAATCCTACCACCAGGCATGCTCCATAGACGAAGAGGGGGCTCAGGCTGCCGAGTCCGGAGACCAGGGACATAACGCAAAGCAGGAGGGGAACCAATACCTTGGAGCCATAGAATGCCTTGAGCTCGGACTCCTTGCGATAGCCGGCGCGGATCAGGCGCTGCTTGACAACGCTGATTTCGGCCTGGCTTTTCGGGAGCACATTCTCGAAGTGCTGCACCACGCCGCCGATCGACAGTCCGGTGCTCTGAATGGAGCCCAACAGGGATTTCGGTTTGGGATTGGGGTTGATGACGTCGGAGATCCGCTGCATCATGGCTTCGCGATAGAACAGCAGCAGTCCGCCGCTGGCGATGAGCAGAAAAACGGCAAAAAAGGAAAGCATCGCAAATCCCATAGTCCACCTCTAAACGTCCATGTTGACAATTTTCCGAATGATCAAGCCGCCGACGATAATCATGGCGCCGGCGGTATAGAGAAGCTTGATGCCGATGGCGCGCTTCCACAAGATGCTCATCATGTCGGGGTTGATGAAGTATAAAGCGACTGCCAGCACCACCGGGAGCAGGGTGAGGACAATGCCGGTCATGCGTCCCTGCGCGGTGTGGACCTGGATCTGCCTCTTGAGGCGGAAGCGCTCGCGGATGACGTGGGCGGTTTTGTCGAGGACCTCGGCAAGGTTTCCGCCGCTCTCCTTTTGGATCATGATGGCGGTGGAGACAATTTTGAGGTCCTGGATGGGGACGCGGGCGATCATGTTGTCCAAGGCTGTCTTGAGTTCAAGGCCGTAGTTCTGCTCCTCGAAACAGGACTTGAATTCGCAGCCGACGGGGTCGTTGCACTCGCGCGAGACGAGGCCCATTGCGGCGATGAGGCTATGGCCGGCGCGGAGGGCGCTGACCATCAGATCCAGGGCTTCAGGCAACCCCGCCTGAAAGGCGTTGAAGCGCTTCTTGCGCTTGAAGAGCACAAAGGCGAAAGGCGCGAAGCCGAACGCCGCTCCGACCAGCAGGGCCACAAGAGTGGAACCAAAGCGCCAGTGAACGAGAAATGCCGAGAAGACGAAGAAGGCCGCGCAAATGGAGAGCAAGCCGCCGGCTGTCCACTTGAGATCGGCCTGATGGAGCAAGTTGTACAGTTGCGGCCCCAGTTCGAGCTTCTGGAGCTTTTGATTGATCCAGGGGATGCCGCTGAGCTGATCGCTCTTGCGAAGGTTGACGATCTGGTCGCGCAACACCGGGCTTTCGGTGGCCAGGGCCGAGTCGAGCGTGGCCTGGACCTGCTTGGCCTTCTGCGCGTCGCCGGAACTGGCGGCGAGCATCAGCAGAGCGACGACGGCGAAAACGCCCATGAATACCAATACAAAGATCAAACCCATAACCGTCGACCTCCTTTCGGTTTAGTAGTTTACGGGTGTTTCACGCTCGAACAGGCTGGGCGGCAGGATGATGCCGGAGACGCGGAGCCGTTCGAGGAACTTGGGACGGATGCGGGTGGGCTGGAAGGCGCCAATGACTTTGCCGTCCGGTCCGATCCCTTTTTTGACGAAGGAGAAGATCTCCTGCATGCTGATGACGTTCTCTTCCATGCCGGTGATCTCGGAGACGCTGGTAACCTTGCGGGAGCCGTCGGTCATGCGCGTGGCCTGGACGACGATGGTGATAGCGGAGGCGATCTGCTGGCGAACGGATTTTTCGGGCAGATTCATGTTGCCCATGGCGACCATGGATTCGAGTCTGGAGATGGCGTCGCGGGGGGTGTTGGCGTGAATGGTGGTCATGGAGCCTTCGTGGCCGGTATTCATGGCCTGGAGCATGTCAAAGGCTTCATCGCCGCGGACCTCGCCCATGATAATGCGGTCGGGGCGCATGCGGAGGCAGTTGATGAGCAACTGGCGCTGGCGGATAGCCCCGAGTCCCTCGATGTTGGGGGGACGGGTTTCGAGGCGCACGATGTTTTCCTGGGCGAGGCGGAGTTCGGCGGCGTCTTCAATGGTGACCAGGCGCTCGTTGTTAGGGATGTACTGGGACATGATGTTCAACAGCGTGGTCTTGCCGGAGCCGGTGCCGCCGGAGATGACGATGCTGATCTTGGCTTTGACGGCGGAGGCGAGCATCTCCATCATTTCCGGGGAGATGCTCTTCAGTTGCACCAGCGCGTTGGCAGCCAGGGGGCCGGTTCCAAAGCGGCGGATGGAGAGCGATGGACCGTCGAGCGCCAGGGGTGGAATGATGGCATTGACGCGGGAGCCGTCGGGCAGGCGGGCATCGACCATGGGCGAAGACTCATCGACTCTGCGGCCCACGCGGGAGACGATGCGGTCGATGATCTGGAGCAGGTGGCGATCGTCGCGGAAGGAGGTAGCGACCCTGGTAAGAAGGCCGCTCTTCTCGACGAAGACATGATCCTTGTCATTGACCAGGATGTCGGAGATATTTGGATCCCGGAGCAGGGGCTCGAGGGGTCCGAGACCAAAGACTTCGTCGAGCAGGTCGGCCTGGATCTTCTCCTGCTCCTCGTAGTTCAGTGGCACCCGCTGGTCGGCGATGATCTCCTTGACGATGCCGGAAACTGCCTGGCGCGCCTGGCTGGAATTGACGCGCGACAATTTCTCCAGATCCAGCTTGGAGATCAGGGTCCGGTGTATTTCCGCTTTGTACTTCTCCACATTCAGCAGTTCCACGTTTTACCTTCTATCGAAACAGAATGGT
Source organism: Acidobacteriaceae bacterium (assembly GCA_003139795.1). GTDB lineage: Bacteria > Acidobacteriota > Terriglobia > Terriglobales > Acidobacteriaceae > Telmatobacter. The sequence continues at coordinate 11,194 of PLGM01000264.1, read as the reverse complement.
TATCCACCGGACTGTTTTCCGAATAGTTTGAAGCCTTTCTTTTTTCGAGGAGTTGCGCGCTGCCCGCAAACGGAAATGGCCATCTGGCGGATCAGGCGGGAAAGGGGGGAGTCTTCCATCACCAGGGGGGTGGCGGTGTTCTGCATGTGGCGCACAGCGGCATAATCGTTGGGGATTTTCCACTGCGCCGGTCTGGTGAGCGCCTTGGTGATGGTTTCTTCAGAAACGCCCATGCCGCGCGGCTCATAGCGGTTGATGACGATTTCGAGCTTGGGGCCGCCGGAGGTGAAGAACTGGCCGATGAGGCGATTGGAGTTGCGCAGTTCGGGGATGCCGGCCTGGGTGACCAGGTAGATGGTATAGGCATCCTTAAAGAGGGCCGTACCGGTCAAATCGAGGCGCGAACCAACATCGACCACGACATTATCGAACTCCTGGCGGGCGACGGTGAGCAGTTTGTCGATGGCCTCATTGGAAGCCTGGAACTGGGGAAACTTGCCGGGAGCGGCGAGCACGGAGACTCCCGAGCTGTGCTTGACCAGGAGCTTGGAGAGGAAACTTGTGTCCAAGCGGCCGGAATCCTGAAGGGCGTTAATGGTCGAGTACTCGGCGACGATGCCGAGGTTGAGCGCGGCGTCGCCCAAGGGGAGATCGAGATCGATCAACAGGGTGCTTTGGCCGGACTCCAGGGCCAGGGATACGGCAAAATTGCAGGCCAGGGTGGTGACGCCGGAGCCGCCCTTGGCGCCGAGAAAGACGAGCAACTTGCCGCCCGTCTTCTTGGGGAGGCGGATTGCCGAACGGCGGGCCGCGGCCCGCACCAGGGCTTCAGCCATGGTGCTTCGGTTGAAGGGCGGATTTAGGAATTCGCGAGCGCCGGCGCGCATGCAGCGGACCAGCAACTCGGGGTCGGCTTTGGAGGAATAGACCATCACGGTGGCCGGGCCATTGGCGCAGAGGCTCTCCACCAGTTCGAGGGCGTACTCGGGGCTACTGTCCAGATCGATAATGATGACGTCGTTATGCTCTTCGAGGATCCTGGGCACATCGTCGAGGCCGGGAGGATAATGAGGGAACTCACGGACAGTCGCTCCCTGGCACAGGGCCAAAGCGGCGGCTGCCTCCCTGCGGCGCTGCTCGTCCGGACCGATCAGCGCGACCGACAAGGGGACGGCGCCGAAGGACTCGGGATCGTGTGCGTCGAGAGATGGAGAAGAGCCCGGATTCACTGAATTGCTGCTCCCAGTGTCATGCAACGTTTCTTGCGGGTTCCAAAACTGATAGTTTTTTTCCGAGTCAGACATGATGCGCAATCCGTTATTCAGTGTGAAAAGAAGGAAATCAGGGTACCGATGGCGATGGCCGGAGCATAGGGCATTCTGCGCTTTCGGGGATTGCTTAGGACCAGGTCCGATTGCGCTCCCCTCTGCTTCCAACCGAACATCAGATCGCCCGCTCCCGTGAACAGTTCTTTGACAAATCCGCCCCAGACGGCCCATCCCAGGGCCATGATTCCCCCGGCCATGGCGGCGACGACCAAGGCAAAGAACAACTGGCTGGGGCCAATCCAGGCCCCGATGGCGGCACACAGTTTCACATCCCCCGCGCCCATGCCGCCCATCCAGAAAAGAAAGCCGTAAATCAGGAGGCCCAGTCCCAGCCCGGCGAAGCTGTGTCCGACGCCCTTCCAACCCTGGAGCCAGGCGGAGACCACGATGCCGGCGAGCAGGAACGGGAGAACCAGCCAGTTGGGGATGCGGCGGCTGCGCAGATCCGTGAAGGTAGCCACGGCGAGAACAAAAACAGTCGGCCACCAAGCGAACGAGTGCATGCCTCAAACTCCCTTTCCCCGTACAAGATACAAGGAACACCTAGGTTAAAGCAATTGTCCAACCAAATTGCTGGGGGGCCAAGCGTCCTGAATTCAGATAGTTAACGACACGCAGTCCTGACAGGTGTACACGGTTGTTTACGTGCGGGTTGGGGAGTGAAGCGGGACGTATACACTCTCCCCGGCTCATCCAGCCGGGGCGCCGGCGCAGCGTGGGGAAGCGAACAGAGCAGCTCCAAGACGGGTCTGATGACAAGGCGGTGGCCTCCTGCCGGGGAGGATGGGAGGGTTGTGCGGGGCGCCAGGCGGGCGCGGCGCTGCCGGGATGACAGGCGCATGAGCAATGCCGGGCCGATGGGCGCGAGCGTCGAAGCGCCCATCGTCAGGGCAGGTTTTGGGGTTGCAGGTGACAGAAATGATGGAGAAAGCGCCAGGGGCCTGAGGTGACGACGGTAGCCAAACGAGACGGCTCCGGTTTTTGCCGGGAGGCCGCGCCTTGCTGTGGAGCAATTGAGAGGCCAATTGGCGCCAGGAGTCGAATGAGAAAGAAGCGGTCACTTGAGGATGGTTACCGGCAGTGCATTGGTATAACATGATCGTGCTATTGACGCCGGGGGAAGGGTCTACGATCTGCCAGGGAGGACCTTGATCTCTTCCTGCGCCTGGAGATTTGAAATAAACTGTTTATAATGAATAGCTTAATATAGGGGCATAGGAGATGTTCCGTGCGGGGCGAAGCCCCTTGCGCAGGCACTTTTTGCTGTTTGCAGGCGATGCACGCAGCCTCAGTACCCTGATTCATGTTACTTACGTGGCATTGACTTGGCTCCGGCAGAGGACTAGCGTCATTGATAGAGATGAACCAGCAATTCAGCGTGCGCTTCAAAGCCTGGGCCCACCCAGGCTTTATCAAGGTGTGAGGTGTGTCGAAGCGCGGAGTTTGTTACCCGTCACCACCCTACTCTTATTACCAATGTGGGAGCAAACTAGCACAAAACAGCCATTGGCATGGTTGCAGCCGATTGAGGAGAATTATGACATGTCGCCGGTTCTGGCTAGATGCGGCATGATTGCACGGAGTGGATAAGGTCGATCATTCATGATCAAAATCGGACTATATTCGGAGGACCGGACGCTGCACCCCCTTCTTTCCTCTGCCTTGGGGCAGGAATTCCAGGTTCATTTGGAGTCGGATCAGGAAGGGATGAACAACCTGGTGTCGGCAGGGGGCTGCGATGTCATGATTCTGGATTTGAACTGCAATCATGAGTCGTTGCAGGAGCGGATTGGATTTTCCCGGCGTTTGATTGCATCGAATATTCCCTCCGTGGTGATGGCCGACGATGGACTTCGGTCGACCGCCTTCGAGCTGGTGCGGACGGGAGCCTTTGGCTATTGCCGCAGGCCACCCTCGATTCGAGATCTGAAGACCATGCTCAGCCGGGGGTATGAGAACTCCCTTCTGAAGCGGCAATTGCAGGGCGTGCAGCAGCGGCAGGAAGATCCAGGCAGTTGCGACCGGCTGATTGGATCGAGCCCGCAGATGCAGCAGGTTTATGAGCTGGTGCGGCGAGTAACCAATCTGAATGCAACGGTGCTGGTGACCGGGGAAAGCGGAACCGGCAAGGAATTGATCGCCCGGGCTGTGCACAATATGGGCTCTCGCAGCAAACGTCCGTTTGTGGCAGTGTCCTGCGGGGCCATTCCTGAAACATTGATCGAGGCGGAGTTGTTCGGGCATGAAAAGGGCGCTTTCACCGGCACGGTGGGGGCGCGCGAAGGCTACTTCGAACAAGCTGGCGACGGAACGCTTTTCCTGGATGAGATTGGTGACCTGAGCCTGTTTACGCAGGTCAAGCTGCTGCGCGTGTTGCAGCAGATGGAATTCTGCCGGTTGGGCAGCAGCAAGCTGATCCCGCTGCGGGCGCGGCTGATTTTCGCCACGCACCGGGACCTGGCCAAACTGGTGGCCGAAGGAAAATTCCGCCAGGATCTTTTCTATCGCATCAACGTGATGCGGATTGAATCTCCGCCGCTGCAGGATCACCCGGAAGATATCCCCCAGATTGCGATGCACTTTTTGCGGCATTATGCGCAGTTGTTTCAAAAGCCCATGGAGAGCTTTGAAGCGGATGCCATGAACCTGCTGCAGAGTTACTCGTGGCCCGGCAACGTGCGCGAGCTGGAAAACGTGATACAGCGGGCGATCATCCTGGCCCCCGGGCAGGTGGTTCGCTTCGAAGATTTGACTCTGAACCTGCAGGAGGACGAGAGCGTCGACGGGGAAGATGTTGTCGATATCGGCGACTACCAGTCAGCCGGTTCCTTCGAGCGGCAGCTTCGCGACTACAAGGTGAGACTGGCCGTGACAGCGGTTCGCGAGAACAATGGGAACAAGACGCTGGCTGCCCGGAGCCTGCAAATCTCCCGGGCCTATCTGCATCGCTTGATCAGGATCGCGGAACCGGATCCGCTGTTCGAGCAGGATCTGCGCGAAACGGCGAACGGCTGAGCACGGCATGACGGACGGTTGGAGATAAGGCCAGCTCTGTGCTCACGCGAATTCTACGAAGGGTTTTCTCCTTCCCCGCAACGCTGGCCAGCCTTCTGGCCGTGCTGTCGGTGCTGTCGGTGCGGTCGCGTTTCGACGACTCGGATATGTGGTGGCACCTCAAGATGGGTGAGACCATCTGGACCACGCACGCCATCCCGGTTACAGATATCTTTTCCTATACCACCAACCACCAGGCCGCGATACCGCATGAATGGCTGGCACAGGTGGCCATGTACCTTGCGTACAGATGGGGCGGCTATTCCGGCCTGATGGTCTGGTTTTGCCTGCTGACGGCAGGCCTGTCGATGGCCGGATACGCCTTATGCTCCCTCTATTCGGGCAACGCCAAGGTGGGCTTCCTGGGGGCGCTGATCGTCTGGCTGTTTGGCACCGTCGGCTTTTCCATGCGGCCGCAGTTGATCGGCTACCTTTTGTTGATCGTGGAGTTGCTGCTGATTCGCCTGGGGCGCACGCGCAATCCTCGCTGGTTCCTCTGGCTGCCGATTCTATTTGCAGTCTGGGTGAACTGCCACGGGTCTTTCTTTCTTGGACTTGTTGTGGCAGGAATCTCTCTGTTCAGCTCGTTTTTCAATTTCCGGTGGGGCTCACTCGTTTCGCCGGGCTGGGATCCGCGTTGCCGGAGGATGCTGGCGTTGGCGCTGATCCTTTCGGCGGCGGCGTTGTTGCTGAATCCGATTGGCATAAGGCAGATATTTTACCCCATCGATACGATGCTGCATCAGCCAGTCAATCTGAGCAGCGTGGCCGAGTGGAGGGCAACCGACCTGACGGACGCGCGCGGAGTTGCGCTGCTGGCGGTTCTCCTCTGCAGTTTTCTCCTGGTGGTGGTCCGCCGGTCCGAGTTGTATTGGGATGAGTTGCTCCTGTTGGCGCTGGGGACATGGCTGGGAGTGAGCCATTTGCGCACGCTGTTTGTGTTCGGCATATTGGCCGCGCCTATTCTAACCCGTGAACTCTCAACCAGTTGGGAAGGCTACAACGTGGAAGAGGACCGAATCTGGCCCAATGCGGTATTGATCGGGGTGTCGGTACTGGCAGTTTTCCTGGCTTTTCCGAGCCGCCAGAATCTGGAGAAGCAGGTGGAAGACGGGAGCCCGCAAAAAGCGGTGGAATTCATCAAAGCCAACCATCTTTCCGGGCCCATGTTGAACGACTATGGCTTTGGAGGCTACCTGATCTGGGCGGCGCCGGAATACCCGGTATCCATGGACGGCCGGGCCGATCTTTACGAATGGTCGGGTTTCCTGAGTGAATTCGAAAGCTGGGCGAATTTGCAGGGCGACCCCAATGCGCTGCTTCAGAAGTACAGGGTCAATTTTTGCCTACTGGAGCGGCAGTCGCCGATGGTTCGCATCTTGCCGCTGTTGCACGAGTGGAAGATCGTCTATTCGGACAACAAAGCCGTGATCCTGGTTCGAACTGGCTCCGCAAGCCCGGCGGGGTAAGGAACGACGATTTGCCGGCGGCGCAACGAGCCCGGCCTGATTCGCCTTCCTGGTTTATAACTTTTGAGGCCCCTCGCAGTTTCAGGAGGTCATGGGTATATTGGATCAACGGCTGGTTGAGGGTCAGGGCCAAATCATGGAGCGAAAGGGTGGAGCCCTTGCAAGCGAGGGGCAAGACATCGCCCAGGGCTCCAGCGGGTTCAACATGGCGTCGTCGTCGAGATCGAGGGGGAATGCAGATTGGATAGCAATCCGGAACTGCCTGTGACCGAGGGAACTGCAAGCGGGAAGCGCGCTCCGATCTATTCCACCGTGCTAGCTTTGGCTTTGGCCGCGGCGGCGCTCTTGCTGTTATTTGTCCAGTTAGCCTCCTTGCCCAACGTACGCGACGGGCATGTGGATTTTCGCAATTTGTACGTAGCGGGCTACATGGTTAGAACCGGGCAAGGTCATGAGATATACGATGCTGCCGCGCAGAAAACGTTCCAGGATAAGTTGGTTTCACGCGCGGACGTTCCTCTGCTGTTTATCCGGCCGGCATATCAAGCTCTCCTGTTTGTACCCTTCTCTTTGCTGCCGTTCCTTCCGGCCTACTTCGCGTTTTTCACGTTCAACCTGGCAATTCTCCCGCTCAGTTTTCTACTTGTGCGTCCATACCTTGCCAATTTGTCTCGCGCCTTGCCATGGCTGCCTGTGGCCATGTTTCTTTATATCCCAATAGCCGCGGCGCTCATGCAGGGGCAGGACTCAATCATTCTGCTGACGCTGCTTGCGGGCGCACTCGCTTGCATCGAGCGAGACCGGGAGTATCTGGCGGGGGTTCTGGTGGCGTTTGGATTGTTCAAATTCCAGCTGGTCATTCCGATTGCCGTGCTGTTTCTTGTTTGGCGGCGTTGGCGCTTTTCCGCGGGGTTTGCCGGCGCGGCCGCGGTGCTGGCAGCGGTTTCGATTTGGATAGCCGGCATTGAACAATCGGTTCATTACTTCCGTTCGATGATGCAGGTGAGCGTTTCGCAAAGCATTGACAATGGCGTCCCGCTGCGCGTGAATATCATGGCAAACCTTCACGGGGCCGTGCATGCCATCCTTGGACAATCGTCCTTGACGTTGCCGCTGACAATCGCAGCCTCGGCAGCGACGATGATCTACTGTGCCATCCGGCGTCCGCATGGAGCCGATGCGCTTCTGATCGCGATTCCGGCAAGCGTGCTTGTAAGTTACTACCTGTTCGTGCATGATTTGTGCATATTGCTTATTCCAATTCTGCTTACACTTGACCGTCTGGCCGGAGCCGGGAAGGCGAAGTATCGATTTGGGCGCACGCAGGCGATAGCGGCGGTGCTGATGTTTGCTGCCCCGGCTTGCCTGTTGTTTGCAACCAATCAATTCTGGATCGCGGCGCTCCCACTTATTGCATTTACTTTCACAGCCTGTGTGCGCCAATCGACCGATCTCCCCGAGGGAGCCTGCGCATAGGATCCTTAGGTGTGGGAGTTGTAATCGGGCGGTCCGGCAATGACCAAACCGCTCTTCTTGCTTCCGTGGATATACCAGCAACACCAGTTGGTCTGATACAACTCCTTGCCGGGAGGGGCAATCAGGTCCTTGTAAGTGACCCTTCCGTAGATAAAGAGCTTTTCTTCCCAGCTTGCGATGTGTTGGAAACTTTCCTCGGAGGCACAGAGCCCTCTGACGTCGTCCCGGCTGAAGGTCCTGAGGACCGTAAATTCGCCGGGGAGCATGATGATGGGGACAAAAGGGGCGCCTGGTTCCGCGGTTTTGTATTCAGGGGTTGCGGGGAGGCTTGCTTCATCGGCGGCAATCCTGATCTGGTCCAGGGCGCCGACAATGGTGCCGGGGGAGCGGCCGCGGTTGGTGGCGGTCAGCCTAAAGCTGTTTTCGACGCCCGGGGATGGCTCGACCGCGATCAGGAGCCAGGGCCTTTCAGCATTGACGATGGCCTGAGCGTTCAGCAAGGCGGCCTGGGCGGTCTCCAGGGCGGCGGCGGAGGACGCCTCAGCGGCGCTGGTGTGGCGTTCAATCTTTTTGAGCGTGGAGACGGCCAGCATGATTCCGACATATCCCAAAATGGCGAGCACCAGGTAGGCTGCCCATGCGATGCGATCGTGCACCGGCCAGGGCGCGGGGGTTGGCGAGGGAAGGGTGACGATGACGCGCGGCTGCTGGTCCTCGCAGGGACCGCCGTTGCACTCGGTTCTGCCGGCGGGGACGGCGGTGGTTTGCGGGGCGGGGCGGGGAGCAGTTGCAGGGGCCGGAGTGTGCCGGGTGGTGGGGGATGGACTGGTTGCCTGCGCGACAGCCGGCGCAGGCGCTTGCGCGATGGCCAACAGCAGCGCGAAGATCGCTAAACCCTTAAACACCATGGCGCCAATGTACCACACGAGAGCCGCGAGGCGGAGTGACAAACGGTGAGCCTGCGGCGCGGCAAGGGGCCGGTGAAAGGGCGGCGGCCACCGGAAGTCTCAGTGTTTTAGCGCTTCGGCTTCCGCCAGCCATCCGCGGCGCAGACTCTCCGCGGGGATGCTGGACAGGTAAGGCTTGATGTCGAGGATGGGAGTCTGGTCGAGCATGTCGACGCCGCGAACGTAGAGCGAACCTTTTTCGCGGCGAAGCAGTTCGACGACGGTAAGGCCAATGGGGTTTGGTCGGCGCGGAGAGCGAGTGGCAAAGACGCCGTGAGGCTGATTGTCGGAGGGCGGCGTGGCGGTCAACTCGAAGGGGCCGGAGCGGTCGAAGACCCAGAGAACGAATAGATGCGAGAAGCCCTCAATGCCGGCGAGGCCGAGGTCGAATTCGGGCAGGATCCGGAGCACGCCTTCAGCCTCGTGCCTGGCGCCAAGACCCTTGGGAATTGCGACGGTATCTTTGTAGGGGCTGGTTACGAATCCAATGGGCCGCGGCGTAAACATGGGGATAAGTGCCTCCGTTCTCAAGAATAGATGAAAAAGCGGGAGAGCATTTAGGCTGCGCGTTCAAAAAGCAGATGGTAGAATCACACTGCGCAGGAACGGGGTTGTTAGCAAAGGCGACAAGTTGCCGAGTGGTTGCAGCTTGGGGAGATGCAACATGAAGATAGGCGTTCACACCGCGTTTTCAGGGGCTCGATATTTATTAGTTCTGCAGGTAACACTCTGGGGCGCCGTCGCGGTTGGGCAACACTCCGTTGCCCTGGCGGACTATGTGGTATCCAAGCCGGTGATCAACATGTACTCCGCGCCATCCCCGGACGCCGACGTGGTGTCGCAAGCTCTTTATGGAACGGGCGTGCTTTCGCTTGAGAAAGACGGAGAGTGGATCGGTATACGCACCGGAGATCAACGAGCGGGATGGGTGACGGCGGCCGATATCGCCCCGCTCGACGGCGACTATGCTCCGGATGGAAGAGCGCTTCGCATCGCGGAACTGAGCGCCAACCTCTACCGCGAACCGAGCGTGACCAAACACGCCCCGGTGCTGAACCTGCCTTGGGAGGCGCGGCTGGAGTTAGTTCCCGGCAAGGTGGATGAGGCTGGCCGCTGGCTTCAGGTCAGGCTCGTGAATGGCCAGACGGCCTATGTTGAGCAAGGCAACGTGAGCACGGATCTTCCCGTGCTGACCATTGACCAGACCATTCAACTGGCGCGCAGGTTTGTAGGGATCACCTACACCTGGGGCGGAGTTTCCAGTTATGGCTACGACTGCTCCGGCTTCACACAGATGCTGGTTCGCCAGCGCGGGATCATCATGCCGCGGGATGCCAGCGTACAGGCAAGATGGAGCGGACTGGCGCCGGTGGAGCGCAAGGATTTGATGCCGGGCGATTTGCTATTCTTTGGCGAGAACGCCGCCAAGATCACCCACACGGGAATGTACATCGGCAATGGCGAGTTTATCCATGACACAACGAACACGCACCCTGGGGTGCAGACCGGCAAGCTGGACGAGATGCCGTGGACTAAACTGCTGGTAGCAGCGCGGAGAGTGAAATGATGAATCGCCGGGATTGGTTGAAAGCGGCGGGTGCGGCGGGAGTGGGTGCGGCCATGCCGGCGGCTTTGCATGGCGCGGAATCACCAAGCATGGGCGGCAATGCCGTGGTCAAGACTGAATTGAAGCGCCTCCTGCTGCGCCACACCTGGACGACCACCATGTCTTCAAGCGCCTATCGCGACACGATTCACCTTCAGTATGAGCGCGACGGCATCACCGGATTCGGCGAAGGTGCGCCGATCGTGCGCTTCAAAGAGTACCCTGAGCAAGCCAAACAGGCAATCGATGCGATCGCCGGCCAGATTGGCGCGAGGGATCCCAAAAAGTTCGATAAGTTCCTTGCCGATGTGCGCCGCTCGCTCGGCGACGGTCAACATGCGGCCATGGCCGCGGTGGACATCGCGGTATGCGACTGGCTCGGCAAGAAACTCGGAATTCCGCTGTACCAATACTTCGGGCTCGATCCCGCGGACGCTCCGGTAACCACTTTCTCGATCGGAATCGACACGCCGGAGATCACCCGGCAGAAGACGCGAGAGGCAGAGGATTTTCCCGTTCTGAAGGTAAAGGTCGGACTGCAGAGCGACGAGGAGACCATCGAGGCCGTACGCAGCGTCACGAAGAAACCGCTGCGCGTGGACGCCAATGAGGGCTGGACCGACAAGGAAGAAGCGGTCCGCAAGATCAACTGGCTGGAGACACAGGGCGTGGAGCTGATTGAGCAACCCATGCCCGCGCACATGTTTGAAGAGATAAAGTATGTGCGCAGCAAGGTGCATATGCCCGTCATCGCCGACGAAGCCTGTACCGAGGCCTCGATGATTCCCCGGCTAAAGGAAGCTTATGACGGAATCAACGTGAAGCTTGATAAGTCGGGAGGGATGATGGAGGCTTATCGATGGATCAAGTTTGCCCGGGCGATGAACATGAAAGTTATGCTCGGCTGCATGATCTCGAGTTCGTGTTCAGTTACCGCCGCGGCTCATCTATCGCCCCTCGTCGATTATCCCGATCTGGATGGAAATCTTCTGATTGCAAACGATCCGTACGAAGGCGTGAAGGTGCGGAAGGGCAAGTTGATATTGCCTTCCGGACCTGGCCTGGGGCTGAAGATATTGGCTTCGTAGGCTCATGCGGCCGCTTGCGATGGCCGCCATCCGCCTGTGATCGTGCTGTTTGTGCGTTGCCGGGAAAAGGCCCAGGCACAGGGGATCCGAGGGAAATGCGGGCCTGGGATTTTTCGGTTTGTATCGCTTCTGCCGGTAGTCGCTCGATCATTCAGGGCCGGCCAGGAAACGAAAGAAAAAGTGGCACGCAAGATAAGAAGAGGTTCACAGCTGTCCGGCTACAAGT
>PLGM01000125.1 GCA_003139795.1 Acidobacteriaceae bacterium | reverse complement strand
AACGATTCTTGGTCCAAATGCTGAAAATCTTTCGCGCCCAATTCTTCGCTTAGAAATCAGGCACCTGCGCAGAGGTTCCCTTGGTCCGCGGCTTCCAACGCGTCGAGATAGGATTCCTTGTGCTCAGAGAGAATCATGATGGGCATTGAGATCGCCCGATACGTGAAAGCAGACGCCAATGCGCGAGCCACGCGGCCATTCCCATCCGCAAATGGGTGAATCACCACCAAACCATAGTGAGCGTAGGCGGCCTGAAGCACCGGATGTGCCGCCATCAAGCCCTCACTGCGCAATTCGCTAATCAGTCGAGCCATCTCCGCCGGTGTTACATCCACCGGCGCGTAAGAATGGTCCACTCCATCGCGCGTCCGCACGTGATTGGGCAGCACCTTATACCGCCCCTTGGTAAGTGCCTGCTCCTGCGGCCCAACCGCCGTCATCACCCGATACGTCGCCTGTGCCCTGCAAACCTCCTCATGCAACACGCGAATTGCGGCCTCGGAGATCGGCTCGGCCTTCGTGGCAAGATCAAGTACATAGTCGTAAGCGTGCAGTTGCGCCTCAAACAACGGTCTAACATTCTCACCCTTTTTCGCTAGCTCAACCTCCCACGCCGCTGTCTCGAATGCCACCGTGTAAGTAAAGCCCCGATCCACCTCGTACAGCCCCTCGATCGCGCCCGTATCCAGCGCGGCAGCACGCTTCGCAATCTCTCGCGCCCGATTCAGAACTTCGGGAGAAAGCCCCGGCTGATCCTTCAGCGATGCATTGTATCGATCCCACCGGGCCGTATCGACAGAAGTCCGCGACGCCCACTCCTCAAAGGTAGGAAACGGCTTATAAGCCGCATCGAGAACATGAATATTGGTTTCCGGATCGCTCATGATGATGCCCAATCTCCCCTTCAGGCCGATGATAGCCCAGCACGTTCTTCAGCCGTCGGCTAAGATACAGTTTCGGAAAACTCCCTACATCGGATCCCCAAACACCCGCACCCCGGCCGCCCTTGCCGCCCCAGCCAGCTTGCGGTCGAAGGTAGCCAACACCCCGGCCCGTCGCATCGCCAATTCCAGATAGGCAGCGTCGTAGGCAGTCAGACCGTGCCGGCGTCCCAGATCGAGAACACGCGACTGCATGGGCGCGCAAGGAAGGTCATCCTGCGCAATAGCCAGTAGCCCGAGATCGGCAAGATAGCTTACCGAGTCTTGCTCGGTAAGGCGTTTGGCGCGTTCAAACACGAGCAGCGTATTCGCGACCTCCGCGTACCACAAGGCAGGCACCTCCGCTCCGTTTGCGCTCACCTCGCCGAAGGCCCGATTAGCCAGTGCTGCCTCTGTCCCATCCGCCCGCACGATCAGCCAAGCCAGCGCCATCGACGCATCCAGGACAATGTTCACGGCCTGCCTTCCTCGATTGCCGCTCGAATCTCCTCGTGAGAAATCCCCTTGATGCGTGGGTTTCTGAGTCTCTGATACGCCGCTTCAATCTCCTCGGGAGACCGCACTGGCCGTGGTTTCTGCACCGGAACCACCTCCGCCGCTGCCCGCCCACGAACAGTAATCGTGAATCGCTCCCCCATCTCGACGAGACGCACAATCTCGGAGAGCTTGGTCTTCGCCTCAAAAATCCCAACCGTAGACATCGTCTCCTCCTTCAAAACCGTCGAACCAATCAACTAGTTTACGATCTAGTTTACTCCCCTCCGCTCTTTTCCACCAGAACTCTCCGTCCATCCTCCCCAAACCTCACTCCGCCCAAGGCAAAAACCTTCGCAACCTCTCGTCCCACTCCTCAATCCGCCCGCTCAAAAAATCGCGTCTCCACACATTTGCCTCAGGCGCCCCTCCGCCACGCCCCGCGCCACCGAACCTGCTTTTCCCCGGTCACCCGCCAGTTTTAATCCCGACCATTCTCCGAAGTTTAAGTCCAATGAATTCAATAGTCTAATGCCGCCCAACCACCCGCCGGAACATTGCCTCAATACAACTCACCCCCTGCGCGGGGCATCTACTCCTATCTGTGTCACTGCATGGCTGAGTCCATGAAGTATTCGCCTCGGAAAGCGGGGTGTCGTACCGCAACCAAGGAGGAGAACGAGATGATCGGGAATAACGCCAAATATAGCTTTCTCATTCTGCTGCTCGCCGCGTCCGGTTTGGCGAGCGCGCAGGAACCCAACCCCACGGCCACAGGGCCGCAGAACCAGTCGAACGCAGTGCCGATGACGCAGGTGGGCATGCGCGACGACGTTCCCCTTTACAGAATTCAGGTGGTCGGACGCGACATCCCCGCCATCAACTACTTCCATCGCAGCGATTCCACAAAAATCGGCTTTCAGGGCACTAGCCTGCTGCCTCAAGCAACGGGTACCGCCAAAGTCGAAAGCCGCCTGGGGCGGACATCGATCGATGCCAGCTTTGAAGGCTTGTCGCCCGCCAACGGCTTCGGGAACGAATACCTGACCTACGTGTTGTGGGCGATTACTCCGGAGGGCCGCCCCATCAACCTGGGTGAGATACTCCCGACAGGCTCCAAAGATAAGGACCACCTCACGGTTACCACAAATCTGCAGTCATTCGGCCTGATCCTGACTGCCGAGCCATACTACGCCGTCACCATGCCCAGCGACCTTGTCGTCATGCAGAACTTCGTCGAAGACAGGACCCAGGGCGTCATTGAACAGGTGAGTGCGCACTACTCCCTGCTGCCGCGCGGCGCGTATGCTGAAACCGCGGGCCGCCACACCGTTCTGAATCCCATCACCCGCGATGAGCGCTCGCCGCTGGAGCTCTACGAGGCGATCAATGCGGTCGAGATTGCCGAGGCGGCCGGGGCGGGAAAGTACGCCGCCGACACGCTGGCCACGGCCAAAACAGCCCTGCAGAATGCGCAGGATATCGACTCGCACCAGAGAGACCGGAAAGAGACCATCACCTTTGCGCGTGAGGCGGTACAGTCGGCTGAAGATGCCCGCATCATCACCATTCGCAAGATCAAAGCTGAAGACGAAGCGGCGCAACTCGAAGCCAAGAACCAGGCCGAGCAGAACGCCCAACAGTCGCAATTAGACGCCCAGCGGTCCCAATTGGCCGCCCAGCAGGCCCAAACCGCAGCCGCCCAAGCCCAAATCGCAGCCGCGGAGCAGGCAGCCGCACGCGCAAAGGCCGACGCCGCGACAGCGGATGCCGAAGCCCGGGCCCGCCAGGCGCGCGAAGCGCAACTGGCGGCAGAGGCAGGCGCTCAGCAAGCCGCTCAGCAGGCGGAGCAGGTGCGCGAGCGGCTCAAGGCTCAGTTGAACCAGGTACTGCAGACCACTGAAACCGCGCGTGGCCTGATCGTCAACATGTCCGACGTCCTCTTCGACTTCAATAAGTACTCCTTGAAGCCCGAGGCGCGCGAAAAGCTGGCCAAGGTCTCCGGAATCCTGCTCGCCTATCCCGACCTCAAGCTCCAGGTGGAAGGCTACACGGATAGCATCGGATCCGACGAGTACAACCAGAAGTTATCTGAAGAGCGCGCAAACGGCGTTCGAGACTACCTCGTTTCACAAACTGTTTCGAACGCAAATGTCACCTCAGCCGGCTACGGCAAGAACAACCCGGTCGCCGATAACTCCACCAATGGAGGGCGAGCCCAGAACCGGCGTGTCGAGTTAGTGGTCTCGGGAGCCTCCATCGGCATTCAGCAAAGCGCGCCCGGAGCCCAATCGCAATCCCAGCCGCCCGACGGCAGTGACCCTTCCCAGAACGCCGGCTCCACGCAGACCGCGGCGCCTGCGAATCAGAGCGGCGTCTCGAACCCCCCGCAGTAGCCTGCCAGTAATTTGCAAGAACAACACGGGCTGTTCCTCCAACAATAGGAACAGCCCATCTTTTTGTACCAGCCCATTTTCCAGCAGCCGGCCCTTCGTCGAACCGATGCCAGCTTCGCCCGCTGGCCTCACCCCACCAAGGGCAAAAACCTCCGCATCTCCTCGTCCCACCGCTCAATCCGCCCGCTCAAAATGTCGTAGTACCACCCGTGCACCGTGAGCCTTCCCTCCACCACGGCCCGCGCCACCGACGGCTGCGCCTTCAGGTTCAGCCACTGCGCCACCACGTTCCCCCTGATCAGCGACGCCAGCTCCGCGTGCTCCCCATCGGCCGGATTCACCGGCTGCCGGTGCGCAAACGCCCCCTCCACGTGGCTCAACCACCGCCGCGCCTTGGGCAGCTTTTCCAGCCCCTTACGGTCCAGCGCCGCCTTCAGCGCCCCGCAGTCCGAGTGTCCGCACAGAATCGCGTGCCTCACCTTCAGCACCTCCACCGCGTACTCGATCGTCGCCGTCACCCCGTCCACATCCTGCCCGGTCATCGGCACCACGTTGCCCGCATTTCGCGTAATGAACAGGTCCCCCGGCCCCGTCCCCAGAATCAGGTCCGGAACCACCCGCGAGTCCGAGCAGGTAATGAACAGCCACTCCGGCGCCTGCATCTCCGCCAGCAGCTTGAACTGGTCCCGCCGCGCCGGAAAAACCTCCGCCAGAAACCGCTTGTGCCCCTCGATCAACCGTTCCATCCAACCCTCCCGCCGCTTGAGGTCCGTGCCGGTTTTCATGCCCGCCTCTGCTCAGCCTACCCCACCCGAGCCCCGCCTGATACCTTGGTTCGAGACAGTTTTCATGAGCCCGAAACAATCGGGAAAGAGGCACGCGCCGATGAACCAGGTAGAGAAGCTCTTGGCTTGCACAATTCTGGCGGCTCTGCCGCTGGCTGCCCTTGCCGTACACGCCCAAACCGTCGACTCCCTCGACCCCGCCCTCAAAACCCGCGTCGACCGCATCGCCGCCCAGGTCCTCGACCAGACCGGCGTCCCCTCCGCATCCGTCGCCGTCGTCCAGCACGGCAAGCTCGTCTACACACACGCCTACGGCAGCGCCCGCCTCGCCACTCCAACCACCCCCGCCGTCCCTGCCACGCCGGAGATGCGTTACTCCATCGGCTCCATCTCCAAGCAGTTCACCGCCGCCGCCATCCTGCTCCTCCAGGAACAAGGCAAGCTCACCCTCGACGACGCCGTCGGCAAGTACATCCCCGGACTCACCCGCGGCAACGACGTCACCATCCGCCAGATCCTCTCCCACACTTCCGGCTACCAGGACTACTGGCCCGAGGACTACGTCATGACCCCCATGCTCCAACCCGAGTCCGCGCAGCAGATCCTCGACACCTGGGCCAAGAAGCCCCTCGACTTCGAGCCCGGAATCCAGTGGCAGTACTCCAACACCAACTTCGTCATCGCCGGCCGCATCGTCGAAACCGTCACCGGCGCACCCCTGATGGACTTCCTCATCGCCCGCATCTTCCGCCCCCTGGGCATGAAGTCCGTCTGGAACTCCGACGAAGCCAAGCTCACCTCCGTCGACGCCACCGCCTACTACCGCCGCGCGCTCGGCCCCTTGCGCGTCGCCCCCAAGGAGGGCCGCGGCTGGATGTTCGC
>PLGM01000158.1 GCA_003139795.1 Acidobacteriaceae bacterium | reverse complement strand
GCCAAGAAACGTGGCTGGCTTTTTCAACCATAGATTTCCATAGACCACCGGATGCTCCATGCTGCGTTACCTTCTGGGGCGGGTGGCCCAGATCCGGAAGGCGGCGTGGCCCACCCTTGAACCAGCCACAAACCGAGGGCGGGAGACCGCGCTAAGATGAAAGAAGCCCGGAGGCGAAAATGACCGTAGACTGGTCGGAATGCGATCTGGTTGAAAGCGTTGCAGGGAAGGTAGGCGGAAGGCCTGTCGTCAAGGGCACGCGCATCCCTGCCGACACCATCCTTACCGACGAAGAACTGGGCGCGACGGTCGAGGAGACGCTCGAGAGCTTCCCAAGCCTCTCACTCGACACCATCCGTAGCATCCGGGCATACGGTCATTCCCACAAGCCCCTGCTCCAGCCTTGAGAGTTCTGCTCGACGAGAACATGCCCCATCAATTGCGGGCGCATCTGCCGGGCCACGAAGTCTCCACGGCAGTGTATGTCGGATTCGGCGGGTTCAAGAATGGCGAGTTGCTCAAAGCAGCCGAAGATGCTGGATACGACGTTCTCCTCACGGGCGATCTCTCGCTCGAATACCAGCAGAACCTGACGGGCCGCAAGATCGCGATTGTATCTCTTTCGGCGAATAGCTGGCGCATTGTTCAAAATCACATTCCGGCCATTGCGGGTGCGATCGGTACAGCACAATCCGGATCCTTCTCAAGGGTCGACTGCGGCAAGTACAAGCCATCCAAGAAGCCGCGCGATCCTGCGCAGCATTAGCCGGGCGCCCAGGATCCGCCTCCGGAACCTGCTATCGCATGAACCTCAACTTCGTCGTTGACGATTGATGCCAGATTTGGCATACTCTCAACAGCAAATGTGCTCGATCAGGCAGCTGATTTTCGTCGGCGACTCGCACCGCATCTTGTCCGGATTCCCCGAACCGGTGCAGCGCCATGTGGGTTACGCACTTTATCAGGCTCAAACGGGCGCCAAACACCCGGATGCCAAGCCGCTGAAGAGCATCCAGGACGGAGTTCTGGAAGTCGTCTCCGATCGGCGCGGCGACACCTTCCGCACGGTTTACACTGTCAGGCTTCAGAACGCTGTCTACGTTCTGCACGCCTTTCAGAAGAAGGCGAAGCACGGAATCGCTACGCCGAAGAGTGAGATCGAGCTTGTGAAACAGAGGCTCCAGCGAGCCATCGAAATCGACCGGGAGCGGGAGGCCAACTAATGCCCAAGCACGAAGTGGATTACACCGTCAGCAGCGGAAACGTCTTCGCCGATCTCGGCCTGCCGAATCCTGAAGAAGCGCTCGCCAAGGCCGAACTGGCCAATAAGATTTCCGTATTGATTCAGGAGCGCAAGCTCACCCAGGCAAAAGCAGCCAAACTGCTGGGAATCGACCAGCCCAAGGTTTCAATGCTCCTTCGCGGCCGTCTAACCGGGTTCTCGATAGAGAGGCTGATGCGTTTCCTCTTGCTCCTCGGCCAGGACATCAATATCTCGGTGTATCCCAACCCCCAAGGTCGATCGAAAGCCCAGGTTTTTGTGGCGTGATTGCAGGTGCCGGGTGCCCCATGCTTCGCTTTTCCCTAGCGAACGGTGGGAGATCACGACACCAAACCGTCATACGCCCGTCCCATCAGCTTGCCGCCCGCATCTCTTCCCGAAGAACCCGCCGCAATGTCTCTTCGAGCTTCGGCGCTTTGCCTTCCACGTGCTGGCGCAAGGCCTGGTTGATCAGCGTCTGATAGCCCGTGGCCCCGCCCGCCGCCTCGGCTTCTTTCAGAAAGTGATCCACCAAATCCTCATCCAGGCGAATCGTGATCCGCGTCTTGCCGCGCGGCTCCGGCTCCGCGGCGGCAATCCTGCCTCGCGTACCACGGCTGAAATCGTATCGCTGCTTCATCGGTACTCCTCGTATTGGCTGCGTTCCTGCGCCTCCGCCAGCCGCGCGGAGATGATGCGGATGTTCTCGCCCCGGTAGCAGTAAACCACCACCAGAACCCGCCCCTTCACGCCCGTTCCCATCGACACAAGCCGCTGCTCATCCGGGTCCGACTCATCGTCCGCGATCGTAATCGCGCATTCGTCCTCGAAAACCGGCTCCGCCTCGGAAAAACGCACACCATGCTTCTTGAAATTGGCCTCCGCCTTCTGGAGATCCCATTCGAAGCCCATGGTATCCAGATTATATGCACAAAATGTACACCAAGCAATAGCCGAACCGTTCAACATCGCCCGTGATGTGATATCATTCCCTAGGTGAGACTCCTGCTCGACACCGATGTCGTCGTAGCTGCAATGCGAAGTCCGCGGGGTGGCTCGGCGGAGTTGCTCCGTAGAATCGATAACGGTGCGGCGACGATGTTGTTGAGCGTGGCTCTGGCCCTTGAATACGAAGCCAAATGCATGCTCGCGGAGCATCGGCTGGCGGCAGGAATCACCGAATCCGAGGCCGGAATCTTTGTAGACGGTCTGATCGCAATGGCCGAGCCCGTTCAGTCCTTTTTCCGATGGCGCCCTCAACTCCATGATCCAGGCGACGAGCTGGTTCTGGAGGCCGCGGTGAATGGACGAGCGGACGCCATCGTGACCTTTAACGAGAAGGACCTGCGCGACGCGCAGCGCAGTTTTGGAATCGCCGTGATGCGCCCCCGCGAAGCTCTTAGGAGGATCAAACCATGACCACCAAAGTCGCCACCTTCCCCCTGCGTCTGCCGGTTTCGCTCAAGACGGCTCTTGAGACCATCAGCGACCGCGACGGAACCAGCATCAATCAATTTCTCGTAGTCGCCGCCGCCGAGAAGATTGCCGCCATGCAAACCGAGGAGTTCTTCTTGGAGCGCCGCAACCGCGCCGGCCGCGAAGCCTTCCGTCGCATCCTCAATCGCCAGGGCGGAGAACCACCCAGAGCCGAGGACCAATGGCCGGACAGCGATGCGCCCGCAGCTGATTAGATCCCGCGGCCGGGTGGCCGGACTTCGCGCGGGCGTTCTACAATTCCGTCAGCCCACATCCAAGCCCCCAAGCGAAAGCCCGGAGCAGCATGCCAGCCAGTCTTCGACTTTTTGGACCAATACACCTTGCCATTCTCGCCGCGGTCCCTCTTCTTGCGGCCATTCTTGCGGCTGTCCAGCGAAAGCTCTCGCCCGGTTCGAGTGGTCTGCGTTTTGGCCTGGCAGTAGCTCTTTTCCTTGAGGGAGCGGCGTATTACGCACACTTTGCCCTGCGCGGCGAACGGCTGTTTCCAGATCGCCTGCCTCTGGAACTCTGCGATGCCTCGCTGTTTCTTATCATCATCGCGCTGGTCACCCTCAACAAGTCAATCGTCGACCTGGCTTATTACGGTGTAATGGCTGGAGCTACGATGTCGCTGCTGACTCCCAACCTGGGGGAACCTTTTCCTTCCTTCATAACCGTGCAGTACTTTGTCAACCATGGCCTCATGGTGGTCTCCGCTCTCTTCCTTGTCTGGTCCGGGCAGGCGCGTCCGCGGCCGGGGTCGGTGATGAGGGCCATGCTGTACCTGAACATCTTTGCCGCCTTCGACGGCGTATTCGATTTCATCTTCAAAACAGACTATATGTTCCTCTTCGCCAAGCCTCAGCCTGAGACGCTCCTCACTATTCTTGGACCATGGCCCTGGTACATCGTGGCTTGCGAAGGCGTCGCCTTCGTCCTGTTCCTGCTCCTGTATCTTCCCTTCCGCCAAACCACGGCGAATGCATCGTAGCTCCATCAAGCCCAGCTAAACCCGCTCCGTTGCAGCGGCAGCGTCCGAATCCGCTTCCCGGTCGCCGCGAAGATCGCATTCCCCACCGCCGGCAGAATCGGCGGCAGCGTCGGCTCGCCCAGCCCCGTCGGAGCGTAGTCGGTCTTGCGCCAATACACCTCGATCTTCGGCGTTTGCCGCATGCGCATCAGAGGGTGATTATGGAAGTTTGACTGCTGGATCTTGCCGTCCACCAGCGTAATTTCCTGCGCCAGGTGGCCCATGCCTTCCATAATGCCGCCGAACCCCATGCTCTCGGCCGCGGCGGGGTTGATAATCTGGCTGCCCACGTCCCCGGCCGCCCACACGTGGTTCACCGTCACCTTGTTGTCCTTGTCCACGCTCACGTCCGCAACCTCGGCAAAGTAGCCCAAATGGCAGAACCAGGCGGCGATTCCCATTCCGCGTCCACGCTCCTTGCTGCGATGAGCCCAGCCTGACTTTTCGGCGACTAACTCAAGCACGCCTTTGAACCGCTCCGGGATGAGTACGGACTGTCCCGAGGGCTCGTGGTCACCCACCGCGTCGAGTTGGCTCGCGGACCAGGGTGATCGCGTGTTGCTTAGTAGATCCAGCTGAAACTCGAGCGGGTCGCGGCCGGCAGCATCGGCCAGCTCGTCCAGGAAGGACTGCGCCACCCAGCAGTAGGCGTTGTCCCCGGGGGCGCGCATCGCTCCGGTGCGCAGCATGAGCGGCTGCGCGGAGGTGTAAAGCGCATAAGCCGGGGGAAAGCCTGATGGATAGGTGTCAGCACCGATGCCGCCGCCGGACGTCGAGTGCTTCTCATCGCCGAAGGTGACAAAGTGATGCCGCCAGGCAGTGATCTTGCCCTGCGCATCGAGGCCGCCTTTCAGGCCAACCGTTCCGCCAGGGCGAAAGGGGTCGTGGGCGACGTCATCTTCCCGGGACCAGAGCAGCTTGACCGGCGCGTCAATGTGCTTGGCGATCCATGCGGCCTCGACCAGGTAGTCGTTCTGGAGCCGCCGGCCAAAGCTGCCTCCCGCGCGCACCATGTGGGTGGTGATGTCGCTCTCCTGGATGCCCAGCGTCTTGGCGACCAGTCCGCGGCCCTCGGCCGGCAGCGTGCTGGTGGACCACATCTCCAGCTTGCCGTCTTTCCAGTGCGCAGTGGCGCCCTGTGGCTCCAGCGTGACGTGGGCAATGAACGGATACTGGTAGGTGGCCTCCACTACCTTTGCCGATGACTTCAGCGCGGCGTCCACGTCGCCGTATTTGCGCACGGTGGTTCCGGGCGGCGCCTTAAGAAGTTCCTCCGCCCGCTTCTTGAAGCCCTCCGTGCTTTGCGTGGCTGCGGGGCCCAGGTCCCAGTCGACCTTGAGCTGTTTGCGGGCCTGCTGCGCCTGCCACCAGGTGTCAGCCACAATCGCGATGCCCGGCTCCATCCCAGGCTCCCAGGGCGTGAAGGCGGCGGGAGTGATGCCGCCATCGATGACCAGCACATGGCGCACGCCCGGCAGCGTTTTGATCTGATCGATGTTGGCCGTCTTCACCTTTCCGGCAAAGACGGGAGCCTTCTCAATGGATGCGTACAGCATTCCGGGCAGCGTCACATCGATGCCGAAGAGCGGCTTGCCGGTGACGATGGCGTGCGTGTCGACGCCCGTCTGCGAGTGCCCGATAATGCGGTAATCCTTGGGGTCTTTGAGCTTGACGCTGCTGAGCGCAGGCGCGGGCAGCGCGGCAGCTTTGGCGCCAAGCTCTCCATAGCTCGCGGAGCGCCCTGAGGTGGCATGAAGCACCCGGCCGGATTGCGTGGTGCATTCAGCCACCGGCACGCCCCACGTTTGCGCAGCGGCGGCGATGAGCAACTGGCGGCCGGCTGCGCCTACGCGGCGCATCGGCTCCCAACCCATCGGGGTGTTCGCGGATCCACCCGAAAACTGCCGGCCGTATTTCTTCTCGTCCAGTTCGGCCTGCTGCACGCGGACGTCTTTCCAATCGACATCCAGTTCCTCGGCAATCAGCATGGGCAGCATATTGCGCATGCCCTGGCCAGACTCTGAGGCGCGCGCCATGATGGTGACCTGTCCATCCGCAGCGATGTGGATGAATGCCTGTGGCGTAAGGTCGGGCGGCGTCCCTGGTCCCTGAGCGGCGGCGAGCGGTGAGCGATAAAGATCCAGAGCGAGGCCCCCGCCCGCAAGGGCCGTCAACTGCAAAAACGATCTACGATTCATGCGCATCGGGTGGCCCTCCTTCACTTGGCGCGGGCTGGCGCGCCCGCTGCTGCTGCTTCATGAATGGCTTGGCGGATGCGCGGATACGTCCCGCAGCGGCACAGGTTGCCGCTCATGGCCGTGTCGATCTCCGCATCCGTTGGATGGGGCGTGTGCTGGAGCAGCGCGGCGGCAGACATGATCTGGCCGGCCTGGCAGTAGCCGCATTGCGGCACGTCCACCGCCTCCCACGCCACCTGCACCGGGTGCAGCCCGTCTGGCGAAAGGCCTTCGATGGTGGTGATCGGCTCACCCGCCGCCGCGCTCACGTGCGTCATGCAGGAGCGCACCGCCTGGCCGCCCAGCAGCACCGTACACGCGCCGCAGACACCCATCCCGCACCCGTACTTGGTGCCTTTGAAGTTCAGAACATCCCGCAGCACCCACAGGAGCGGCGTATCGGGCGGAACGTCCACCGTCGTAACGACGTTGTTGACCGTCAGTTTCAGAGGCATGTCTGCACCCCGCTGTTCGCTCAAAAGAATCACTTTCAATTGGATAGAACTGACCGCGATCGGAATCTGGCCCGCAAGCGGGCAGGGGAAAAGAATCTAGCACCCGGGCAGCGCAAAGCCGGGTACCTATCAATATAGACGAAGCCAAGGCTTCCCAGGTCTCTAATTGAGACCCGGGATTCCGGGCACAGGCAACGGACATCTGTTCGCTGTCAGTTGAAACGCCTTACCGGCTGAAAATCACATACTTGCGCCCGGCATAAAGCCGAAAGCCGCCAGCCGGGTCGACCACAACCTGCAGAGGCAGGGGCCGCTTGAGCCCCGCATCCTCGCCCGCGTTCACCGTGAGCACGTCATGCGCGCCCACGTCGGTCACCACAAACTTGTTGTCCGCCACGAATCCCACGCCATAGATTCCCGCCGGCAGGCTCTCTCCACCCACCTTGAGCGGAACCTCGGTGATGAAGTAGGCCTGGTACTTGGCCTGCACATCGCTCGCGTAGCCGCTGGTGTCCACCAGGGTCGCCAGCACAAAGAACCCGTCGGCAAGCTTTACGCCGGAAGAGTTACGCAGTTGCGTGGGCGCCGACTGCCCCTTGTAATACACGCTTGCCGGCAGCAGTTTCTGTATATCCGCCGGCTTTAAAATCGTATCGCTGCCCTGCGCCTGGATCGACCCCGGTGCAACCATCACTGCCACGGCCAGCGCTCCGGCCGCCATCGCCTTCAAAACTGCCTGTAAACGCATCGTGAATCCCCCTTTTTCTGCTGCGCCTGGAGTATATCGCACCCCCCGCCGCGCTGGCTCGGCCATATAGCGGTCCTCCCGTTGCCGTAGAGGGAAACCAAGGCTGCCAAGTGGTTCTTTCCTTAAGGAAAAGCCGCTTTGAACGAGGTCAGGAACGAGACGCAAACTGGAGAACCGCTCTAATTCTCCGTCGCCAGCACGTCATAGTAGTAGTTGATAGATACCCGCTTCACCGGGGACGGCAGTTTGGATAGCGGCAGGGTCCGCTCCATGGTCGTCGAACCGGTTATATTCACCGTGCCCAGATGTGCGACCTTGCCATCGGCAAACTCCAGATAAATCGGCACCAGCATCTTGAAGCCATCCGAAACTCCCGATTGAACCAGCTTGAAGTGCAGGCTCGCAGCATCGCCGTTCTGCGTAACCTGGCCTTCAAAGTGATAAGCCGGAAGCTTTGTGCCGTAAACATACTGGTTGAAGAACCAATCCATGCGGTGGTTTCCATCCAGGTCCATCGCCTGGCTCATGTGCTTTTCCACCACGGCTTTGAAATCCTCGGTGGTCGCGGCCTGCAGCCGACGGCTGTCCACAAGGTCGTGCATGGTGGCACGGAAGCGCTCCCTCCTGGATCTTTTTCGTGACCCCAGTATGAAGGATGGGAACGAATTGCGCGGGGAAAAGCGATCGTTGACCGGCCCGGCGACGCTCTTAGAGCGCGTAAAGGTCCACGTACTCATGCACCGCCATCGACTCCAGCCGCTCCCGGTCGAGCGAGGCCTCCAGAATCTGTTCCTGCCGCTCTTCAGCGTAGCGGCGCCGCAGGTTGATCCTGAACTTCTCCAGCAGCAGAGGCAAACCTTCTTCGCGCCGCCGCCGGTGGCCGATGGGATACTCGACCGTCTCCTCGACCACCGTCCCGTCGTTCAGTTCCACGCGCAGCGCGTTCGCAATCGACCGCTTCTCCGGATCGTGATAGTCGGCCGTGAAGTCCGGCTCCTCAACGCATTCCACCTTCGCGCGCAACTCGTCGATGCGCGGGTCCGTCGCAATCCAGTCCCCGTAATCGGCTGCCGTCAACCTGCCGAAGATAAGCGGAATCGCAATCATGTATTGCACGCAATGGTCGCGGTCGGCGGGATTTTCAAGCGGCCCCTTCTTGTCGATGATGCGCAGGCACGCCTCGTGTGTATGAACCGTGATACGGCGAATGTCCGCGGCGGTTTTGCCAAGTTTTTTAAGCCGCGCCCGCACCGCCATCGCGGCTTCCACTGCTGTCTGCGCATGAAACTCCGCCGGGTAACTGATCTTGAACAGCACGTTCTCCATCACATAGGAGCCATAGGGCCGCTGGAAACGGAACTCGCGGCCCGCAAACAAGACGTCGTAGAAACCCCACGTTTTTGCGGTCAGCGCCGAGGGGTAGCCCATCTCGCCCGCCCGCGCCATCAGCGCCAGCCGCACGGCCCGGCTGGTCGCATCGCCCGCGGCCCAGCTCTTGCGCGACCCGGTATTCGGCGCGTGGCGATAGGTGCGCAGGCTTTGCCCATCCACCCACGCCAGCGAGAGCGCCGCAATGGTCTGCTCCCGGCTCAGCCCCAGCAACTGGCTCACCACCGCGGTCGAAGCCACCTTCACCAGCACCACGTGATCCAGCCCCACCTTGTTGAACGAATTCTCGAGCGCGATGCAGCCTTGTATCTCGTGCGCCTTGATCATCGTCGTCAGCACCTGCAGCATCTTCAGCGCAGGTTTCCCATCCGCGGCGGCCGTCCGCGACAGCCAATCCGCCGTGGCCAGAATGCCGCCCAGGTTGTCCGACGGATGCCCCCACTCCGCCGCCAGCCAGGTGTCGTTGAAGTCCAGCCAGCGAATCATCGCGCCAATGTTAAACGCCGCCTGCACCGGATCGAGCTGGAATGCCGTCCCCGGCACTTTTGCCCCATGCGGCACCACCGTTCCCGGCACAATCGGACCCAGCAGCTTGGCGCAGGCCGGATATTCGAGCGCCTCAAGCCCGCAGCCCAGCGTATCAAGCAGGCAATAGTGCGCCGTGGTATAAGCCAGTTCGCTCTGGATCTCAAACTGAAGCGCATAGTCAGCGATATCCGTTATGACTTTATCCGCCGGTCGCTCATTGCTGATCTGCGATGACACTGTGCTCCTTAACTATCGAACCAAATGCGTAAGTTGATGAAGAGGCGTGCTCAAGTCTCTGCTGAACCGCACTACTTCACCGTTGATGAGCCCAATAGTGCCGGAGCCATCGAAAAACACTGTGTCTACTTCGCGTCCTGACTTATCGCTAAGCAGCAGACCCCAACGCAGATTGAAGCCCCAGCGCGGATTAGTCTGTTCAGGTTGTTTTTGAGCGGTAGTGCCCTTCAATATTGACCCCAGTTCAGCTCTCTGACTATCAGTGAGAATCACTCTGGATTTGGCCCATTTTTGCAGATGTTCGGGAGTCACATCAACCCGCGTGAGATCATCATCCGGAATATGCAGGATCTGCACTTCCCCAACTTTTGACGTCCGTGAGATCATGCACCACCGGCTCCAAACGATTTGCGGGTATATTCTGTGGAAACAAAACAGCCGGCAGACAAAACAATGCCGCAAACAGAATCGTCTTCGCTCGACTTATCCCCATTGCCATCATCGTCCTTCTAGAGCCTGTTATTAACTTNNAGTTAATAACAGGCTCTAGCCCCGCTCTTCAATCGGAACAAAAGCCAAATTCTCCGGCCCCGTGTAAATAGCCGACGGCCGGATGATCTTTCCATCCTGCCGCTGCTCAATCACGTGCGCGCACCACCCGGCAGTCCGCGCCATCACAAACAACGGCGTAAACAGATCGATGGGAATGCCCATCTGATGATAAGCAACCGCGCTGTACCAATCGAGGTTGGGAAACATGCGCTTGGCGTCGCTCATCACCCTCTCGATTCGCTCCGCAATCGAGAGCAGGTGCGTATCCTCCGCCGCAGCCGCCAATTCCCGCGCTACCTCCTTCACGATCTCGCTGCGCGGGTCGCTGATGGTGTAAACCGGATGGCCGAAACCAATAATTACTTCGCGTTCGGCCACCCGACGGCGAATATCGGCCTCCGCTTCATCGGGAGATCCGTAGCGTTCTTGAATCTCCAGCGCCACTTCGTTCGCCCCGCCGTGCTTGGGCCCTTTCAGCGCGCCGATCGCCCCGGTAATGCACGAATAAAGATCCGACCCCGTCCCCGCAATCACCCGCGCCGTAAACGTGGACGCGTTGAACTCGTGCTCCGCATACAGAATCAAGGACGTCTGCATCGCCCGCGTCCACTCCGGCCGGGGCTTTTCCCCGTGCAGCAAATGAAGAAAATGCGCCGCGATCGAGTCCTCGAAGCGCTCCACCTCAATCCGCCTTCCATTGCGCGCATAGTGGTGCCAGTAAAGGAGCATCGATCCCAGCGACGCCAGCAGCGTATCCGCAATGGCCCGCGCTCCCGCATCGCCGTGGCCCTCGCTCTCAGGCAGCACGCAGCCCAGCACCGAGACGCCCGTGCGCAGCACGTCCATGGGATTCGTCGAGGGCGGCAGCAGCTCCAGCGCCTGCTTCACCGCCGCGGGCAGGCTGCGCAACGGCCGCAGGCTCGCCTTGTACGCGGCCAGCTCCGCCGCATTGGGCAGCTTGCCGTGCACCAGCAGGTGCGCCACTTCCTCATACTCGCAGTGCGCGGCCAGGTCCCGGATGTCATATCCGCGATAGTGCAGATCGTTGCCGCTCTGCCCCACCGTGCAGATCGCCGTCGAGCCTGCCGGCGTGCCTGAAAGAGCCACCGACTTCTTCGGCTTGAACGCCGCCGCGACGCGATTGGATTGCGTTCCGCTCATTGAGACCTCCTGGAGAACATCGAATGAACCGGTATTTGGGGATCCTGCCGACTCTTAGCCCTTGATTTTGGCAAATAACTCGTCCAGCTTCTTTTCATATGCATGGTAGTCCAGATACTTGTAAAGATCGGCGCGCGTCTGCATGATCGGAACCACGCTCTTCTGCGTTCCCTCGGCGCGAATCGCCTCATAAACCTTCAGCGCCGCCGCGTTCATGGCCCGGTAAGCCGCGCAGCAATACAAAATGATGTCCACGCCCGCCGTCTTCAACTCCTCGCGCGAAAACAGCGGCGTCTGCCCGAACTCGGTGATGTTAGCTAGAATCGGCACACCCGCCGCCTTGCGAAACTCGGTATACACGCCCAACTCCGTCACCGCCTCGGCAAAGATCATGTCTGCGCCCGCAGCCACATACGTCTGCGCCCGCTCGATCGCCGCCGCCAGCCCCTCATTGGCCAGGGCATCGGTCCGCGCCATCACCACAAACTGCTCGTCGGTCCGCGCGTCCACGGCAGCCTTGATCCGGTCCGCCATCTCGCCCGCCGCCACCAGTTCCTTGCCCGGCCGGTGACCGCAGCGCTTGGCCCCCACCTGGTCTTCGATATGTACTGCCGCCGCGCCCGCTTTCTCCATCGACCGAATCGTTCGCGCAATGTTGAACGCCCCGCCCCAGCCCGTATCGATGTCCACCAGCAGCGGCAGGCTGGTCGCGTCCGTAATCCGCCGCACATCGGTCAGCACATCTTCCATGGTGCTGATCCCCAGGTCCGGCACCCCCAGCGAGTTGGCCGCCACGCCGCCGCCGGAGAGATACAGCGCCCTGAACCCCGTGGCCTCGGCCAGCCGCGCCGTATAGGCGTTGATCGCGCCCGCCACCTGCAGCGGCTTCTCTTCCTCCACGGCGGCGCGAAACCCGGGCCCCCGCGGACTG
>PLGM01000209.1 GCA_003139795.1 Acidobacteriaceae bacterium | reverse complement strand
TGGCTTTGAGCTGGCCACGCTGAACGCCACCAACCTGGTAATGCGCAAGGAAGATATGCTGGTGCCGGTGACCGCTCTGACGGCGAAGTAGGTACACAAAGTAGGTAGCAATTTATCTGACAGAGACGACCATGGAACCTCTTTAGGGTCTCCGGTCCATCGTCGTACTCAGGATTCAGGGCGCTATCATCTTTAAGTTCTGTTTGTACCCAACACAAATCAGTGTCCCCTTTAAACCCTTGAGGCACGTCTATTGCAACGTAGGAGTCAACGCCAGCATCTTTCAACAGCCACATGATCCAGTTCGCTTGGTTGTGTGGGTCGTCGCTGTAGATTGCAATCCCCACCGGTGGCGATAGGTTCAGTAACGCCTTCAAGTTTTTATCGTGTCTGGCCTCCCACTGAGCGCTCCAATGCGAATCCTTGAATACCCTCAGTAGATAAAGGGCCAAATCAGAAGATTCTTGATCCTCATAAAAAGCGGGCGCGATTTTGACAGTTGAATATCTCCGATCTCCAGAATTCTTCGCGTAATCCATCAGCCTTACATGCAGCCGATCCGTGTTTTCTGAATCCAGAATTCGGTCGGGAACACGTTCTCCCTTTGAGACTCCAAGATATGCCTGTTGCCAATTGTCGGCTTTGGAGTTGGCCGCATTGAGATCGTGCTCGATTTGCTCCTTACGGGCCGCAAATTGACTCAAATCCCTGATTTGGCCTACAAGGCGCTGATGATCTCGATAAACTGTCACCGAGACGGAAAACGCCCACGCGACCCCCGTGAGGGCGAGGACTCCCATTAGCAGAAGAAATCCACTCATCAACGATTCGCGTACTGCAAGAAGAAAGGCGCCGCGCCGCTCGATCTTTCTTCGTTTCAAAACGGTATGGACTACGGCGGACAGCCACCCGACAATCGTCAGCGCCACGGTCCACACGATGAACCCGAGCGTATTAGTGCTCGTCGCGCTCACCAAAAGGAGCCACCCGTCGCGCGCGAGATGGAGGAGATGAAGGAGCCACAACGGCATGTGCCATTGTCCATCTGCCGCTATGCGTGCGTAAAGTACGTTTCGCCCTCTGAAGGACTGCCTGGACGCATTTGAAAAGTTACCGCGCCCTCCGCGCTAGCTGCTGCTGGTCCAGCGCCTGCCGCAGCAGCGTCTTGATGACCGCCTGACGGCTGATATTCAGGTTCCTGGCCGCTTCATCGAGTTCCTGAAGCATCGGCAGCGCAAAATCCACATTGACACGCTGAATCGGCGGCATCATCTTGCCCTTCCCGGTGAAGAAGCGCGAGATGTCCTCGCCCCTGTCGGCGAGGTCGGCGATCTCATCGGCGGTCGGCGGTTTGGGGGATTCAAGTGTTTTCGGCATACAGTTCCTCCTCTTCGCGGGTAGATTTCCAAAGCGTAACCAGGTGGTAAAACTCGCCCTCGTCGTCCTCTCGTATCTCAAAAATGAGCGAGTACAAGCGTTCTCCCACCCACCCGATCGCGCGGTATTGTTCAGGCCAGTCCGACCGTTGATCGAGGTAGTAGGGGCGGTCAAAAATCTTCTGCGCCTCTTCAAAGCCGATGCCCCGGCGCGGATTCTCCCTCAACCGCTGGCTCTTCTGCGGATCGAAGTGAAAGCGCATATGTATAACTGTTATACCTTTTTTCAATGCAAATGCAAGTGAAAAATGCGCAGAGATGCGTGCCGGTAAATGGCCGATTCACAAACCATTTATCCTATGAGTGTTGGCCGCGTTCCCCGTTTTTCCGGCGGCCGATACGGACAGGAGGCGTTTTGGCGGATTTTCTTTCAGAACTGAAGCGACGCGTGCTCGTTTACGACGGCGCGATGGGCACCAGTGTGCAGAAGCACAACCTCACCGCGGAGGATTTCTGGGGCAAGGAAGGGTGCAACGAGCTGCTGGTGCTGTCGCGGCCGGGCGTGATCCGCGAGATTCATGGGTCATTTCTCGAAGTTGGCTGCGATGTTATCGAGACCGACAGCTTTGGCTCGACCAGCATCGTGCTGGCCGAGTACGACTTGCAGGATCGCACCCGGGAGCTGAATCTTGCCGCCGCGAAGCTGGCGCGCGAAGTGGCAGACGCCTTCTCGACCCTTGAACACCCGCGCTTTGTGGCCGGCTCCATCGGACCCACCACCAAGCTGCCCTCGTTGGGCCACATCGGCTACGACGCCATGGCCGCGGCCTATCGCGAGCAGGCCGAGGCGCTGATCGAGGGCGGCGTGGACGTGCTGCTGATCGAGACCTGCCAGGATTTGCTGCAGGCCAAGAT
Source organism: Acidobacteriaceae bacterium (assembly GCA_003139795.1). Taxonomy (GTDB): domain Bacteria; phylum Acidobacteriota; class Terriglobia; order Terriglobales; family Acidobacteriaceae; genus Telmatobacter. Next base: position 20,351 of record PLGM01000209.1, on the reverse strand, counting down.
CGCTCTGGCCGCCTGCCAGGACGCCATTCGCGACGCGCGCGAAGGCAAGATCCCCTCGACCGGAAGCCCGCCGCGGCGGGTTGCCCTTCAGGTGCAGGTCACGCTGGAAGCCACAGGGACCATGCTGCTGGGCTCGGAGATTGGCGCGGCGCTGGCTGTGCTCGAAACATTTCAGCCCGATGTGATCGGTCTCAACTGCGCCACCGGTCCGGCGGAGATGAACGACGCGGTTCGCTTTCTCTGTCAGAACTCGACCGTGCCCATCAGCGTGCTGCCCAACGCCGGCCTGCCGCAGAACGAGGGCGGCCACGCGGTTTACAAGCTCACGCCCGCGGAGCTGGCGGCTTACCATCGCCGCTTTGTCTCCGAATACGGCGTGCAGGTCGTTGGCGGCTGCTGCGGCACCACGCCTGAACACCTGCGCGCTGTCGTCGAGGCGGTCCGCGGCCTCAGGCCCGCGCCCCGCGTGGTCACGCCGCAATCGGTCGCGGCCAGCGCCTTCTCCGCGCAGCCGCTCGAAGCCGACGCGCAGCCCATCGTCATCGCCGAGGAGATGAACACCACCACGCGCCTGGAGCACTTCCGCAACATGGTGCGCGCCCAGGACTACGACGGCATTCTCGCGCTGGCCAAGCGGCTGGTGGCCGAGGGCTCGCAGATGCTCGACCTGTGCTGCGCCATCGTCGGCGAGGACGAAGTGGGTTACATGAATGCGGTTCTGGAAAAGATCGCCACGCGTGTTACTGCACCCATCCTGGTGGATTCGACCGAGGCCAACGTCATCGAGGAGGCGCTCAAGCGCATTCCCGGCAAGCCCATCATCAACTCCATCAACCTTGAAGACGGCGAGAAGCGCACCAGCCTGGTGCTGCCCATGGCGCGCCGTTACGGGGCCGCGGTCATCGCGCTCACCATCGACGAACAGGGCATGGCGCTCACCGCAGAGCGCAAGGTCGCGATTGCGCATCGCATCCACGATCTTGCGGTGGACAAATACGGTCTGCGCTCCGAGGACCTGATCTTCGATCCACTCACGCTGCCGATTTCAACCGGCCAGGAGGACTATCGTTCGGCGGGCGTCGAGACGCTCGAAGCGGTGCGTCGCATCAAGCTCGAATTGCCGCGCTCGCGCACGGTGCTCGGCGTCTCCAACATCTCCTTCGGGTTGAATGCCTACGCGCGCCGCGTGCTGAACTCGGTCTTCCTCAAGGAGGCCGTAGACCGGGGCCTGGACGCGGCCATCGTCAACTACTCGAAGATTTATCCGCTCTACAAGATTCCCGAAATCGAAGTCGAGCTGGCCCGCAAGCTCATCTTCCAGGCGAGCGATGGAACCGGCAGCGAACCCCTGCAGAACTACATGGCGCACTTCACAAGCCTGGGCAAGGGCTCTGTCGAAGAGGACGAGATCGAGGTCGAGAATCTCTCCACCGACGAGAAGCTCAAGCAGCTCATCATCCGCGGGGAGCGCACCATTGGCCACGGCGAGAACAAGCAATCGCTTGAAGAGGCTCTGGAAGCCGCTCTCACTACGTACACCCCGCTCGACCTGATCAACACCGTGCTGCTTGACGGCATGAAGACGGTGGGCGACCTGTTCGGCGCGCGCAAGATGCAGTTGCCCTCGGTGCTCGATTCGGCCGGGGTGATGAAGGCCGCGGTCGCGTATCTCGAACCGAGGATGGAGAAATCCGACGGCGGCGGCAAGGGGACGATGGTGCTTGCGACCGTGAAGGGCGATGTGCACGACATCGGCAAGAATCTGGTCGACATCATCCTTTCGAACAACGGCTATCGCGTGGTGAACCTGGGCATCAAGCAGCCCTCCGACGCCATCATCGCCGCCACGCGCGAGATCGGCGCGGACGCCATCGGTTTGAGCGGCCTGCTGGTCAAGTCCACGCTCGAAATGAAGTATGTGTTGCAGGATCTGGAGCGTCTGGGAATGGCTGTGCCTGTCGTCTGCGGCGGCGCCGCGCTCACCCGCAAATATGTTGAAGAGGATTTGCGCAAGGAGTACGCGGGCCCGGTGTTTTATGCCGAAGACGCCTTTGCCGGATTGCACATCCTCACCGATCTGACGTCGCAGGACGCGGCCGTGCGCGAGCAGCGCGAGACTGAAGGCAAGACGGTGAAGGTCTTTGCCAAACGCAACGTGGAAACGCCCGAGCTGACCCTGGTGGAGCTGACCGCGGAGGGCCGATCGCCGGTGGTGGAGCGGGTTGCGGCCGTTCCCAAGCCGGCCTTCTGGGGCGCGCGCGTCTTCAAGAACTACAACCTCGACGAAGTTTTCCCCTATCTCAACGAGACCGCGCTGTTCAAGAATCAATGGCAGCTCAAGACCGCCGCGCAGGGCGATTATCTGCGCCTGGTGGAAGAGAAGTACCGGCCCATTCTGCTTGAACTCGAAGAAGAAGTGAAGGCAGCGGGCTGGTTCGAGCCCAAGTCAATCATCGGCTTCTATCCCTGCGCCGGCGACCGCGACGACCTGGTCGTCTTCGATCCCGAAGATCCGGAGCGCGAGCTGGAACGCATCACATTCCCGCGCCAGGCGCAGGGCAGGCGGCTTTCGATCGCCGACTTCTTCGAGCCGATTGGCGCCGCGCAACGCGATGTGGTGGGCTTTAGCATCGTGACCGTGGGCGATGAGGCCAGTAGGCAAACCGCAAGGCTCTTCGAGGCCGGCGACTTTACCAAGTATCTTTATCTGCACGGGCTTTCGGTGGAAACAGCGGAGGCGCTGGCGGAGTTGGCGCACAAGCAGGCGCGCGAGTTTCTCTCCATTGCGGGCGAAGACTCGCCGCGCATTACCGATCTGTTCCATCAGAAATACCGCGGCTCGCGCTACTCGTTCGGCTATCCGGCCTGCCCGAATTTGGAAGACCAGACGAAGATTTTCCACCTGCTCAAGCCCGAGGAGAACATCGGCGTGCGCCTCACCGAACAGTTCCACCTGGAGCCCGAACAAAGCACCAACGCCGTCGTCGTGCACCATCCGCAGGCCAAGTATTTTGTGGTGTGAGGCCTGTACCCTATCGTCCGGCGCGAGCTATCCTGAAGCTCGGCGAGGATCAGCCCATGAGCGCGAAGCATTCCAGCAAGCTGGCGCAGCCAGTCTCTTCGTCGCGCGGCTTCGACAAGGAGCTTGCGGAGCTGGAAGCGCTGGCTGAATCGGTAAGAGCCGGCCCCGCTCCGGACGCAGCCACAATCGAGCACCTGCGCAAGGCGCTCGCCCACCGCAACAACTTTCTGGTGGCCAAGGCCGCAAAGCTGGTTGCGGATGCGGAAGTCTTCGCGCTGCTGCCGGAGGTGCTGGCGGCATTCGACCGTTTTTTCATCGACGCAGAGAAGACCGATCCGCAGTGCTGGGCGAAGAACGCGCTGTCGAAGGCGCTCGTCAAGCTGGAGCACCGCCAAAAGGACGCTTACCTGCGCGGCCTGCGCCACCACCAGTTGGAACCGGTGTGGGGCGGTTCGTCGGATACGGCCGGAGCCCTGCGCGGCACATGCACCCATGCGCTGGTCGATTGCCCCGGCATCTCCGACGCCGAGCTGCTCACGATTCTGCTGGAGCCGCTTGTGGACACCGACAAAACCGTGCGCATGGAGGCAGCGCGGGCCATCGGCCAGGTGGGCGGAGTGAGCGCCGCGCTCCTGCTGCGGCTGCGCGCGCTGCTCGGAAAGGACGAGCCCGAGGTGCTGGGCGCGGTCTACTCTTCGCTGCTCGCCGTTGAAGGCGAGCGCGCCATTCCGCTGGTTGCCAGTTACCTTGAGGAAGGTGACGACCTGGCTGCCGAAGCCGCTTTTGCGCTGGCCGACATGCGCACCCCTGAGGCTCTGGGCGCGCTGCTTGCGCGCCTGCGCGCCGGCGCCGATACGTGGTTCGGCTCGGTGCTGCTGAGCGCCATCGCGCTCACCCGTTTGCCTGAAGCGCTGGACTTTCTGATTGCGCTCATCGCGCGGGATGCATTCGAAGCGCCCGCGGCCATCGAGGCCATCGGCCGCATCGCGCCCAATACCGAGTTGCGCGCCCGCGTGGAGCAGGCCGTCGAGCAGGCCGGCAGCCCGCGGCTCAGGCAGGCCTTCCGGCAGCACCTGCCCGCAGTGCCGGAATGACACTCGCGGATTGAATTGGGCGGCCCGCGGTTTTGCACAGATCCGATTTGCGTATAATTATCGCCGCTTGTGTAACAGTGGAATCACGGTAAGAACGGTTCATGTGTGTCCTCCTCGAACGGCCAAGGGGCGATCGCTAAACGGCGAACGCTCTCTCGGCCGTTCGTTTTTTTCTATCGATACGCTTACCGATCAAATGTGAAACACATAAGCGCCCCCGCTGGCAGAGGGCGCTCGGACCTCCGTTGTGCTTAGGCTTCAGCCTGCAGCTTTGTCGATCCCATCCGTCCGCGTTTGACGCAGGGATTCCGGCAGTGGTCTGATGGTTGCGGCGGGATGAGCGCAGCTTGCCCCGCTTCAAGATGGGGACGTTCGGAATGCGGGCAGGTGCGGCGATGCTGACGGCGGTTCTTTTGTCGGGTGCTTTGTTGTGCGGATGCAGTGGAGGCGGCAGCGTGGACGGGGGCCCCGTTCAAGGTCCACAGGCGGCCGCGCCTACCATCACCACCACCGCCGCGCAGAACGGCGCCGTGGTAGTGAGCCTGGCCTCCACAACTTCCGGGGCCACGATTTATTACTCCTTGGACGGCTCGACGCCCAGCGCGTCGTCGTTGCAATACCTGGCGCCGTTTCTGGTGGCCTCGAACCAGACGGTCAAGGCCATCGCCACGGCATCGGGCGACTCGGCGAGCAGCGTTGCCAGCCAGAGCTTCGCGCCCAACATCCCCTCGGGAACGCTGGTCTGGTCTGACGAGTTCTCGAACTCCACCAGTGCCAACGCGCAGCCCAATCCGCTGGTCTGGACCTACGACACCGGGACCGACTGTTGCGGCAACAACGAGCTTGAGACCTACTGCGCCTGGGGTTCGGCAACGTCTCCGTGCAACCCGGCGAGCCCGAATGCGTATTTGGGCGCCGACGGCTATCTGCACATCGTGGCGCAGCAGCCCACGGCCGGGACAGCGGTCTACACCTCGGCCCGGCTAAAGACCGAGGGGCTGTTCAGCTTCCAGTACGGACGCATTGAGGCGCGCATGATGCTGCCCGAGTCGCAAGGAATGTGGCCCGCCTTCTGGCTGCTGGGCAACAACATCACCACCATCAGCTGGCCGGCCTGCGGCGAACTTGACGTGATGGAGCACATCGATGGGAGCAACCCGGAGAACGAGGGCTTCGACTGGGTGCAGGGATCGGTTCATGGAACGGGGCTGAACGGCGGCGTTCAAAATCATCCGGCGGGGTTTTCCGCAGCCGCCTGGCATATCTACGGCATGATCTGGACCAAGGGCCAGATTCAGTACTATTTGGACAATCCCGCCAACGTCTATGCCACCTTCACGCCCAGCACCCAGGCCGGGACCTGGCCATTCGATACAGGCCCGGAGTTTGTCATCCTGAACCTGGCAGTTGGCGGAGATTGGCCTGGTTCCCCCAACGCCACCACCGTATTCCCCTCGCAGATGGTGGTGGACTACGTGCGGGTGTACACCAACTGAAGGGGAAGCCCCGCTTAGGGATATACTTCTAAGTGGGATGGCTGTCGGCTGCGGTCGACCGCTCGCTTGCAGGAGAGGAGGGAACAGATGAGTGCGACTAGCACGATGGAGATCGGAAGGGATCTTTGGAATGCGCGTGTGTACGCCGGGCTTTCTGTTGCCTCGGAGTTGGCAGCCAGGCTGGATCGGCCGAGACTTGTGGCCTTCTCGCTGCTTTCTTCATGGCAGATATATTGGAAGTTTGGCAGGCTCAACCGGGACCTGGACGAAATACTCAAGGAATATGATCGGCCTGTACCGTTCCCACCAGAGATGCCTGGCGAGATGATTCGGGTGGGCCGAGATATCCTCTTGAAGTTGTACGCGGACTGCAAACGGCTTCAGCCTTTGCCCGATGGCATTCCTCTGCATGGATTGATTAATAGGAGGATAGCCCGTCTGCAAATTCAGTCGGAGCGCATCCTCGACGTAGCGGATTGGTTTGACGCGATGAGCAGCCCCGAGGAGACGAATGCCAAGTTCGATGCGGCCTTGGCGGACCTGGCCAAGGGCGACGTCGTTCCTTGGGCCGCAGTTTGATGACGTTGCCGCTTGAGATTGTTCTTACCAAGAACGCGACAAAGAGCCTTGAAGCGCTGGATGCTCCGACCCGGAGAAGAGTACGCGAAAAGATCGAAGCGGTAGCCGCTGACCCGCTGAATCCCCGCAACTCCTATCCACTTCAGGGGACCGACAAGCGTTCGGCTCGCGTTGGCGGCTATCGCATTCTGTTCTTGATCCAGGACCCCAACCTGCTGGTTGTCGATATTGAATCGCGCGGGCAGGTCTATCGCCGGATTTGACTTGACACGGCCAATCGTCGTCCCGTTCCCGCTTTAATTCCCGCAAATGACCTTTGGAGCGCCTTTGCGCGCCGTTTGCTGTAAAGACGCTTGCGTTGGCTTTGCCACTGTGGTAAAACCAAATCATTCAGTTTTGCCCCCAAAGGGCAATCCTGAGTTTCATGCAGAGTGGCTGAGGGACGGGCCCTGTGACGCCACGACAACCTGCCTGGGCAAACCAGGAGTATGGTGTCAACTCTCGCTCGCTTCGGCGGGGAACATGAGATTCGGGGGTCGCTTCAGCACTCTTGGCCGAAGCGGCTCGCAAGGTTATTCGAGTCCTATCAGGTTCGCTCTTTATTGAGCCGGTCACGCGCCCGCGTATCCGCAGTTGCTCTCGGTGTCTGCGAGGGACTTGTGACCATTGCTTACGAGTTGCGATGTCGAGAATGCGGCAGATCCTATGGGATTCAACCGCTTTCCATCTGTGAAGAGTGTTTTTCTCCGCTCGAGGTGGTCTTCGACCTCGAGTACGCCCGCACCCGCTTTACCCGCGAAGCCATCTCCCAGGGACCGCTTAATATGTGGCGCTATCGCGCCCTGCTGCCCGTCTCGGACAGCTATGAGCCGCTGACCCCCGCCGGGTTGACTCCGCTGGTCAAGGCGCCGCGGCTGGGCTCCCACATCGGCGCCACCGATCTCTACATCAAGAACGACGCCGTCTGCATGCCCACGCTCAGCTTCAAGGATCGCGTGGTGGCCGTGGCCCTGGCCAATGCGCAGGCCTTCGGATTTGACACCGTCGGCTGCTCTTCCACCGGCAACCTGGCCAACGCCGTGGCCGCGCAGGCCGCTCGCCTGGGATTGAAGACCTTCATCCTCGTCCCCGCCGATCTGGAGCCCGCCAAGATTCTCAACACCCAGGTCTATGGCGCCACGCTGGTGCGCGTCGAGGGCAACTACGACCACGTCAACCGGCTTTGCTCGCAGATCGCCGACCGCTACAACTGGGGCTTTGTGAACGTGAATCTGCGCCCCTACTACGCGGAGGGCTCGAAGACGGTGGGCTACGAGATCGCCGAACAACTGGGCTGGCGGCTGCCGGACAATCTTGTTTGCCCCATGGCCGGCGGTTCGCTGATTACCAAGATCCGCAAGGCCTTCAGCGAGCTGATTGCGCTCGGCCTGGTCGAGGACAAGCCGGTGCGCTTCTTTGGAGCGCAGGCGACCGGCTGCTCGCCCATCTCCACCGCGGTCAAGAACGGAACCGACGTGATTGAACCGCAGCGCCCCAACACCATCGCGCGCTCGCTGGCCATCGGCAACCCGGCCGACGGACCCTACGCTTCCCGCGCTATCCGCGCTTCCGGGGGTTGGGCCGAGGACGTGTCCGACGTCGAAATCGTTTCCGCCATCCAGGAACTGGCCGAGACCGAGGGCATCTTTACCGAGACCGCCGGCGGCGTGACGACTGCAGTAACGGCCCGGCTCTATGCTCACGGCCGCATCCAGCCCGGCGAGCTTACCGTTGCCTGCATCACCGGCAACGGCCTGAAAACCACCGATTGCCTGCTCGGGGCCTATGAGCAGGAGCAGGCCATCCGTCCGCGGTTGAGCGACTTTGAAAACTTTGTGGAAGAGCGCAACGCCGTGAAGCAGGTACTCAGCCTGATGGGAGAAAGTTATGCCCGTTAGAGTGCTGTTGCCGAATGCATTCCAGAAGCACACCAGCAACGTGCGCGAGATCTCCTCGACGGCCGCCAATCTGCCCGAGCTGGTTACGGAACTCGAGAGCCGTTTCCCGGCCCTGCGCCAGCACCTGCGCGGCGAGGACGGCCAGATTCGCCGCTTCATCAACTTCTATGTCAATGAGGAAGATATCCGCTTCCTGGGCAACGAGAAGTACAGCTTCAAGGACGGCGACGAGGTGCTGGTCATTCCATCGATCGCGGGCGGCTGACGCTAAGTTCCCGCTCTTTGAGTTACTCGATCAAGGGCTCTCCCGGCGCGAGGGCCTTTTCTATTACTGGCGAGTTACCGACCGAACAGAGTATTTGCACCTTATTCGCGTCCGCTTGACAGTCCTTTGACAATTGCGGGCTCATACTGTCCGCGTGATCCCGTACGAGCGGCACAAAGTACCATTGAAGCTGGCCATCGGTTCCACTCCCCTGGTGGAAATAGACTTTCCCACCTTTATCCCATCCCTGGCTCCGGCCCCGGCCAAACCGCGCATTCACGCGGAGGTGGGCCGCTACCGGCTGCGGCTCGCCCAGACCGCCGAAGATCGCGACGCCGCCTGCCGGTTGCGCTTCAAGGTCTTCAACATCGAGCTGGGCGAGGGGCTGGAGAGCTCCTATCAAACAGGATTGGACACCGACCGCTTCGACCTTTGCTGCGAGCACCTGCTGGTGGAGGACAAGCTGGAGGACAATCCGGCCACGCGCATCGTGGGGACCTACAGGATGCAGTCCGGCGCGACCGCCGCGCGCAACCTGGGCTACTACTCCGAGCAGGAGTTCAGCTTTGCCCCCTATGAGCCGCTCCGGGCAGGCATTCTGGAGCTAGGCCGCGCCTCCATCGACCGCGAACACCGCACTCCCGAGGTGCTGACCTTGTTATGGAGGGGGATCGCGCAGTATGCTACCAACATGGGGCTGCGTTACTTGATCGGCTGCTCATCGTTGAACTCGAAAGACCCGGCGGAGGGCTGGCAGATGTACAACCAGCTTGAGCAATACCGGGTTTCACCGGAGTTCGAGACGGAGCCGACCGCCGCTTACGCCTGTCCCAGCGAGCAAAGGGGCGCACATGCACAGCCGTCGCCCTGCCAGCACGATCCCCAGGCCGACTCATCGTTGCGGACCCCCGTCAAGGCGCCCAAGCTGCTGAAGACCTATCTGGCCATCGGCGCGCGCATTGCCGGGCCGCCGGCCTGGGACCGTGATTTTGGCACCATCGATTTCCTTACCATGCTCGATCTCAGGTTGATCTCGCCCTCGGCGCGCAATCGCTTCCTCGCTCCGCTTATCCAATGATGCTGCGCAGGTTCCGGCGCGCTGTGGCGCTGGGATTGGCTCTCGCCATGGTCGTTCTCCGCTTCTGGCTCCTGCGCCTGCGCGGTCCTCTTACGATGGAGCGGCGCGCCCTGTGGGTCCAGCAATCGGCCCGTGGGATACTGGCCGGCCTGGGCATCGGCTACCAGGTTGAAGGCCATCCGCCCTTCCGCGGACTGGTCGTCGCCAACCACCTAAGCTATCTCGACATTCTCATCCTCAGCGCGGCCATGCCCTGCTTCTTTGTCGCCAAGATGGAGATCGTCGGCTGGCCCTTCTTCGGCAAGGCGGCGCGCAGCGGCGGAACCATCTTTCTCGACCGCTCGAGCCTGGCCAGCGCCATGTCCGTTGCCGACCAGATGACCGAGCGTCTCAAGCTTCCGATTCCGGTGCTGCTCTTTCCCGAGGGCACCAGCACCGATGGCAGCCAGGTGCTGCGCTTTCACTCCCGGCTCATCGACCCGGCCACGTCCGCGGGCGCGCCCATCACGGCCGCCGCCGTCCGCTACGTGATCGAGGGCGGCGTTGCGGAGCGGGAGCTGTGCTGGTATGGCAACGCGCCGTTTCTGCCCCATCTCGTGAAGGCGCTGGGCACACCCGGCTTTTCCGCCGAGGTCACCTTTGGCGAACCGCAGGTTTACCCCGACCGCCGCACCGCCGCCGACGCCACCCATGCGGAGATTGAAGCCATGCGCAGCGGCGCCGTCCTCGCTCTTCAATAGGGTTAGTTTTTCGCTGAGAGCCGGCATGCCAAGCTTCGTGTGCAACAATTCCTACGGATATCAATGCCGGCTTCCAGAAGCAGCCTGTACGGGCTCTGGCGGGCGGCAGAAACAACCTCGGAGACGATGATGAAAAACCTGCTTTCCGGTTCCAGTCCACTTGCTCCATTAACCCGGCGCGATTTTCTCAAGGCAGCCGGAGCCGCGGCGATCCTGCCCGCCGGCGCATGGGGCGCAGGGCGGCCTTCCGCTTCCAATCGCATCACGCTGGGCGTCATCGGCTGGGGCATGATGGGGCCAGCCAACACCAAGGCGTTCCTGGCGGAGGACGATTGTCAGATTGTGGCAGCGTGCGACCTGCACACGGGTCACCTGCAGGCCGCCGTGGACACCATCAACACGCGCTACGGGAACCAGGACTGCAAGGCCTATCGCGACTATCGCGAACTGCTGGCGCGGGACGATATTGACGCCATCATGATCGCGGTGCCCGACCACTGGCACGCGCTGGTGGCAACTGAAGCCGCAAGACGGAAAAAGGACATTTATGGCGAGAAGCCGCTTGCCCGCACCGTCCACGAGCAACAGGCAATCGTCAAAGCCGTCCAGCAGAACGGCATCATCTGGCAGGCCGGCTCCTGGCAGCGTTCATTGCCCTCATTTCACAAGGCGGCGGAGATTGTCCGCAACGGTCTGATCGGCAATGTCGTGCGCGTTGAGGTCGGCCTGCCCGGCGGCCACCACGATTTCCCCGGTACAGTTCCCGCGCTGCTTGCCAAACTTTCCTCGCTGCCGGACAAAATCACCAGTCCCGCCCAGATCGTGCCGGGAACTCCCGCCTGGGATCTGGCCGTCACCGAGCCTCCGCCTGAACTGGACTTCGACCGATGGCTCGGACCATCGAAGTCGGAGCCCTACATCGAGGCTCGCGTCTACCAGAACTGGCGCTGGAACTACAATACCGGCGGCGGCCAGTTGCTGGACTGGATCGGCCACCACGGCGACATCGCGCATTGGGGCCTGGGCTTCGATCAGACCGGTCCGTCTGAAATCGAAGGTCACGGCGAGTTTCCGGCGGCAAATGCTGTATGGAACACGGCCACGACATACATGGTCGAGTGCAAGTATCGCAAGGAAGTTACTCATTATCCGGTTGATGTCGGGATCACCATTGCCGGCGGCCATCCCGCAATCATGATGGGAACCAAATGGATCGGGACCGACGGCTGGGTGTGGGTCGATCGTGGTGGATTTGACGCGTCCAATCCTGCCTGGATCAAGGGAGACTCCCTTCCCGACGATCTCCGCAAGGTGAAGCTGTATGAGTCCGTTGAGCATCGGCGCAACTTCCTCGACAGCGTAAAATCCCGCAAGCCGACCATCGCCCCCGTCGAGACGGCGCATCATTCCACGCTTCCGGGCCATCTGGGCCTAATCTCCATGCTGGTCGGACGCAAACTCCAATGGGATGTGGCACAGGAGAAGATCCTCAACGACAGCGCCGCCAGCGAACTGCTGTCGCGCCCTTATCGCGCACCCTGGCAATTGAGCTGAATTGAGCCCAAGGCCGCATTCCCTCTGCGGATGCGGCCTTTCCTCGCCGCATGCGCCCTTTCTCGATAGACCGGCATGGTGAAACCCATCAGGGGGGAGTTTCACGGCAGAGCACTATTCGAACGGATGCCCGAAGTAGCTGAGCACGGATAGCGCAATCAGCCCGGCGCCAATCAGCGATTGAAGTCCCGAGACCGTGCGCATCCAACCGCCGGCTTTGAGATCGAATTCACGCGGCTGGAGCATGCGAATCCAGAGACCGGGATTGAACCCTTCAAAGCCGATATTGAACGCGCTCATCAAACTGAAGAGCAGCGCTGTACTGAGAGCCTTCAGCTCGGTTCTGAAAATGCTCACAAGCCACCGCCGCCTGGCTGAGGATCGAGCCCTCCTGCCAGGATTCGGACCCAGCCGGCCAAGAATCGAAGCATAGGGCGCACGTTTGACAGCGATGCGAGAGACGCGTTCCTTGGCTCCATCAGGAGCGACAGGCTTGGCTTTGGCAATCATATACAGGCCGCTTCTTTTCAGCCTGAAATGCATGCCGATCCAATATATGAGCGTGCAAAGGCCTGAAAGCGCAGCGATGATCTCAAGTGGCCGCATCGCATCGGCCCCCCATGCGCAGGTCCAGTCGAAGAACACCCGTTCGAGACGCGTTTCCTGAGCACTGTGATAGGCCCGGTTCACCTGCCGTTCTTCCTGCTCAAAGCCGGCATCTTCAAGCGCTTTCCTAAGGGTGACAATTGGCCGAGGGTTGTCCACGTAAATCATCGAATCCAAATTGTGAGCCGCGTTAAAGAGTTCAGGTTCCGGACTTTCCCCGGGCTGGTAAAGAGCCCCTTCCAGGTTCGCTTGCTCGAACTGAGTATCTTTCAGAATGGCATCCCTGAGATCAGCGGGAAGGAGGCCAGCCTGGTTCACCACTTTGTAGGGGCCCACTTTTGTGATGCCTGCCTTTGTCAGGTCCTTCACACTGGCACAGGTTGGGAACTGGCTCTCGCGTTGGGATGGGGTCTCCCGCTGGATGGGCTGGAGGTCCTCACCGAGGAGTTCGGAGAGGTCCGCATTGGTGAGATCCGCATTGGTGAGATCCGCTCCTCGGAGACAAGCTCCGCGCAGGTCCGCCCCGCTTTGAATGAGGTCCCCTCCGCCCAGGTACGCGCCATTCAGATTCGCTCCCACGAGAATAGCTCCGCAGAGGGTTGCCCCGGTCAGGTCGGTCGTCTTGTCGGAATCTTTTGGGTCCGGGCTCGAGAGATCCGCTCCGGCAAGGTTTGCCTCGCTGAGGTTTGCGCCGGAAAGGTCGATTCCGCGCAGAGTTCGATTGTGGAGATCCTTGCCTTGGAGATTCCAGCCGCTGAGGTCTCCCCGGGCCCCTTGGGCCCCGTTGGTTTTCACCCACAATTGGTGATCGCCAAGCACCTTGTCCAATGCTTCCGCCGGGTGCCCAGTTCCTCTGCTGCCTTTCCGTGGACACCGGTCCTGGGCCGCCGCAGGTAGCGTTGAAGCCAGGCAAAGAAGCAGGAGCCATTTCTTCATAATGCGCGCGATTGTAGCAAAAATCGTCAAAAGCCGTCGAAGTTATTCGAACGCTTACTTTGCTTCCGCCGGCGGCGGCGCCGTCGTGCCCCGCACTACAAGGTTGGTGGAGACCAGAAATTCGCGCTGTATCTTCGGATTGTCGGGTTCCTCGGCCTGCAAGCGAAGCGCCTCGAAGGCGGCGCGCGCCAGGTCGGCGCGGGACAGGCGGATGGTGGTCAGCGGCGGCACCGTGAACTCGGCGAAGTCGATGTCGTCCAGGCCGATCACCGACACGTCTTCGGGCACGCGCAGGCCCTCAATGTAAGCGGCGCGCAGAACGCCGATGGCCGTCATGTCGTTGGAGCACAAAATCGCCGTCGGTCGCGTTGCCAGCGCCTGCAACTTTTCAAACCCGGCCACGCCACCCTTGAGCGTGTGGTCGCACTCGATCACCCAGTTCTTCTGGATCGCCAGCCCCGCTTCTTCCATCGCCGCGCGGTAGTCGTTTTCCCGCGTGATGGCCGAGTGCAATTTGTACGGCCCGGCCAGAAACGCAATCTTGCGATGCCCCAGTTCAACCAGATGTTTTATGGCCTCACGGATGCCGGTGTTGTAGTCCATCAGGATGGTGCTGACTTTGGGGTCTCCCAGGCGGAACTCGGCCAGCACGATGGGAATGTCGCGGTGCACCAACTGGTCCAGCACCGGTGCTTCCGCGCCAAAACTGAGCACGGCCACGCCCTCGACCTTGCGCTCCAGCATGCGGCGCACACAGTTGGCCAGAACGGCGGCGTCGCTGTTCGAGGAGCTGATCAGGATCTCGTACCCGTGGGCGACCGCAACCTCTTCAAAGCTCTGGATCAGCTCAGGGAAAAAGGGATTGGTAATGTTTTCGACAATGATGCCGAGAAAACGGCTGCGGCCCGAGACCAGGCTGCGCGCATGGGTGTTGGGAAAGTAATTCAACTGCTCGATGGCCTGCCAGACGCGCTTGGAAAGGCGGTCGCTGACCACCGGAGACCCGTTGATGGTTCTGGAGACTGTAGCGATGGAAACCTTGGCCAGGGCGGCTACGGTGCGAATATCGGGCGTCTTGGCGACTGTCTTGCGCGTACCTTTGCGAATTCGAACCACGAACGAATCCTCGACCAAGGGTGAAAATAATGCTATAGCATTCTACAGGTTTCTGCGGAACTCCTGGGCAGCCTGGTGCAAATCGCCGATCCTTACCCTCATTTTTTCTCGCCACGCCGGCCGGGAACGGGCTCGACGCCTTTGCGCTCCGCATAGCCGGCGGGTGAGGTCCCGCCGCCGCGAACCTGCACTAATCCTTTTCCGCAAGCAACAGGCGCAGATCGCGCAGGTTCTGGCCGGTGGGGCCGGTGACCACGGAGTCGCCGAGAGCGGTGAAGAGCGGACAGGCATTGAAGGCCGCCAGCGACGCCTTCAGGTGAAATCCGAAGGCGTGGGCGCGGGCCACGGTGGTAGGGTCGGCGATGGCCCCGGCCGCCTTGGTGTTGCCGTCGATGCCGTCGGAGCCGGCGCTTAGCACGGTCAGCCGCTGGCCCGCATGCTTCTCCAGTTCCAGCGCGCAGGCCATGACAAACTGCTGGTTGCGGCCGCCGGCGCCGGGGGTGCGGTCCATCGCGACCGTCACCTCGCCGACGGAGATCAGGCAAAGCCGTGGGTGGACGGCGCGCAGGGCGTGGAAGCGCTCCAGCAGGTAGCGAGCGGCGTCGGCATAGTCCCAGTCGTCGCAACTGTTGTCCACCGCCACGTGGAAGCCGGCCTTCACGGCCAGGGCGCGGGCGTTTTCCACCAGGTCGTGGCTGGAGAGCAGAATCTCGAAGACCGAATCGCGAAAGGCCTCGTTTTCGCCGCTCATGGTGGCGGCTGAGGTGACGCGCCGCGCCGGGACGGCCTCGGCTTTGCCGATGCGGGGGAAGAAAGGCGGACGCCAACCTTTGTTGCCGGGCGATTCGGGCAGGTCTTCGCGCTCAAAGAAGGCGCGGATGGAGGGCGGCAGCCTGGGGTTCAGATCGTATCTGGCCAGCAGCTCGCGCACCTCGGCCACCGTCGAGTGATCCGGCGAAGTGGGGCCGGAGGAGAGCGCGTCCAGCGTGCGCAGCGGCACATCGGGCACCAGCAGGCTCACCTTGGCCGCCTCCGGCGCGGCCATGGCCAGCCGTCCGCCTTTCACCGCGGAAAAATGCTTGCGCAGGGTATTGATCTCGTTGATCGGCGCACCCGAGGCCAGCAGCAACTGGTGGAAGGCGATGGTCTCCTCGAGAGTGATATGGGGGGCCAGCGGCAGGTCGAACATGGCCGAGCCGCCCCCGGAGATAAGAAAGAAAATCAGCGTGTCTTTGCGGGCCTTGCGCAGCATGGCCAGAGTGGCGCGGGCGGCGGCGAAGGAGTCTTCATTGGGCAGCGGGTGGCCGCCCTCAAAGTAGCGAAAGCGCCAGTTGCGGTTCTTGGGCAACTGGTTCGAGCAACAGATGCCGCGCACGCCGTTGCGGCGGGTCATGCGCTCCAGCAGCGTATCCAGCATGGGACTGGCGGCCTTGCCCAGCGCAATCACGAAGATCCGCTTGTAGCAGGAAAGATCGATGGTCGCCGGGCCGCTGCCGTCGGGGAGAAGCCGGTGCAGCCTGTGGCCCTCAAAGCGAATGCGCCGATCGAACGCCGATGCGATGTTGCAGGCGGCCACGGCGCCGGTAAAGATCTCGGTAGCTGTGGCGTGCATGGTTTCCAGGGCGATTTCGCTGACCGGGGTCATTGCAGTTGCTCCTTGAGCCAACCGGAGAGCGCTTGCTGCATGGGCTCCAGTTGACCTGTAAAGAAGTGATCGCCGCCGCCGAGAAGCAGCAGCCGTTTAGGGTCGGCAGAGGAGGCGGCCACTTGCGCCAACTGTGCGGCCGGCGCGTACTGGTCTTGGTCTCCGCTGAGGAAAAGTTTGGGGATGGTGCAGTGCCGCAGGAAGGGATAGTGAAAATTGCATCCATCCGCCTGGGTGGGCAGGGCGAGCGCGATGAGGGCGCGAACCTGGCTGCGGATTGGGTCCTGGCCGCAACAAGCCCCTGCGAGGGCATTGACCGCCATGGCCGCGCCGAAGCTGAAGCCGGCCAGCACCAGCGGGCGATTGTATTCGTTTACAATCCAGTCCAAAGCAGCCAGCACATCGCCCGTTTCAGCCAGGCCATCGTAGGTGCCCTGGCTGAGGCCCGTGCCGCGAAAGTTGAAGCGCAAAACCGGCAGCGCGAGCCCCCACTCCGGATCGTTCAGAACCTTCATGGCGCTGTAGACCACCTTGTTGTGCAGGTTGCCGCCGCCCTGCGGATGAGGATGGCAAACCACCGCCGCAAACGGAGCATCGGGCGCGCCTTCGTTCACCATCGCTTCCAGGCGGCCGGCGGGGCCGGCCAGTTCCACGCTGCGCAACAGGGCTGGCGCCGGAATCGTGCTGGTGCGGACGGGTGCAATTGTCGCGCTCATTCCACTCTCCATTCTACGCGCTTCCGGGGATTTTTTCGCCTTCCACACGGTTACGGTGGAGAGTTCCCTGCATTGGTCTCGTTCGTGGGCTCGCAAGAGGCAAATCGTTTGACCTCTGGTGCTGCGATCACCCTGTAAGGCGGGAGCCACCCTCTGGAGTATTCTGGCAGCATCATGACCGATTGTCCGCCGGCTCATCCTATCGACCCCATTCGCTTTACCCGCGCGTTGTGCGAAATCGAGTCCACGACCTACCACGAGGGCGCGGTGGGCGACTTCCTGGCCGATTGCCTCGCCGGCCGCGGCTGGGCAGTCGAAAAGACCCCCGTGGCCCAGCCGCCCGAGAGCGCCACCGCCGGCCCGCGCTGGAACGTCTACGCCGGCACGGCCGGCGAGACGCCCGACCTGGTGTTTTCCACCCACATGGATACCGTTCCGCCCTACATCCCCTTCAGCGAAGACGCGAACTTCATGTACGGCCGCGGCGTCTCAGACGCCAAGGGAATCATCGCCGCCCAGGTAGCCGCCGCCGAAGCGCTCCGCGCGGCGGGGTTTCGGATTGGCGTCTTGTTCGTCAGCGGCGAAGAGCGCGACTCCGCCGGCGCCAAGGCCGCCAATCTGACGCCCAAAGGCAGCCGCTTCCTCATCAACGGCGAGCCTACCGACAATCGCCTTGCTCTGGCCTCCAAAGGCGCCCTGCGCGCCGTGCTTAAGTCCACCGGCAAGATGGCCCACTCCGCCTATCCGGAATTGGGAGACAGCGCCGTCCACAAGCTGGTCGAGGCGCTCGGGAAAATGCTGGCCCTCCCGCTGCCGACGCTTGAAGACGTCGGCCCCAGCACGCTCAACATCGGCCAGATTCAAGGCGGCCACGCTCCCAACGTCATCGCCGACCAGGCCGAAGCGCAGGTGCTGGTCCGCCTGGTGGGCGACTCGGCCCCGGTGCGCGCCGCGCTGGTCGAAGCCGCCGCCGGACTGGCCGAAGTCGATTTCACTCTGGAAATTCCCTTCGTCCGCCTGCGCGCCGTCGAGGGGGTGCCCACCATGATCGCCAAGTTCACCACCGATATTCCGCAGTTATCGAACTGGGGCGAGCCGCTGCTGCTGGGGCCAGGCTCCATCCACGTAGCTCATACGCCCTTTGAGAAGCTGGCCAAGAAGGAGCTGCTCGAAGCAATCGAGTTATACATCCGGGTGGCCAAGCAACTGCTGGGTTGACGGGCAGAGCGGGAGAAATTCACACTACCGCAAATTCCGCTCTGCTATGATTCCGCAGCGGCTTCTCCAACCTGATTCATTTGAACGAGGTCGAAATGACACCACAAGTTAGCGCCCCCGTAACGCCCGAGCGCATCTACCAATTTGCCTTTGGCTACGCTGCGCCCCTGGTCCTTGAGGCGGCCATCCGCCACCATGTCTTCGACGTGTTGGATGGCGGGCCAAAATCCCTCCACGAGATTCATCAGGCGACCGGCGCCTCGGAACGCGGCCTGGCCGCGATTCTCAACTTTCTTGTCGGCCTCGATTTTCTGCGCAAGGACCGCGAGGGCAACTATTCGCTGGCGCCCGAGAGCGCCGCATTTCTGGTCAGCACCAGGCCGAAGTTCCAAGGCGGACTCATTCGCCACACCAGCGAGCACCTGCTTCCCCGATGGCTGCACCTGAACGAGGTGGTAGCCACCGGCCTGCCCGTCGCGGCTGTCAATCAGCAGGGGCCGGGCAGCGAATTCTTCCAGCAGTTCGTCAACGACATCTTCCCCATGAGCTATCACGTGGCCCAGGAGCTCGCCTCCCACCTCGATCTGAGCGCCGCCACGGGCCCGGTCAGCGTGCTCGATCTTGCCGCCGGTTCGGGAGTCTGGGGCATCGCCCTGGCCCAGAGTGCCGCGCAGGTGCGCGTCACTGCCGTCGACTGGCATGGCGTGATCCCCGTTACCCGCGCGACCGTGGCCCGCTTTGGCCTGGCGGAACGCTTCAGCTTCCATGAAGGCGACCTGCTGGAAGCGGACTTCGGCAGCGGTCACAACGTGGCCACGCTCGGTCACATCCTGCACAGCGAAGGCATCGGCCGCAGCAAGGCGCTGCTGGAAAAGACCTTCGATGCGCTCGCCTCCGGCGCAACCGTCGCCATTGCCGAGTTCCTGGTGAATGCGGACAGGACCGGACCCATGAATGGCCTGACCTTTGCCATCAACATGCTGGTGAACACCGATCGCGGAGACACATACTCCTTTGAAGAGATCGGCGCCTGGCTGCGCGAGGCCGGATTCGAAAGTGCGCGCACCCTCGCCACACATGGACCGTCGCCGCTCATCCTGGCCACCAAGCCATAGAGCCGGGCAGGTCTTAGTAAGATGGAAAGGAAGCAAGGAGCAATCATGAGCGCATCAATCTATGACATTCCGGTTCGTAAGATCACCGGGGAAGAAACTTCGCTGGCCGAGTTCAAGGGCCATGTTCTGCTGGTCGTCAACGTGGCCTCGAAGTGCGGCCTTACGCCGCAGTATGAGGGCCTGGAAAAGCTCTACGAGCAATACAAGGGCCAGGGGCTGGTGATTGCCGGCTTCCCGGCCAATGACTTCAAGGCCCAGGAGCCGGGAACGAACGAGGAGATTCAGGCGTTCTGCACCACCAACTTCGGCGTAAAGTTTCCGCTCTTCGACAAGATCACCGTGGTCGGCCAGCAGAAGCATCCGCTCTACGCGGCCCTGATCGCCGCGCAGCCCAAAGCCGTCAGCCTGTCCGAGGTTCCGTTCCGCGAAAAGCTGAAGGGCTACGGAATCGAAGCCAACCCCGAGCCTGAGGTGCTGTGGAACTTCGAGAAATTCCTCGTCAGCCGCTCCGGCGAAGTGGTGGAGCGGTTTGCGCCCGACACCCAGCCGGATGCGCTCGCACTGGTCGCGGCCATCGAGGCGGAACTGGCCGGAAGTTAGCTTCGCAGTCTAGCTCCAAGTGCAAAAGCGTGCAGCTCGCGGTGTAAAAAGTTGCGCATTCCGCAAAGAACATGCTGGCAGTTCCGGGCATAACCCATGTATTCTCAGGCCATGATTCCGGACCAGGTCCCCACGCCCGCCGACGACAACCTGCTTGCACAGGCAGCCTCGTCCTACTTGCTCTCGGCCCGGCATCAGCCGGTCCAGTGGCACGCGTGGGGCGAGGCGGCCTTTGCGCGCGCCCAGGCTGAAGACAAGCCCATCCTGCTGGACATTGGCGCCGTGTGGTGCCACTGGTGCCACGTCATGGACCGGGAGTCCTATGAGAACGCCGAGATTGCCGCGTTCATCAATCAGAATTTCGTGGCCGTGAAGGTGGATCGCGACGAACGGCCCGACGTGGATGCGCGCTACCAGGCCGCGGTCGCGGCCATCGCCGGCCAGGGCGGCTGGCCGTTGACGGCCATTCTGACCCCCGACGGCCGTCCCTACTTTGGCGGCACTTACTTTCCCCGCGACGACCGCTATGGCCGGCCGGGCTTTGGGCGCGTGCTGCTCACCATGGCCCAGGTGTGGCGCGAGCGGCGTGAGGAAGCGCTGGAGTCGGCCGTGAGCGTGATGGCCGCCATCGAGC
>PLGM01000036.1 GCA_003139795.1 Acidobacteriaceae bacterium | reverse complement strand
GAGATGGTGATGCCGGGCGACAACGTGCAGTTGCAGGTGGAGCTGATTACGCCGGTGGCACTGGAAAAGGGGCTCCGGTTTGCGATCCGCGAAGGCGGGCGCACGGTGGGCGCGGGAACGATCTCGGAGATTCTGAAGTAAGGGATCAGGGAACAGTCGTCAGTTATCGCGGTCGGGGAGCTTTCGGGCTCTCCCTTCGCGGGGAAGATGGGCAAGCATGGTAGGACAGAGGATTCGCATCCGGCTGAAGGCATACGATTATCGCGTGCTGGACACCTCGACCGGCGAGATTGTGGAGACGGCCAAGCGCACCGGAGCAACGGTGGCGGGCCCGATTCCCTTGCCGACGATCAAGAACAAATACTGCGTGCTGCGTTCGCCGCACGTGGACAAGAAGTCGCGCGAGGCGTTCGAGATTCGCACGCACAAGCGGCTGATCGACATTCTCGAGCCGACGCAGCAGACGGTGGACGCGCTGATGAAGCTCGACTTGCCGGCGGGCGTCGATGTGGAGATCAAGGCGTTCGAAAAATAGCGAAGCTATTTTTCGAGCTTCTAGCTGCTAGCTTCTAGCCTCTAGCTCGATTGAGGCGGAATCGGCGGCGATGACGAAACGAAGTTTTTGAGTTCGACGAGTTGATGGCCTATTCCTGGCAAGAAAAGGCTAGGAGCTAGAAGCTAGCAGCTAGAAGCTCGTCAAGCATTCCGGCAGTGCGATGGAGTCAACATCGCATGATGAGGTGAGGAAGACATGGCAGTTACGGGAATTGTGGGTAAGAAGATCGGCATGACGCAGGTCTTCGACGAGAAGGGCGACGTGCACCCGATCACGGTGCTGCAGGCGGGCCCGTGCGTGATTACGCAGTTGAAGACGCTGGCCAGAGACGGGTACGAAGCCGCGCAGATCGGCCTCGTGGAGTTCGTGAAAACGAAGAATGTGACCAAGCCCCAGGCGGGGCATTTCGCCAAGACCGAAGCGCCTCCGGTGAAAGTCATCAAGGAAGTCGATCTTGAGGTTGACGCGGAGGGCGTTGTGGCCACCAAGGCCGGCGACCGCGTGCTGGTGGACATTTTCTCCGGATGCGAAGTTTGTGGACGTGATCGGCACCTCGAAGGGCCGCGGCTTTGCGGGAGTGGTGCGCCGGCACGGGTTCGCCGGCGGACCCAAGTCGCACGGGCACATGTTCCAGGTGCAGGGCTCGATCGGCGCGTCCAGCTTTCCGTCGCGGGTGTTTCCCGGGGCAGCGCATGCCGGGCCACATGGGCGACCGACCAGGTGACGGTGCGCAATTTGCGCATTCGCGGCATCGATCGTCGAAGAGAATTTGCTGATGGTCGAGGGAGCCGTGCCGGGATCACCGTGAAGGTTATGTGCTGATCTCGAAGGCCAAGAATCCGCCGCGAGAACGACGTGGCTTTGCCGGATCCGGCACGGTCGATCCGCTGAAGGCTTCGAAGAAGGCACAGGCCAAGCGCAAGTAAGGAACCTGTGGTGCGGCAGAGCACCTGCGGTGCGGCATACGCGCCTTGCGGCGCACAAGAGTTTGAGAGCCGTGAGCGATGCTCACGGCGGAAGAAGAAGACGATGGCAAACGTGGATGTATTGAATTTGAACGGTGAGAAGGTGGGCTCGATCCAGCTGACGGACGCGCTTTTTGCGCCCGACCAGGTGAACGAGGCTCTGCTGTGGGAGGCGGTGAAGCACTACCGCGCTTCGCTGCGCCAGGGCACAGCAGCCACCAAGAGCCGCACTGAGGTAGCCGGTTCCGGCAAGAAGCTGTGGAAGCAAAAGGGCACGGGCCGGGCGCGCATCGGTTCGGTTCGCTCGCCACTTTGGCGCCATGGCTACACGGTGCATGGACCGCAGCCGCGCAGCTACGAGTACGCGTTTCCGCGCAAGAAGCTGCTGGGCGCGCTGCGCTCGGCGCTGGCTTCGAAGCTGGCGGACGGGAAGCTGACGGTTGTGGATACGCTGGAGCTGAAGGAAGCCAAGACCAAGCTTTACCGGGCGGCGCTGAACAAGCTGGACGTGACGCGCACGGTGCTGCTGGTGGAGAACGGCAAGACGCTGACCCAGGCACTGCTGTTGGGCGCGCGTAACCTGGCCGGCGTGGAGCTGGTGCTGAACAACGAGGTGCATCCCTACGATCTGCTGCGTTATGAGCGGGCCATTTTCTCGAAGGCCGCCTTCGAGCAACTGGTCGAGATGCTTGAAAAAAATGCGTCGAAGCGCAAGGTCGCCGCGGCGACCAAGCTTGCCGCGCATGCGGAGGTGGCGTAATGCCTACTCTCTATACCGTGATTCGCCGCCCGCTGATTACCGAAAAGGGGTTGGGCGTGAAAGAGACCGAGGGGACGCTGGTATTCGACGTCGCCCCCGAGGCCACCAAGACCGAGGTCAAGCAGGCGGTGGAGACGCTCTTCAAGGTGAAGGTGGCCGCGGTCCGCACCGCCAATGTGATTGGCAAGGAACGGCGCCGCGGCAAGTACGCGGGCTTCCGCCCGGACTGGAAGAAGGCGTACGTCCGGCTGAAGGCCGGCCAGAAGCTGCCGGAGTACGTGAGCAACCTTTAGGGGTTGCGTGGCCGGATGGATCGGCGCATGAGAAGGATTATCGGAGCCCGAGGACGATTGGATAGGTTCCGGAGAAACGGGGAAAGCGGCGCATGAGATTTTGAGCGCCGGCTTTCCAGGACAAAGACGATGGCAATCAAGACATACAGACCGNNGACGACCTGACGACGGACACGCCGCACAAGCCGCTGTTGGCGGTCAAGCAGCGGACGGGTGGACGCCGCAACGTGGGCGACCTGACCATCCGCCACCAGGGCGGCGGCCACAAGCAGAAGCTGCGCCTGATCGACTTCAAGCGCGAAAAGTATGGGGTGCCGGGGCGGGTGGCGACGATCGAGTACGATCCCAATCGCTCGGCGCGCATCGCGCTGGTTCACTATGCCGACGGCGAGAAGCGCTACATTCTGCAGCCGGTTGGCCTGAAGGTGGGCGCCACGGTGACCTCGGGTCCGGAAGCGGACATTTTGGTAGGGAACGCGCTGCCGCTCAAGAACATTCCCTCGGGCACCACGGTGCACGCCATCGAGTTGCGGCCGGGCAAGGGCGCGCAGATGGCGCGTTCAGCGGGAACGCAGGCGCAACTGGTGGCCAAAGAGGGCGATTACGCGCTGCTCAAGCTGCCTTCGGGCGAGACCCGCAAGGTGCTGGCGGAGTGCATGGCGACCATTGGCCAGGTGGGCAACACGGACCATGAGAATGTGTCCATCGGCAAGGCGGGGCGCAACCGCTGGAAGGGCATTCGCCCGGCCAACCGCGGCGTGACCATGAACCCTGTGGACCACCCGCACGGCGGCGGCGAAGGCAAGACTTCGGGCGGCCGTCATCCGGTAACCCCGTGGGGCCAGCCGACGCGCGGCTACAAGACGCGCAACAACAAGCGGACTGATGCGTTTATTATCAGCCGCCGGGCGAAGTAAGAACAGCCGCCGGCTACTAGCTTCTAGCTTCTAGCTAATTGCGGTGCATGGAAGATTCAAGGCAATAGCCGGCCAATAGCATGAGCGTTTTGAAGTTAGAGGCTAGAGGCTAGAGGCTAGAAGCTAGGAGCTAGGAGCTGAGTTTATGGCACGTTCGACAAAGAAGGGCCCGTTCGTGGATGCGCACCTGACCGTGAAGATCGGGGTGCTGAACCAGGCGAACGACAAGAAAGTGGTCAAGACGTGGTCGCGGCGGTCGACCATCTTTCCCGAGTTTGTGGGCCACACGATCGCCGTCCACAACGGCAAGAAATTCGTTCCGGTGTACGTGACCGAGAACATGGTGGGACACAAGCTGGGCGAGTTTTCACCGACGCGCATGTTCAAGGGACACACCGGTGGGAGCAGCAAGTCCGCCGAGGCCGGGGCCAAGCCGCGGTAGTCGATATTCGGCGCGGAGGGGTTTCGGCTTCTCGGGCGCTTGAGAGATTGAGGAAGGCAAAGCAATGGCAGTCGAGACAAAGGAATACCGGGCCGAGGCCAAGTTCCAGCGCGTNNTCGGCGGTGGACAACGCCAAGTACGTGTCGGGTGAGCAGGGCACCGATCTGGACGTGGACAACCTGTACGTCAAGACGGCGCTGGCCAACGACGGACCGCGCATGAAGCGCATCCGGCCGGCGCCGATGGGACGGGCCTTCCGCTACCAGCGCAGGCTGACGCACATTGTGCTTTCAGTAGCCGAGCGCGAGGCCGCGGCGGGCCTGGTGACCAAGGTGGAGGAGCCTAAAGCGGCGGCCAAGGCAACCAAGGCGAAGGTCGAGGAGCCGAAGCCGGCGGCCAAGGCAACCAAGGCGAAGGTCGAGGAGCCGAAGGCAGCGGCGAAGACAGCAGGGGCAACCAAGAAAAAGGCCGGCAAGAAGGCCTAGAGGGTTTTGAGAGGAAAAGCATGGGACAGAAAGTCCATCCTTACGGATTCCGGCTGGGAGTGAACAAGCCGTGGCGTTCGCGCTGGTTCTCAGAGCGCGACTATGACAAGCTCCTGGTCGAGGACGTGAAGCTCAAGGCAGAGCTGCGCGAAAAGCTGAAGGCCGCTGGAGTGAGCTCGGTGGAGATCGAGCGGCCGGGCAACAAGCTGCGCTTTTTGATCCGCACCGCACGGCCGGGGATCGTGATCGGCCGCAAGGGCGCGGAGATCGAGAAGCTCAAGACGGAGCTCGGCAAGCGCACCAGCCGCGACGTGTTCATCGACATCATCGAGGTGAACAAGCCGGAGCTGGATGCGCAACTGGTTTCGGAAAACATCGCCCTGCAACTGGAGAAGAGGGTCAGCTTCCGCCGGGCAATGAGGAAAAGTGTGGACTCGGCGCTGCGCTTCGGCTGCAAGGGGATCAAGGTGCGCGTCTCGGGCCGGTTGAACGGCAATGAAATTGCCCGCTCGGAGTGGTACCTGCAGGGCCGTTTGCCGCTGCACACGCTGAGGGCAGATATCGACTACGGGTTTACCGAGGCGAATACGACGTATGGCGTGATCGGCGTGAAGACCTGGATCTATCGCGGCGATATCTACGAGCAGAAGCGGCGTCAGGCGCCGCCGGTGGGGACGTCGGTGTTTTAGAGGCAGCGTTCAGCCTTCAGCTTTCAGCTATCAGCTAAAGCAGAGGCGAGCGAGGCAGTCTGGGCGAGAAGAAGCTGAAAGCTAATAGCTGAGAGCTAGTAGCTGGTTTTCGAGGGTTTTGCTATGTTGATGCCAAAGAAGGTGAAGTTCCGCAAGCAGCAGAAGGGCAAGAGGCGCGGCAAGGCGTGGCGCGGGTCTTCGCTCTCTTTTGGGGAATACGGGTTGAAGGTGCTGGAGTGCGGTTACATCACCGACCGGCAGATCGAGGCCAGCCGTATTGCCATGACCCGGTTTATCAAGCGCGGCGGCAAGATCTGGCTGCGGCTGTTCCCGGACAAGCCGATCACCAAGAAGCCGGCCGAAGTCCGCATGGGTTCGGGCAAGGGCGCGCTGGACCATTGGGTCGCGGTGGTGCGGCCGGGCAAGATCCTGTTCGAGATGGAAGGGGTGGCTCCGGATGTTGCCGAGGAGGCCATGCGGCTGGCGTCGAACAAGCTGCCGCTCAGGACCAAGTTCGTGATGCGGCCGGGCGCCGAGAGGGTAGTCGCCGCGGCGAAGTAGGCCGGGCTTCGAAGTTTGACGCGCTGCTCGTTTCGCAAGGGACGCACTGAGCGCCGGAGAGAGAAACAGAGATGGAACTCGAAAAGATTCGCAATTTGAGCGACGAAGAACTGGTGCACCAGGAGAAGACCACCTCCGAGCAGCTATTCCGGCTTCGCTTCCAGGTCTCGCTGGGGCAGAACGACGGAGTGAAGAAACTCCGCCAACTGCGCAAGGAGATCGCACAGATCAAGACCGTGGCCAAGGAGCGCGAGCTGGGCATCCGCGGGGCGGCCAAAGATGCCGCCGCGGACGCTTCGACGGCCGCGGAGAGCAAGAAGGGAGCCCGCTAAATGACGGCGACTCAAGAGGCAGTGCAGGCGCCGGCGGCAACAGGCGCGCGGCGTAACGAGAAGGTTGGCCAGGTGGTTTCGACCAAGATGCAGAAGACCATTGTGGTCGAGGTGGAGATGCGCAAGGCGCATCCAAAGTACAAGCGGATCGTGCGCTCGACGAAGAAGTTCTATGCCCACGACGAGCAGAGTTCGGCGCGGCTGGGCGACGTGGTGCGCATCCGCGAGACCCGTCCGCTGAGCAAGCTGAAGCGGTGGTCTCTGGAAGAGATCGTGCGGCGTTCGTCGCTGGCCCAGATCGAGGACGCGGCGCTCGGGACCGAAATCAAGGCCGCCGACTGACGCGGGCGAGTTAAGGAGAAGAACCCATGGCTGTGCAAATGAGAACCATGCTCGCGGTGGCCGACAACTCCGGCGCGCGCAAGCTGCAAGTGATTCTGCCCCTGGGCGGCGGGCTGGGCAAGAAGGCCGGCCTCGGCGACATTGTGACCGCGGCGGTGAAGGAAGCCTCGCCCGACGGCACCATCAAGAAGGGCAAAGTGGTGAAGGCGGTGATCGTCCGCACCCGCAAGGAGTACCGGCGGCGCGACGGCACCTATATCCGCTTCGATGAAAACGCGGCGGTAGTGATCGACGATCAGCACGAGCCGGTGGGCACGCGCGTCTTTGGGCCGGTAGCCCGCGAGCTGCGCGAGAAGAAGTTTTTGAAGATTGTTTCGCTGGCTCCCGAGGTTGTTTAGAAGCCAGCAGCTGTTTTTGGAGAAGAGATGCCAAGTTTACATATTCGTCGCAACGATACGGTCAAGGTCCTGACGGGCTCGGACCGGGGCAAGACGGGCCGCGTGCTGCGCGTGTTCCCCAACAAGGGCACGGTGCTTGTGGAGCATGTGCGGGTGGTCAAGAAGACGGTTTCGAGCAAGCAGGGACAGCGGACCAAGGGCGGCATCGCGGAGCAGGAATCGCCGATCAATGTTTCCAATGTCGCGCTGGTCTGTCCCAACTGCGGGCCGGTGCGCGTGGGCTCGAAGACTGAGGGCAACACCAAGGTGAGGATTTGCAAGAAGTGTGGGCAGACGCTGCCTACGAAGAAGTAAAACGGCAGCTTTCAGCCATCAGCTTTCAGTTTTTCGTGCTGGGTTGACGGGCTGGGTGAGCTGAGAGCTGAAAGCTGATAGCTGTTTTTCAGAACCCTTCCGCAACGGTAAACGGTTCGCCGCGGCGAACCACTCCGGGCGCCGGAAGAAAGAGAGCAAAGCAACATGGCGGCAAGACTGAAAGTGAAGTATCACAAAGAGATCAAGCAGGCTCTGCAGAAGGAACTGGGGCTTGATAATCCGATGGCGGTGCCGGAACTGGACAAGATCGTGATCAACATGGGCCTGGGCGAGGCAACGCAGAACACCAAGCTGCTGGATCCGCTGGTGGCGGACCTGACGCAGGTCGCCGGGCAAAAGCCGGTGACGACCAAGGCGAAGAAGTCGATTGCGGCCTTCAAGGTGCGGGCGGGCATGTCGATCGGCGCGATGGTTACGCTGCGGTCGGACAAGGCGTACGAGTTTCTGGACCGGCTGGTTTCGACGGCGCTGCCGCGGGTGCGCGATTTTCGCGGGGTTTCGACGAAGAGTTTCGACGGGCGCGGCAACTATACGCTCGGCTTGCGCGACCAACTGATCTTCCCGGAGATCGATTACTCGAAGGTAGAGAAGCTGAAGGGGATGAACATCACCATCGTGACCACGGCGAAGGACGACAACCAGGCGCGGGCGCTGCTTCGCCATTTCGGAATGCCCTTCCGGCAGGGCGCGTAAATACAGCTTCTAGCTGCTAGCTTCTAGCCTCTAGCTTCTTTTCAGGCGGAATCGGCATCTGAGGCAAAACGAATTCGGATTTGTTCCGCACGCGCGGGGTTTCGTTGAGCGGGGAACAAGCTGGGAGCTAGCAGCTAGAAGCTAGTAGCTGTTGTTGAAGAGGATTTATGGCAACTACTGCAAAAAGGGTGAAAGACGCGCGGAAGCCGAAGTTCAGCAGCCGCAAGCACAACCGGTGCCAGCTCTGCGGGCGGCCGCGAGGGTTTCTACGCAAGTTCGGCATCTGCCGTTTGTGTTTCCGGGCGCTGGCGCTGAAGGGTGAGATTCCGGGCGTGGTGAAGTCGAGCTGGTAGAGATGCAGGGATCAGGGATCAGCGGGATCCCAGGTTGACCGACGGGTCTGCTGACCATGGATAACTGACCGCTGACCACTTAGGAAGATCGGGGCGCAAGCCCAGACATTCCCGCGGGTTCTCCCTGGAGCTTGAGAAACCAAGACGGGGAGCGAACGGGGAATGAAGGAGAAGGAATGAGTCTGACCGACCCAGTAGCGGATTTTCTGGCGCGGATCCGGAATGCGATCCGGGCGCGTCANNGCAAGCTGGTGCTGCGCGTGTACCTGAAGTACGGCGGGCAGGAAGCGGCGATCCGCGACCTGGCGCGCATCTCGCGTCCCGGCTGCCGTGTGTACATCGGCCGCGACGAGATCAAGCGCGTCCAGGGCGGCCTTGGCATCTCCATCATGACCACGCCCAAGGGCGTTATGACCGGCCGCCAAGCGCGCCGCGAGGGCGTGGGCGGCGAACTGCTTTGCGAAGTGTGGTAAAGGGAGCTCACCGCCAGCGCAGTTAGCGGAGTTGGCCGGTAGCGGCTGGCTTGAGTAAGCAGGCTGCAGTGGAACGTATGGGCGTTGGAAGGCGCCCTGGCGGGACTCGCAAGCCACGAGAAGGATTGATTCGATGTCGCGAATTGGAAAGAAGCCGATCCCGCTGCCCGCGGGGGTGAAGTACAAGGTCGAGGGCAATACCGTTCTGGTCGAGGGGCCCAAGGGCAAGGTATCGGCGCTGATCGCCGAGGGTATTTCTCTCGAGACCGTCGGCGGGGAACTGCACGTGAAGCGCGAAACCGACAAGCAGGCCGCGGTGCACGGGCTGACGCGCGCGCTGGTTTTCAACGCCGTGCATGGTGTGACGGCGGGCTGGAAGAAGGAACTGGACATTGTAGGCATCGGCTATCGCGCGGAGTTGAAGGGCAAGGGAACGGTGGTGTTCACGCTGGGCTACTCGCATCCCATCGAGGTTCCGCTGCCCTCGGGCATCGAGGTAGCCATCGATCCCAAGCAGACGCACCTGACCATTACCGGCATCGACCGGCAGAAGGTGGGACAGGTGGCGGCGGATATGCGTTCGCTGCGCAAGCCCGACCCCTACAAGAACAAGGGCGTGCGCTACTCGGACGAGAAACTGAAGAAGAAGGCCGGGAAGACCGGAGCGAAGTAAGGGAACAGTGACTAGGGACTAGGGAACAGGGAACAGCAAGAGCGAACTGCGCTGATATCGCTAACTCCGCTAACTGCCCTGGCTCCGCTAACAACAACCGAACGGGGTCGCCGGGCGGCTCCGCTGATAGGAACGAGAGACCATGATTACGCAAACCAAGAGGAACGCAATCCGCCAGCGCATTCACGAGCGCATCCGCCGCAAGCTGGCGGGTACCGGGGAGCGGCCGCGGCTGAACGTTTACCGCTCGCTGAACCACATCTATGCGCAGGTGATCGACGACCAGAAGGGCGAGACGCTGGTTTCGGCCTCGACACTGAGCCTGAAGGTCAAGACCGGCGGCAATGTGGCGGCGGCCAGGGAAATCGGCAAGGCAGTGGCCGAGCTGGCGGTGAAGCAGGGCATCAAGAAGGTGGTCTTCGATCGCGGCGGCTACCTGTATCACGGGCGGATCAAGGCGCTGGCCGACGCGGCCCGCGCGGCCGGGCTGGAGTTTTAAAAGCAGCGATCAGTTGTCAGTGATCAGCGATCAGTTTTTTCCGTGCTGATTCGGACTGATAGCGGAACACTGAGAAGTTGACGAAGGGGAACGGGGAGCTGGGAACAGTTGAAGTCTTGGTTAGTCGCACGGCGAAACTGACCACTGATCACTGTTCACAGACCACTGGAAAAAGAGAGAGCAATGACGATCTTGAANNTGGTGGTGGTGGGCGACGCCGCTTCGGGCGTGGTGGGATACGGTTCGGGCAAGGCCAAGGAGGTTCCCCAGGCGATACGCAAGGGGATCGAGTCGGCCAAGAAGAACCTGTTCCGGATCAACCTGACCCAGACTACGATTCCGCACCAGGTGCTGGGCCGCTACGGCTCGGGGCAGGTGCTGCTGAAGCCTGCGCCGGAAGGCACGGGCGTGATCGCCGGCGGCGCGGTGCGCGCGGTGATGACCTCGGTGGGGGTGCAGAATGTGCTGACCAAGAGCCTGGGTTCGCCCAACCCGCACAACGTGGTCAAGGCCACGTTCGACGCGCTGGTGCAGTTGCGCGACCGGGCCGAGGTGGCTACGATGCGCGGCAAGACCGTGGAGGAGATGTAAGCCATGGCGGAGACAAAGATGATTCGCATTCAGTACTACCGCTCGAAAAACTCCACGCCGGCCAGGCACAAGGCGGTGGTGAAGGGGCTGGGATTTACGCGGCTCAACCAGATCGTCGAGCGCGTGGACAACGAGTCGATTCGCGGCATGGTGAAGACCGTTCCGCATCTGGTGTGGATTTTGGAGGACTAGTAGATCAGTTGTCAGTGATCAGTTTTCAGTTGCCAGTTCTCAAAATCGGCAAGGTCTAACTGACCACTGGGAACTGACACCTGCGTTAACGCGAGTCGGCAGGGATCAGCCCTTCCGGCGCTACAGCGAGGAAATCATGGCGAAGAATCTATCGAATTTGCGGGCGCCCAAGAAAGCCAACACGGGGCGCAAGCGCGTGGGCCGGGGCATGGGATCCGGCATGGGCAAGACATCGACGCGCGGCCACAAGGGCCAGGGTTCCCGCTCCGGCTTCAGCCTGATGCGGGGGTTTGAGGGCGGCCAGATGCCGCTGCACCGCCGGCTTCCGAAGCGCGGCTTTACGAACATCTTCAGGACCGAGTACACGGTGGTGAACCTGGACCGGATTGCGGAGCTTGACGTCAAAGAGATCGGGCTGGACGACTACAAGAGGCTGGGCCTGGCGTCGAGCAAGAAGGCGCTGATCAAGATTCTCGGCTCCGGCGAATTGACGGCGGCCATCACCATCCACGCGCACAAGTTTTCCAAGTCGGCCGTCGAGAAGATCGAAAAGGCCGGGGGCAAGGCTGTGGTTTTGGGCGGTCCGATTGCTCCGGCGGCGGCCTAGGCGGCTTTGTCCGGAGACTGCGAGGTCGGCGGTTTCCCAGGTCTCAAAATCGAGACTTGGGGCACCCGGCAGGCTCTGGTGCGGAGCGCTGGCGATTGCTGAACACACGTGACGGCCCGCATATGCGGCATTCTCCCGGTTCCCGTATGCTCTGTTGGAGTCGGGAAATGCTCTAAGATGGACTAGGCGAAAAGAATCGAGCGGCGGCAAACGCCCTGAAGCGGATAACCAGACATGCTTGAGAAGTTTCTCAATATCTTCCGGATTCCCGACCTGCGCAAGCGGGTATTGTTCATGCTGGCCATTCTGGCCGTCTACCGGCTGGGCTCGCATATTCCTACGCCAGGGGTGAACGGCGCCCAGCTGGAACTGCTTTTCAGCCAGCAGAGTGGATCGGCGCTGGGGCTGATGGACCTGTTCGGCGGCGGCAACCTGCGCCGCATGACGGTTTTTGCGCTAGGCATCATGCCGTACATCACGGCCTCGATCATCTTCCAACTGCTGACGGTGGTCTATGAGCCGCTGGCGCGCATCCAGAAGGAAGGCGAGCTGGGGCGGCGGAAGATCACGCAGTGGACGCGTTACGTGACCGTGGTTCTTGGAGCCCTGCAGTCGATCGGCATCGCGGCGATCCTCACCAAGCAGGGGCTGGTGCTGCATCCCGGCATGGGCTTCAACCTGATGACGGTGCTGACACTGACGACAGGCACGGCATTCATCATGTGGCTGGGCGAACAGATTACCGACCGCGGCATCGGCAACGGCATGAGCCTGCTGATCTTTGCGGGCATCGTGGCCGGCCTTCCGCGCGGCGTGGCGGAACTGTACCAGAAAATCCAGACGAACGCCTGGGGCTCGTTCACCATTATTGCGGTGGCCGCGCTGGTTGTGGGCATGATCGCCGTGGTGGCGTTCATCGTCTTCGTCGAACGGAGCGAGCGGCGCATTCCCATCCAGAGCGCGCGGAGGATCGTGGGCCGCCGGATGATGGGCGGGCAATCGAGCCATCTGCCCCTGAAGGTGAACTCCGGCGGCGTGATGCCGGTGATCTTCGCCAGCTCCATTCTCTCGGCACCCATGCTGTTCAGCCAGGTGGAGTGGGTGCAGAACAACCGTTTCCTGCAGCCCATCGTGCAGGCGCTCCAGCCTGGCTACCCGTGGTATGAGCTGCTGTACATTCTGGGTATCATATTCTTCGCTTACTTCTACATCTCCATCGTGATGAAGCCGGACGACATTGCGGACAACTTCCGCAAGTCGGGCTCGTTCATTCCCGGAATCAGGCCCGGCAAGCGCACTTCAGACTTCATCAACGACATCCTCACCCGCATTACGCTGGTGGGCGCGCTGTATCTGATCGTGATCTCGCTGGTGCCCACCTTCCTGATCTCGGGCATCCGATTCGACAAGGTATGGCTCATCGGCCGGTTCTTTGAAACCATGCCGACGTGGACGACGCACGGTTTGGGGGTCAACTTCTACTTTGGCGGCACGTCACTGCTGATCGTGGTGGGTGTGGCCATGGATACCGTCAACCAGATCGAATCGCAGCTGATCATGAGACACTATGACGGCTTTTCCCCGCGCTCCGGTCGCATACGCGGAAGGAAAACCTGGTAATGTCTTCATCTGTAATTGGAGTTGAAAGCGGCCGGGCGGCGGACAAAACAACCGTTCCCGGCCCGATTCTTTTATTGGGTGCGCCGGGCGTGGGCAAGGGAACGCAGGCCAAGGAACTGGTGAAGCTGTGGGGAATTCCGCAGATTTCCACCGGGGACCTGTTGCGCGCCAATGTGACCCAGGGGACGCAACTGGGCCGCGTAGCCAAGGAAATCATGGGGCGCGGGGAGCTGGTGCCCGATTCGCTGGTGGATGAGATGGTGGCGGTGCGCCTGCAGGCGCCCGACACGGTGAATGGATACATACTGGACGGGTTTCCGCGCACGCTGGGACAAGCCGGCTGGCTGGATGGCCGGTTGGCGGCGCAGGCGCAGGGGCTGCCGGTGATTGCCGTCAGCATCCAGGTGGACTATAATCAATTATTGCGCCGCATTACGGGGCGCAGGAACTGTCCTGTCTGCCAGACCATCTACAACGTCTACATGAATCCTCCAACGCGGGATGGATTTTGCAATGTAGAGGGCGCAGCGCTGGTCCAGCGAGCCGATGACACGGAAGAGGTCTTCAAGGAGCGCATGCGCGCTTATGTGGCCCTGACCGCGCCGGTTGTCGAGCACTACCGGGCTCAGGGACGTTTTGCGGAAGTGGATGGAGACCGGTCGATCGTTGCAATCGCGGCCGGAATTGTTGCCGCCGTCGAGCGGTTACGCCAGTAGCGTAGCCGGACGGCGGGTTTGTGCATGTATGTGCACTAAATAGTGGAGTTGGCCAGGTGGCGGTGGTACTGAAATCGTCCCAGGAGATCGAGAAGATGCGGCGCGCGGGCCAGGTGGTCCGCGAGGTGCTGGAGTTGGTGCGCAGCAAGGTGAAGCCGGGCGCCACGACTCTGGATCTGGAGAAGGCCGCGGAAGGGCGGCTAGCCCAACTGGGCGTGAAGGCCGCCTTCAAGGGCTACCACGGGTTTCCGTGCGTGCTGTGCACCTCAGTGAACAGCGAGGTGGTGCATGGTATACCGTCGCCCAAGCGGGTCCTGAAGGAAGGGGACATCGTTTCGCTGGATTTTGGGGTGGTGGTGGACGGCTACTTCGGGGACGCGGCGATCACGGTGCCGGTGGGTGCGATCGATGCGGACGCCGCGCGGCTGTTGGCGGTGACGGAAGCGTCGCTCCACGCGGGCATTGCGGCGGTGCGGCCGGGGGCGACCCTGGGCGACGTCGGCGCAGCCGTGCAAGGGGTGGTCGAGGCCGAGGGGTTCTCGGTGGTTCGGGATTTTGTGGGCCACGGCATCGGGGTCCACATGCACGAAGATCCGCAGGTGCCGAACTTTGGCGAGCGGGGCCGCGGCATGAAGCTGCGCACGGGGATGGTCATCGCCATCGAGCCGATGGTGAATGCCGGCAAGCCGGATGTCCAGGTATTGGGCGACGGTTGGACGGCGGTGGCGGCGGACGGAAGCATGAGCGCTCATTTTGAGCACACGGTGGCGGTGACCGCTACCGGGGCGAGAGTCTTAACCGAGTAGCACGCTCGGTCACAACAGGCCGGTGGCGCCAGGGCGCGGCGGCGGAATTGGATGCGGTTTGTCGAAGGAAGACGCGATTGAGGTTATGGCAGTGGTCATCGAGACGTTGCCCAATGCCATGTTCAAGGTCAAGCTCGAGAACAATCACGAGGTGTTGACCCATGTCTCGGGAAGGATGCGCAAGAACTTCATTCGCATTTTGCCCGGCGACCGCGTGGCCGTGGAACTGAGTCCCTACGACTTGAATCGCGGACGAATCGTTTACCGCTACAAGTAAGTTTTTTTGATAGCCCGCGCCTGGATTTTGAGCGCGGAGAAGGGCAGCAGCAATGAAAGTCCGAGCATCGGTAAAGAAGATTTGCGTCAAGTGCAAGGTCATCACCCGCCGTGGGGTGGTAAGGGTGATCTGCGAGAACGCAAAGCACAAGCAGCGCCAGGGCTAGTTTGAGGCTGGCATAGGCGGAAACCTCCACGAAAGGGAATAGGGAGTAGGGAATAGCAAAGGCGGCTAGCATAAGCAATGCGAACTACTCCCTGTTCCCTACTCCCTCGGCAAGAGGCTAGTTAGCTTGAGTCAAGGCTTGCGATGAACCTCTGGAGGCGAGAAGCACACACGGTGCGAACCGGCTGAGGCCGGGGGCACATAACCTGAAGCGGCAAAGGAAACGAGAATGGCACGTATTTCTGGCGTGGATCTGCCCCGCAACAAGCAGGCACGGATCGCGCTCACATACATCTTCGGCATCGGGAACCCGCGCGCGCTGAAGATTCTGGAGAAGGCGAATGTCGATCCCTTCAAGAAGGTCCAGGATCTGGGCGAGGACGAGGTCAACCGCATCCGGCAGGTGATCGAGGACGAAGGGAACGTCGAGGGCGATCTGCGCAAGGACACACAGATGCACATCAAGCGTCTGATCGACATCCAGAGTTATCGCGGCAACCGTCACCGGCGGTCGCTACCGGTTCGCGGCCAGCGCACCCANNATGGCGAAACCAGAGCAGAAGGCTGGAGCGGGCAAGACTGGAGCCGGCAAGGCCGGCAAGAACAAGAAGTTCAAAAAACGCGAGCGCAAGAATGTGCCGTTCGGCATAGCGTACGTTCAGGCCTCGTTCAACAACACCATCGTCACCATAACCGATCCGGTGGGCAACACGCTGAGCTGGAAGAGTTCCGGGTCGCTGGGGTTCCGCGGCTCGCGCAAGGGCACGCCGTTCGCGGCGCAGCAGGCGGCTTCAAACGCCGCCAGCATGGCTCGCGATCACGGGTTGCGCGCGGTGGATGTGCGGGTCTCGGGTCCGGGTTCGGGCCGTGAGTCGGCCATTCGCGCCCTGGCAGCCGCCGGGGTTGAAGTGCGCTCCATCCGCGACGTGACGCCGGTGCCGCACAACGGGTGCCGTCCGCCGAAGCGGAGAAGAGTCTAAGAAGCAGCTATTAGCTTCTAGCCTCTAGCCTCTAGCTTCTAGCTCGTTCTTGCTCGGTCAAAGTTTGTCGACTTAGCAAGCGGCGATGCGAGCTGGCGGCTAGAAGATAGCAGCTAAGAGCTGAAACAAGGGCCGGGACGACACGTCCCATGCAGCGAACTACCACTCGAGTCGGGCTGCTGCTCCTCGTCCACGCACGATGAGCTAGCGGCTAGAAGCTAGTAGCTAGAAGCTGCATTACGCGTAAACCGGCCGTCATCCGAAGTCAGGAGAAGAAATGGCACGTTATACCGGAGCAGTCTGCCGCCTTTGCCGTCGCGAAGGCGCGAAACTCTTTTTGAAGGGCACCAAGTGTGCCTCCGACCGTTGCCCGCTGGAGAAGCGCAACTTTCCTCCCGGCCAGCACGGGAAGGACCGCAAGGCCAAGATTGTGGGCTACGGCCTGCAACTGCATGAAAAGCAGAAGGCCAAGCGGATGTACTTCACCCTTGAAGGCCAGTTCCGCGAGTACTACGAAAAGGCCAATCGTGCTGCCGGGGTCACGGGCGAATTGCTCATCCAGCAGTTGGAGAGGCGGCTGGACAACGTGGCCTACCGGCTGGGGTTTGCGATCTCGCGGCGCCAGGCACGCCAGGTGGTTCGCCACGGTCACGTGACGGTGAACGGCCGCAAGGTGAACATTCCTTCCTACCAGGTGAACGCGGGCGACGAGATCGCCATCCGCGAGAGCGCCAAGAAGCTGCTTATCGTGGAGCAGGGCGCGCAGTACGCCGCGCAGAACCCGGTGCCCACATGGCTGGAGATGAACTTCGAGACCCTTACCGGCCGCGTGCTCTCTCTGCCCAAGCGCAAGGACATCAACCTGCCGATCAACGAGCAGTTGATCGTGGAACTTTACTCGAAGTAAGAAAAACTAGCTGCTAGCTTCTAGCCTCTAGCTTCTAGCTCGTCCTCGTGGGAGACATTGAATTTGTTTCCCGCAAAAGAAGAGCTAAAAGCTAAGAGCTAGAAGCTAGAAGCTGAATTCAAACGAAGGAGAACTTGCGCNNCGCAAAATGCATCGCGACGTACAAGCCGCGCGGGAAATGCGAGACAGATATGCTTTGGAGAGGATTTCAGAAGCCGAAGCGGCTGGCAGTGGATGCCGAGACGCTCAGCGACACATTTGGCAAGTTCAGCGCCCAGCCCTTTGAGCGCGGCTTTGGCACCACCATCGGCAACGCCCTGCGCCGCACGCTGCTGAGTTCGATCGAGGGCGCCGCGGTAACCGCGATTCGCATCGAGGGCGTGCTGCACGAGTTCCAGTCCATCACCGGCGTGGTCGAGGATGCCACCGACATCATCCTGAACCTGAAGCAGGTTCCCTTCAAACTTGCGGGCGAGGGACCGAAGGCGCTGTATCTTCGCGCCGACCAGCCGGGCATAGTCACCTCCGGCATGATCGAAGCCGACGGCGACGTGGAGATCCTGGACAGGAACGTTTATCTGGCCACCCTGTCGGAAGGCGGCAAGCTGGATATGGAGATGCGCCTGAAGCGTGGGCGCGGCTATATCTCCGCCGACAAGAATTTCGACGCCGACCTGGGTCTGGGCTTCATTCCCGTGGATTCGGTGCACTCGCCGGTGCGGCGCGTGAACTACGTCGTGGAAGCCGCCCGCCTGGGGCAGATCACGGACTATGACAAGCTGACTCTCGAAGTGTGGACCAACGGGGCGGTGCTGCCCGCCGACGCAGTGGGCCTGGCGGCCAAGCTGCTGAAGGACCACATGAACATCTTCATNNTTCATCAACTTCGAGGAGGAGATCGAGGCCGAGGCGCGCGGCGAAGAAGGCCGCACGCTGCTGCGCAACGACAACCTCAACCGGTCAGTGGAAGAGCTTGAGCTCTCAGTGCGCAGCTACAACTGCCTGAAGAACGCCAATATTCAGTCGATCGGCGAACTGGTGCAAAAGACCGAGGCCGAGATGCTGAAGACGAAGAACTTCGGCCGCAAAAGCCTGAACGAGATCAAGGAAATCCTGGCGCAGATGGGCCTTTCGCTGGGCATGAAGATCGACGACAACGGCAACGCGGTTCCGGGACCGACCAGTATCCCGCCGGCTGCCGCGCTGGCCGCCAGCTACGGCCACTACGACGACGAGGACGAGCCGCTGGATTCGGTGGATCTGCAGTTGCCCACCGAGGCTGAGAACTTTTAAAGCCAGCTACTAACTTCTAGCCGCTAGCTTCTAGCTTTGCCCTGCCGCGTTAAGCAGCTATCGGTGGGGCCGAACAGCTAGAAGCTAGTAGCTAAGAGCTAGAAGCTAAAATCGAAAGAGAGTTGCATCATGCGCCATCGCAATGCAGGATTCAAGCTCGGACGCAACACCAGTCACCGCCGCGCCCTGTTGCGGAACCTGGTCACGTCCGTTCTGGTGGAAGACCGCGTGGAAACGACCCTGGCCAAGGCCAAGGCAGTCCGTCCGCTGGTGGAAAAGATGATCACCCTGGGCAAGAAGGGCGATCTGCACTCGCGCCGTCAGGCGCACAGCTTTCTCATGACGGATCAGTCCGTGGAGCGGCTGTTTGAAACCGTGGCTCCGCGCTACGGCGACCGCCAGGGCGGCTACCTGCGCATCGTCCGGACCGGCTTTCAGAAGGGCGACGGGGCAGAAAAGGCCTTCATCGAACTGTTGGGCGCCGAGAAGCAACTGGACGCCAAGCGCCAGAAGCGCACCGACCTCAAGGCCAAAAAGAGAGCCGAGC
Organism: Acidobacteriaceae bacterium; assembly: GCA_003139795.1. Taxonomy (GTDB): domain Bacteria; phylum Acidobacteriota; class Terriglobia; order Terriglobales; family Acidobacteriaceae; genus Telmatobacter. Next base: position 13,067 of record PLGM01000036.1, on the reverse strand, counting down.
TCGAAAAGCAGTTGGAAGAGTCGAAAAAGGAAGAAGGCAAAGAAGAAGCCGCGTAAAGCGGTTTTTTGCAACTGCTTTTTCCTTACTTCAGAACGTCACACGGGCGTCCGCCGCGGCGGACGCCCGTGCTTGTTTTCGGATTGCTTGCGTTAGATTCTTATTCCACCCTTGCCAGCCGTTTGGGCCTGAATGTGCGCATGAAGACGTAGACCAGGACCTGGAGGGTGATGGCGCCGGTGCAATCGAGGAGGACATCCCAAGGAGAGCCGGTGCGGTTGGGGAGGAAGGTCTGGTGCCATTCATCGCAACTGGCGACCAACGCGGTTCCCAAAAGCCCGAGGAAGGCGTCGGGAAGGAAGTGGGAGTGGAGCAGGGTCATCCACCAGGCGCGCAGCCATGCGAGGCCAATCGCTCCGTACCAGAAGAAGTGGCCGGACTTGCGGATGTAGTGGTGGATGATCTCCCAGCGGGCATTGCTAACGTGGCCGAAGATGGCCTCGTAGATGCGGCGCAGCGGGCCGCTGGTGTGGTCGGCGCCGAAAAGCTCCGTAGACTCCAACACGACGATGGCGATACCTATAGCGACCGGCAGCCAGGCGTTTATCCAGTAACCCAGGCCGCGCTTCCCATTACTCGACATGATAGTTGGGCGCCTCCCGGGTGATGATCACGTCGTGGACGTGACTCTCGCGCAGGCCGGCGCCGGAGATGCGCACAAACTGGGCTTTCTCCTGCAGTTCCGCGATGCTGCCGCAACCCAGGTAGCCCATGCCGGAGCGCAGGCCGCCGACGAGCTGGAAGATCATGGACTCCAGCGGCCCGCGGTAGGGAACGCGGCCTTCGATGCCCTCGGGCACAAACTTGGCGAGACGATTCTGGCTGGCGCGCTCGCGCTGCACCACGCCCTCGCTGCCTAACTCGGCGCTGGCTAGGTCGGCGGTGCTTTGGAAGTAGCGTTCGCCGGAGCCCTGGCTCATGGCGGTCAACGAACCCATGCCGCGGTAGCTCTTGAAGCTGCGGCCCTGGTAGAGGATGGTTTCGCCGGGACTCTCGTCGACGCCGGCAAACAGCGAGCCGATCATGACCGCGCTGGCCCCGGCGGCGATGGCCTTGGTGATTTCGCCGGAGTACTTGATGCCGCCGTCGGCGATAACGGGAATGCCACGCTCGCGGGCGGCGCGGGAGGCTTCAGCGATGGCCGTGATCTGCGGCATACCCGCGCCGGTCACCATGCGGGTGGTGCAGATGGAGCCCGGCCCGATGCCCACCTTGATGGCGTCCGCGCCAGCCTCGATGAGCGCCAGCGCGCCTTCATGGGTGGCCACGTTGCCAGCCAGCAGGCCCACCTGCGGGAATTGCTTCTTGACTTCACGAATGGCTTCGAGCACACGCGTGGAGTGGCCGTGGGCCGAATCGATGGCGAGCACATCGACGCGCGCTCGCACCAGCTCCGCCGCACGCTCAAGGAAGTCGCCGGTGGCGCCGATGGCTCCGCCGACGCGCAGGCGGCCCTGCTCATCCTTGCTGGCGGCGGGATACTTGAGCTTCTTCTGGATGTCCTTGACGGTGATTAGGCCCTTCAGATTGTACTGATCGTCGACTACCAGCAGCTTCTCCACACGGTGCTCGTGCAGGATCAGCTCGGCCTCTTCGAGCGTGGTGCCCACCGGAACGGTGATCAGGTTGTTCTTGGTCATCACGTCGCCGATAGGAATGTCGGTGCGGGTCTCAAAGCGCAGATCGCGGTTGGTGAGGATGCCGACCAGCCGCTTGCCCTGCGTGACCGGCACGCCGGAGATCTTGTAGCGGCGCATCACTTCGAGGGCGTCGCCGATCATCTGGTCGGGCCCAATGGTGACCGGGTCCACGATCATGCCGCTCTCCGAGCGCTTCACCTTATCGATCTCGCCGGCCTGGTCGGCAATGGTGAGATTGCGGTGCACGATGCCGATGCCGCCCTGCTGCGCCATGGCAATGGCCATGCGCGACTCGGTGACCGTGTCCATGGCGGAGGAGAGCAGCGGGGTGTTGAGCGTGATGTCGCGGGTCAGCTGGGTCTGCGTGCTGACCTGAACGGGCACTACGTCGCTCAAGGCGGGCACCAGCAGCACGTCATCGAAAGTAAGGGCTTCGGGCAGGTTTTTGGGTAGCATAATGTTCTGATGCGCCTGCCGGCGCCGGAGACTCCAGTCCCCGGCGCGGCAGGCGCTTGTGTCTATTGTAACGGAGGGGGGCTAAGAGGTGGCGGAAAGCACAGAGATGAGGGCAACGACGTGCTCCCGAATCAGGCGGCCGGTGGCGATTGCTGCCTCGTGGTCCAGCACGTGGAATTCCGGGATTTCGTCATAGCGATTGGTTACTGCGAAGGCGCCGATCTTGGAGAAATCTTCAAGGGCCTTCGGAAGCACCTCTCCGGCGTCCCTGAGTTGAAGCTCGAGGTGGTCTAGATTGTGGGTGAACCTGTACTCGATGGACAACTGACACAGCAGAGCCTTAAGCAATTTCTCCACCGCTTGCTGGACGTGAAATCCAAAGGGGCCTTCTGGGACGCCAGGCAGTAGAAGAACAGTCTCATATTCCGCGGCCTTGGTCAGTAGGACCTGCGCCTGTCTATCGATTCCCGCTGTCATAAACCAGCTTTCCCTGATGGAGAATTTTGTAATAGACGCTGTTGACTGAGGAAAGAAATTCTGCAGCATAGCCTTCCGAGGCAACGATGAGATCGATGCTCATGCGAATGTCCTTGAGCCTGCAAGAGAGCTCCTTGCGCAATTCGCCCAGCTCGGCATTGCGGTCGTCGGGAAAAAGGACAGCAAGATCCAGATCGTTTGAGTCGTTAACCTCTCCGCGCGCCCAGGAACCGAAAATGAAGACACGTGAGGGGTGAGCGACCTCGATGGCCGTCTTCACGGCGAGATCGACCTTTTCTGGCGTGGGGCGCCAACTCTGGCGAAAATCCTCGAGCTTCTCGTCGGTTAGCAAGGGTGCCTCATGGATAGTGTAGCCCGGTTTTGGATGCTCATGCTGGGAAATCGATGGGCACCTACAAAGTGCCAACCACCGATTCGAAGGCATACGGTGCCAACAGCGGCATTTTCTTCTTTGAGAGCTGAAGGCCCCATTCGGGGGTACTCTTTTTTCCCGGATATTCACGGCTGACGAACAAGCCGTTCGGCGTTTTCCACGCTTGGACGGGAATCAGGTAAATATTGGGTACTTCGCCAGCGACAAAGAGAACTACTGCCACCAATAGATTGGCCCGATTAATTTCAAACTTACTTTTCGGGAAGAAAATGTACTTTGACTTATGCGCAGATTTCACTTGCACTTCCCAGTACTTGTCGGCACTTTTTCTGACTATGAAATCAATGCCTTTGTCGTCAACTTCCGGTGTGTAGATGTCGAGTCCATGGATCGTGAGTTCCATTTTCACGAAGTACTCGGCGTACTTCCCGATTTGACGAGGATTTAAGCTTCTCCAATCGTATCGTTGCATCCTGGCGCTCCCACACGTGACGGTTTGGGGCCGGATCTCGGCAGTCAGAGCTGGCTGCGTCTCAGGCCGCCGGGGCGACCTTCTTCGCGGCTTTGAGGAGTACCCGCAGGGCTTCATTCACGGAGTCGGCGTCGGGGAACGCTGCAGCTACGTCGGGAGCGATGGGCACCATCACAACGTCGCCCTTAAAGCGGCCTGCGTATTTGCCCCGGACGCCGCCGGTCATGTCGTATTCCGGCCGCATTGTGTCCTTGAACTTCGTGGATTCACTGGTCTTCGTAGGCATCTCGTTCGCTCCGTGTGGGCAATCTTGCGCTGATGATGCGGATTTCCTCGGGGTCCTCGGTGTGGCAGAGGAGAATAAGCCGATGTTTGAATGATAGCCCAAGAGTGAGAAATCTGTTCTCCGATACGGAGTGATCGGGGTCCGGTTTCGTCACAGAAAGCTTGTCATCGAAGACCGTGGCAGCTTCTTCGAACGAAACTTTGTGCTTGCGAAGATTTGTCCACGCCTTTCGGGGATCCCATCGAACTTTTGGCTCCGGGATGGGCTCTCGCATGGGCTGGTCCTACACCCCTACAGGGAACGGTTTGGGACTGGATTCGTCGGTGTTGGCGCCGGTGCCGGTGCGCCAGCGCTCAAAGCGGCCTTGCAGAAGGCTCATCAGGCCGGTGTACCAGTAGCCGATGACAAACAGGATGAGGAACGGCGCGGTGAAGTAATTGTGGTTGGAGAAGGTGTAGAGAATGGCGGCGAAGAAATAGCAGCCGATGAGCAGCTCGATCCACGGCGCCAGCACGAGGCGTTTGCGGTACTTGGCGGCCTGGGATCTTTCGCCCTTTTTGGCGACGCGGTACTTGGGGGTGCGCACAAAGGCGCTCTTGTAGCCGAACAAGGCTTCCATCACCGCCTTGGTGTTGGTGACCGTGAGACCGATGCCGAGGGCCATGAGGAAGGGCAGATAGAGAAAGGTCTTCATCCAGGTCCTGGGGAACAGCTCACGCTCGCTCGCGAGGTAAAACACAGCGATCGAGAAGCTGGAGGCGGTGAACAACGGAAAGTCGATCAGCAGCATTTGGAACCAGCCCTGGTAAAACCGCACGATCATGGCCGGCAACAGCAACGCGGACATGATGATCATCAGGGGATAGCTGAGGTTGGCGGTGAGGTGGTAGACGGCCTCGACTTTGATGCGGCGGGGCTGGTTGGAGCGCCAGATCCGGGGCAGGATTTTGATGCTGGTCTGGATGAGCCCCTTGGCCCAGCGGGCCTGCTGGGTCTTGAAGGCGGTCATCTCGATGGGCAGCTCGGCGGGGCACTCGATGGCGGGTAGATATTTGAATTTCCAGCCGGCCAACTGGGAGCGATAACTCAAGTCGGTGTCTTCAGTCAGGGTGTCGTGCTGCCAGCCGCCGCCGTCGGCAATGGCTTTGATGCGCCACATGCCGGCGGTGCCGTTGAAGTTGAAGAAGTCGCCGGAGCGGACGCGGGCGCCGTGCTCCAGCACAAAGTGGCCGTCGAGCAGGATGGCCTCGATCTGGGTCAACATGCTGTAGTCGCGATTGAGGTGGGTCCAGCGGGTCTGCGCCATGCCGATCTCCGGCTCGGCAAAGTGGTGTATCACCTTCATGAGCCAGTCCGGGGGCGGCACAAAGTCGGCGTCGAAGATGCCCACGAATTCGCCCTTGGCCACTTTAAGCCCGGCGTCGAGAGCCCCGGCCTTGTAGCCGTAGCGGCTGGCGCGGTGAATGTAGACGATGGGATGGCCCAGCGCCGCATAGCGTTCGACAATGGCGGCGGCCACCTCCCGGGTTTCGTCGGTGGAGTCGTCGAGCACCTGGATTTCGAGCTTTTCGCGCGGATACTCCATGGCGCAGACAGCTTCAAGCAGCCGGTCGATGACGAATTGCTCGTTGAAGATGGGCAGTTGCACGGTGACGCGCGGCAGCTCGTCGAAGTGCCGGGGCGGGTCGGGGTGATAGTTCTTGCGGTACTTGAAATAGAGGTAGCACATCGTGTAGCGGTGAATGCCGTAGATGGCCAGAACGATCATGACTGCGAAATAGGGCAGGAGCAGCGCGGCGTCAAAGGGGTTCCAGTGGTAGAGGCCCCTGAAGGTCTGGTCGGTCTCCTGCAACGTCTTCAGGTAGTGGCGCAGGCCGTTCTGGGGGGCAAAGGCCAGATACGAGGCAAGCCTCAACGGCAGCCTGCCAAGCAGGATGCGGGGCAGGCTGGCGGCAGGGTTCAGACTGGTCACAAACGCGGCGAACAGGGCGAGCCTCCACGGCCAGGATAATGACCATTGTATGCGATGGGGCATAGGCGCGGCGGAATGGGGGCGGCTCAGCCGGGCCATCGGTTGTGGTCGATCGAGTCCGGATTGATGCCCATCTGCTGCGACGCTGCCGGGCAACGTATGTGCTACTTCAGGCGGACCCGCAGGCGCGGAACCTCTTCGAGATGGCCGCCTAGCCTCATTTGTCAGCCGCTCCCAGACTGTGCGCCGATCCTCTACAATGTGCTCCGGAATGCCCGGTACCCCACAATGCAGAGTTTCTTTGAAAGAAATGCCAAGCCGTTCAGAAGGGTTCCTTTCAGCGGGATCCCTTCGCCGGTTCTCATCCTTTTGTTTCTTGCTGCCAGCCTCATGGCGCAGACGGCGCAGAATCCGTCTCCCATGGTCGAGTACACCAGGGACCATGCGCGGCTGACGGAGACAACGCCGGCTGGGCAGCGGCTGAAGCTTGAGTTGGGGACCCTGTTTGTTCCCGAAGAGGTGAAGCAAAAACGCGAGGTGAAGCTGCTGCTGTTCTTCCATGGCGGCGGCTGGCTCCCCGAGTTCGCCGTCGCACAGCAGCGGGAAATGGCGGTCATTACCGTTCAGGCCGGCGGTGGTTCCGGCGCCTATGTGAATCTGTTTGCGGATCCCGCACGCTTTCAAATGCTAATCGCCGAAGCCGAGGCCAAAAGCGGCTTGAGGTTTGGCGAGGTTGATCTCGGCGGCTGGAGTGCGGGCTGCGGTGCGCTGCGGCAAATTCTGGGCGATCCGGCCTCTTATGACCGGGTTGGCCGCGTGCTCTGCATCGACGGGGTCCATACCGGCTATGTGAATGACACGCCGGGCCCCAAGGAATCCCAACTCCAGACGGACAATCTTCAGTTTGGCTGCGGTTCGGCCGCGACGCCATGGCAGGGAAAAAGCGGTTGATCGTCACCCACACGGAGATCTTTCCCGGTACGTTCGCAAGCACGACGGAAACCGCGGATTATCTCCTGCACGAGTGGGGGCTGGCCGCTCATCCCGTGGTGAAATGGGGGCCCATGAAGACGCAAATCCTGAGTGAGGTAAGAAGGGGTGGGTTGCTCGTGATCGGCTTTGCCGGCAACTCGGCGCCCGATCATGTGGACCAACTTCACTCGCTGCCGGAGTACTTGAGCTGGCTGGCAAAGAAATGAATCGTGGTTCCGTTGGGAGGATGGGGCCCTTCACGCAACTCGCCAGACGAGGTGCGCCACAGACCGGTTGGATTCCTCAAGCTCGGAACTGCGCTTGGCCGGTCTCCGAAGAGTCTTATGCGGATGCTCAGCCCAACCGGGAGCCCGCAGGCACGGAACCTTTTTGAGATGGTCGCGTACCTCCGGAAGATCGAAGGCACGGTGCTCGAAGTCCGCGCCATTGACGCGACCGCGGCCTGATCGGGCTTGGTTTGAGGCGATCGCAAATGCGCAATTGTTCGCGTTGCATCAGTTGAACTTTCCCTGCTGCAACCTGGCTAGAATGGTGGGCTTTTCGGCGTCCAGAACCCGGATCGCATCTGAATCGTCAAGGCCCGGATATTTCCTTGTCGTCACGTAGCGAATCCGCTGCAGATACCGGCCAATTCTCGAATCGAAGACGTACATGTCAACCGTGTAGCGGTGGAACGCGAAGTGTATCTCTCCGGCCTTGAGATCCCAGACAAAATCCGCGGTCACCAGAACTGGAAGCTTGGAAAACTGAGGCAGGTTCCACAGCTTGTACTCGCTCTGGTCGGTCAATTGCACCGTTGGCAGGAGGTTTACGAAGTCGCAACTCTGCTCTTCCAGGAGCGCCACGTTGCTCAGCTTGCCGCTCCCTCCGCCTGAAAAGGTTGCCGTGAAAAGGATCAGGTTCCTCCCGTTGAGTTTGGCGACGATCCGCGCCTTAGGCTCCAGGCCGAATGCATACTTTTCGCTGGGTGGGGTGTAACAGTGCTCAGTTCCGGCGGCGCCGAGGCAGATACGCGCGGGTGTCGCGGGAATCCCGTCCGCATTTGTCTTGCCCGGCAGAACGCGATACTGCCCCAGGCAAGTCGTGGCACAACCGCTCACCAGTAGCACAAACGCCAGCCACTTCAATCGCGTTCTTCGTCGCATCGTTCTCCTTACCAGCCGGCGGCGATCGTCCTCAACTTGCGTTCTTTCAAATTACCGACTGGAGTCAGCAGGGAAACGCTTCAAATCATAAATCAGGGTGAGGGCCAGTGAACTAACCCAAGCGATCGATTCATTCGCTCTTCTTTGAGGTAGCTCCGCACACCGGCTCTTTCCAGAATTTGCCCTCCGCCGCCCCGCTGGCGTATTGTGTTCTGGCAGTTGGAGATACGTTCATGCCTACGCTGACTTCATCTTCTATCGTGGCCGCCGCGGGCGGCAGTTTTCTGCTGGAAACACGAACGCCGGCAGAGGTTTTTACTCCCGAAGATCTGAACGAGGAACAGCGGCAGATTGCGGCGACCGCGGCGCAGTTTGCTCGCGAGGAGATTCTGCCTGCCGCGGCGGCGATTGAGGCCAAGGAGCCGGGCGTGTTGGCGAGTAAGTTACGGAAGGCGGCGGAACTGGGGTTTACGTCTGTCGATATTCCCGAGGAATATGGGGGCGTGGGGATGAACAAAGTAACGTCCACGCTCATAACCGATCACATATCGGTGCTGGCGAGTTTTTCGACGGCATTCGGGGCCTACATCGGGATCGGGACGCTGCCGCTGGTGTGGTATGGGACGGAGGAGCAGAAGCGGCGCTATCTGCCTCGGCTGGCGAGCGGGGAGTGGATTGCGGCGTACTCACTTTCCGAGGCCAGTTCGGGTTCGGACGCGATGAACGTGCGGACGCGGGCAACGCTCTCAGAGGACGGCAGTACCTACACGCTGAACGGCGAGAAGATGTGGACGACCAACTGCGGGTTCGCCAACCTTTTCACCGTTTTTGCCAAGATCGTGGATCCTGCGACGGGGGCGGAGAAATTCTCTGCGTTCCTGGTGGAGCGGGATACGCCGGGGCTGACGGTGGGCGCAGAGGAGCACAAGCTGGGGATTCGCGGTTCGTCGACTTGCCCGCTGGGGCTGGACGGGTGCAAGATTCCGGCCGGCAACCTGCTGGGGGAGGCCGGCAAAGGACACCACATCGCCTTCAACGTGCTGAATGTAGGGCGCTTCAAGCTGGGTGTGGCGTGCATCGGCGGGGCCCGGCACGCGCTGGCGTACATGATCCGCTACGCCAAGGAGCGGATCGCTTTCGGGAAGCCGATAGCGGAGTTCGGGCTGATCCAGCGGAAGATTTCCGCTTCGGCGACGCGGCTGTATGCGGCCGAAAGCATGGCTTACCGGACGGCGGGGATGATCGACGCGGGGCTGGCGCAGCTCAGTCCGGAGCTGGCGCACTCCCCGCGGGAAATGCAGCGGCGGATCGAGGAGTATGCCGTAGAGTGCTCCATCCTGAAGGTTTACGGGTCGGAGATGCTGACGTTGGTGGCCGACGAACTGATCGCCACGATGGGAGGGTACGGGTACGTGGAGCATTACCCGGCGGAGCGCTACTACCGGGATGCGCGGATCAACCGGATTTTTGAGGGCACCAATGAAATCAACAGGTTGATCATTACCGGTTGGCTGATGAAGCGGGCGCTGAGCGGGCAGCTTCCGTTGCTTCCGGCGATTAAAAAGCTCATGGATGAGGTGATGCAGCCGCCCAGCTTCGACACTGGAGGCGATGAGGGCGAGGTTCTGGCGCGGGAGGCGGAAGTGCTGGCGGCGGCGAAGAAAATGGCGCTGTTTGCCGCGGGGGTGGCCAGCCAGCGGTTCATGACGGGCTTGCAGGAGCAGCAGGAGGTGATGGCCGACCTGGCCGACATCATCATGCAGGTGTTTGGGTTAGAGTCGGCGCTGCTGCGGGCGCGGAAGCTGGCGGGGGCGGGCAAAGGCACGGCGGAGGCCGCGGGGGCGATGACGGGACTGCTGGCGGACGAGACCATGGGCCTGGCCGAGCAGGCGGCGCGGCGGGTGCTGGCGGCGTGCGCGGAGGGCGACCTGCTGCGCACGCAACTGGCCATTCTGCGGCGGTTGGGGCGGTTTACGCCAGCCGACGCGGTGGGGCTGAGCCGGACCGTGGCGCGGCACGCGATTCGACTGGAACGGTATCCGGTGTAGGGAACAGGGAACAGGGACCAGGGAATAGGAAGTAGGGAGTAGGGAATAGGGAACAAGGAGTAGGGAACAGGGAATAGGGAATAGGGAATAGGGACTTGGGAGCCAGGGGGCAGGGGCTGGGGTAGGGAGCTGAGGCAGGACGTGGTGGAATCCGGTGGTTGCCCAGATGCACAAATTTCCTGCCGGCAGGGGCTGGGAGGCGCATGGTTGCCGGCGATGGCAATTTTGGAGAGAAGTGTTTGCGTGGAGATACACGGAATTTTGGCAGAATTGGACAAGAGGGCAAATTTCAAGGGCATCCTGGCTTGCGACGGCTCGTAAGTTGTTGATTCCCAGTTGAGCGCGTAGCGGTAAAGGGGGACTTTTTTGTGCCTCTTTGCGGTCCTGGAGACGATAGTAACGCATTTATTTTGTTTGTTTTACGCGGAATTTTCAGGAGATGCGCGCGCAACAACGACTGCTTTTTACCAATTTTGCGCGTGGAGGGCGGAAATGTAGGGATATGAACGGACACTATGCAGCGCACAGTGGCGGCCATGGGTGGACACCTGACCTTGATTGCTGCCTTTCCGGATCAGGAGCCGGTGGTGGTCACGGGTCCGGTTGGGAAGAGGGCGAAGGGGGCGGGACGGACGAAGGCGCGGACGGACGCGGGTTGAGATTTGAGGACCCCCACCCTTCCGCGATGAGGCTGCGGAAGGATGGGGCGCCCGGCTGTTGAGGGTGGTGCGGAACTTAGCGCTCCATCACGACGGTGAGGGTCATGTCGGTGGCAATGGGCTGTTTGTCGAGCGTGGCGGGACGGAAGCGGAACTGGCGGACCGCGGCGGCTACAGACGCGTCCACATCCGGGTTGAGCGACTTGACGACCTCGACATCCTGCGGCTTGCCGTTCTCGTCGACATTGAGCTTGAGGACAAATTCCGTATCGTTGGGAAGGTTTGCGGAGGCGGGGAGATCGATGTTGGGGGAGTAAAGGACGCGGGCCTGTTTGACTCCTGTGCTGATGGGGCGAACTGGGGTTGAGGCAGCGGCTTCGGTCGCGGTCTGGCTTGCGACTGCCGATGGGGTGAAGAACAACGGGGAGAGCAGGACGCTTGCTATGAGGATACGACGCATGACTTACCTCCTTTGGGTTAACAGTAACCATCACTACTTTAAGCCCATCTAGAGAACTTTGTCAATCTTTTTCTTTTTATGTATATATTTCAATGACTTGCGGTATCTTGATGCTTCAGTATAAGGAAATAGCGTTAAAATCTGTGTATTTTTCCACAGGCTAAGGCTTTTCAGCTGGCGGGGCGGCGGGGTGGGCATTCCAGCAGATGTGGATTTCGAGGCAGGAGTGGCGCAAGGGCCCGCGTTTGTCCACGATGCAGCGCACGGCGGCGGTCATGGACGGACGATTGCTACCTTTCCGGTGGAATCGAGAATTTCTGGAGCCTGTTCAAGCGGGGCTTGAATGGCACCTATGTAGCCGTGGAGCCGTTTCATCTGCATCGGTACGCAGACGAGCAGGCTTTCCGCTAAATAACCGTGCAACGGAAGAGAATCCGCTCAATGACGCGGATAGATTCACGCTGGCAGCATCGCAGATTTCAGGGAAGAGACTGACCTATGCAGGCCTGACCGGCAAGGTGGGAGAAACGGAGGTCTTCGAACGCACCTTGGAGGGCGCGCCAGCGACGCGGGAAACGGGCTTGGACGTTCGCTTCGCTTCGCGCTCCGCGTCCAGCTTGGCTTTGATTTCAGTGTGAGGCACAGCTACAAGCCTCCGCACAAATTCGGTGAAGCGGTCGAAATCGCCTGTATCAATCTTGGCGGGTGGCTCAGGTAGATTCGGCATACACGCTCCCAGATTGGGGCGCAACGCTGATGTGTGTCCAAAGTCAATTATCCAGGGTGAAAAGAGAGTATCCTGCTCTATTAATCCTATTTGAATATGGGGGTAGTAAACAGATGGCCGAGCAAGAGAATATTTTCCGGGCACATTTGCATGTAGCCACCTTTTGCGAAAAGGTTCTTAGGGAAGCGGACGGCGTGATGAGCCTGATTCGAATGGTTGATCGCTTCAATGTCTTTGGCGATACGGAGGAGATGGCACCCGTGGTCCTCTCATTCATGGTGTATATCAGCTTCAAATCGGGCATTCTACGAGGCAAGCAGAGGATTGCTTTGCGCCCGAAATCGCCTACTGGCAAGGATCTCCCGGCCATGGAGTTCCCCGTGCTTTTTGAGGGGGATGATGATCGCGGCCCCGCGATGGGGTTCCAGGTAAACTGGCCCATCGAGGAAGAAGGATTATTCTGGTGGGACCTCTACCTCAACGAGGAGCTAGTGACCCGAATGCCATTAAGGGTGACATATCAGCGGATGAGAACGCCCATACCTGGTGCGTGAAGTCGGCTGAGGAGCCGGAGGACACGACCACAGGGCTTTCAGGGATGCTGATCAGATGACTCAACATGATTTCTTTTAGTTGCTTCCGCAAATCTTCTTCTTTGATCTGTCCAGAATCAAATTCAGCGAGGCGCAACTCAATTGCGGAGACTAGCCGCCGGGCGCGAATCTCCGAATCTTTGTGCATATTCCAACTCGCAGCAACGATCCATTCATCGAAATCGTCCACCGCTTCAGGCTGGTCTGATGCAAGAAGGTCCAACAAGCGTTCGCGAATTTGAGAAGCAGTAACCATGGTTGCCAATTCTACCTCATCGCCCTTCCCGATCAAACGCATTTCCGTTGAGGAGATGCGGAAGCGGTTCAATGAGGGCGGATATTGGGAAAAAGTCCTAAAAAGGGATTGGACAGCCCATCCCCTCGAATCTAGAATATCTGACGCACTGACGAATGAAACGGTTCAGATTACCAGCGTAATGCTCTCGTACCACGATGAGAACGGGGACGAAGTCGCTCGTGTCCATCAGTACGTGAGACCTGACGGCTCCCTAGCCGCCAGCGGACGGCCTGATCCAAAGCGACTCGTTCAGGACGGAATCCTGTATCGCTTGATTAAAACCCCGAAATCGCCATAGTCAGCCAAGTATATTAATGCCATTTTTCCACAGGCTAAGGCTTTCAGCTGGCGGGGCGGCGGGGCGGGCATCCCAGGTCTCCTAAGGAACAT
>PLGM01000185.1 GCA_003139795.1 Acidobacteriaceae bacterium | reverse complement strand
CCTGCGCAGAGGTTCCCTAGCGGCTCAGGATTGGAAAATCCTTAATATCGGAAGCAACCGAATAACGGGGAATAGGGATCAGGGATCAGCATCATTTTGAACTCCCGTACGCGGCCAAAGCTGATCAACGCTAGTGCTATCCCACCTGCTTCCGGTTTCACCCCGCCTTTACCCCGCTCCACCCGACCGTTTCCGGAAAGAAACGGAGGAACGAATTGCGCACCCGCGCCCGATCTCTGAGCAGATACTTCACGGAGGCCGCCCCCGCCTGAAAGCCAGCCCTGTTCCCTATTCCCTGTTCCCTGTTTTTTCACGCCCAATAACTGCGGTCCAGGGTGCGGTACTGGATGGCCTCGGCCAGGTGAGCCACGGTCAGATGCTCGGCGCCTTCCAGGTCGGCGATGGTGCGCGCCACTTTGAGGATGCGGTCGTGGGCGCGCGCGGTCAGGCCCTGTTGCTGCATGGCCCGCTCCAGCAAGCGCTCGGCATCGGCGCCGAGTTCGCAATGGGTGCGAATCTGCCGCGTGGTCATCTGTGCGTTGGCGTAGATCTTTTCGCCGGCCTTCCTGAATCGCTGTCGCTGCCGCTCGCGCGCGGCCATGACCCGGCCGCGAATCTCGGCTGAGCCCTCGGAAGCCGCGGACCCACGCAGTTCCTTGTACTGCACCGCCAGGACCTCGATGTGAATGTCGATGCGGTCCAGCAGCGGGCCGGAGATCTTGGCCACGTAGCGCTGGATCATCGGCGGCGTGCACATGCACTCGCGCGACTTGTCGTTGAAGAATCCGCAGGGGCAGGGGTTCATGGCCGCGGCCAGCATGAAGCGCGCGGGGAAGCTGAGCGACATGGAGGCGCGCGCGATGGTCACCGTGTGGTCCTCGAGCGGCTGGCGCAAAACCTCGAGCACGTTGCGCGGGAACTCCGGCAACTCGTCGAGAAACAGCAGGCCGTTGTGCGCCAGCGAGACCTCGCCCGGACGGGGAATGATGCCGCCGCCGATCAAGCCGGCATCGGAGATGGTATGGTGCGGCGAGCGGAACGGCCGCTGCGTCACCAGGCCCGCCGCCGCATCCAGCACCCCGGCCACGGAGTGAATCTTGGTGGTCTCAAGAGCCTCTTCAAAGGTGAGCGGAGCCAGGATCGACGGCAGCCGCTTGGCCAGCATGGTTTTTCCCGAGCCGGGCGGCCCGATCATCAGAATGTTGTGGCTGCCCGCCGCGGCCACCTCGAGGGCGCGCTTGGCCGTCTGCTGTCCGCGCACGTCCTTGAAGTCCACGGAAAAGTGCTGCAGCTCGCCGAGCAGCTCCTCTGTCGCCACGCGAAAGGGCTCGCGCTGAATTACGCCAACCACCGACGTGTTGAGCAGCTCCAAGACATCGAGCAGCGAGGAGACCGGGTAGACGTTCACGCCCTCCACCACGGCAGCCTCGGCGGCGTTGGCCGCGGGAAGAATCAGGTTGGGAATGTTTTTTTCGCGCGCGAGGATGGCAATTGGCAACATGCCCGGCACGGCACGCACGCTGCCATCCAGTCCCAGTTCGCCCACCAGCAGGAATCGGCTCAGGTCGGCCAGCCGCAGCGCCCCATAGGCGCCCAGGATTCCCACGGCAATGGGAAGGTCAAACCCCGCGCCTTCCTTTTTCATGTCCGCCGGCGCCAGGTTGATGGTGATGAACGTGGGCGGAATTGTGTAACCGGAGTTCTTGATGGCCGCGCGCACCCGGTCGCGGCTCTCGCGCACCGCGGCGTCAGGCAAACCCACGGTGTGGAACACATCCTTCTCCGTGACGGTGCCGCTATAGTCCACCTCCACATCGATGAGGCTGGCATCGATGCCGTAGACAGCCGCGCTGAGGGCTTTGAAGAGCATGGTTGAAGTAATTAGTGAGTGTAACAGAAGACAGGGAACAGGGAACAGAGAGGCCCGTCGTCGAATCGCGTCTTACCACGCTCTTGATTTGGATTTTTTGCTGAATCGAGCCGGCTGCTTTCTTTTTGGATGCGGATGCTGGTGACAAAAATTGTAATGAGAAACGGCCACCGATCACTCATTTTGCTGCTGCGTACTTCCTGTTCCCTTTTCCCTATTCCGTGTTTGCCGCTACAATCTCATCCGTGACCACGAGTCTCTTCGACCTCTATAAGATCGGTGTCGGCCCGTCGAGTTCGCATACCATGGGCCCTATGCGTGCGGCCTGCCGGTTTGCGCGCGAGCTCGGGCCTCGCGGCCTGCTCGATCGCGTCGCGCGCGTGCAGGCAGAGCTCTACGGCTCGCTGGCCCTCACCGGACGTGGTCACGCCACCGACCGCGCCGTCCTATTAGGTTTGGCAGGCAACGAGCCGGCCTCGATCGATCCGGCGGCTATTGAGGCAACGGTGGGAGAGATTCGCGCGGCGCGGCAGATCGATCTCGCCGGAGCGCGCCCCATTCCGTTTGAAGAGACCCGCGATCTTCTCTTTCAGCACACCGTCATGTTTCCTCCCGGCGCGCACATCCAACATCCCAACGGGCTCCGTCTCACTGCTTTTAACGAGGCGGGCGAGGTCGTCGACCAGCGCACGTTCTTCTCCATCGGCGGCGGATTCATCACCGAGGACGGCGCTGGGGCGTCGACCGGGAAGCAGCAGGCCGCGATTCCGTTTCCGTTTCACAGCGCCGCGGAGTTGCTGGCCACGGCGCAGGCCAACAATCTCTCCATCAGCCAGCTCATGCTGGAGAACGAGTGCGCGCTTGCCGCGCGCGATTCGGAGCGGGCGCCTGCAGAGGTGGTGCGCGGGGGCATCGACCGCATCTGGAGAATCATGCAGGCCTGCGTTGAACGGGGCATGGCCACGGAAGGCATTTTGCCCGGCGGTCTGAATGTCCGTCGGCGCGCACACCGCCTGGCCGCGCGGTTGCGCGAGAAGGAAGCTGACGGGCTGCACGGCGATCTGCTCATCCCCCTCGACTGGCTCACCGTCTACGCCATGGCAGTGAATGAAGAGAACGCCGCCGGCGGACGCGTGGTGACCGCGCCCACCAATGGCGCTGCCGGCGTGGTTCCCGCCGTGGCGCTCTACTATACGCAATTCATCCCCGAGGCGGACCACGAAGGCATCATGCGTTTCTTTCTCACCTCGGCGGCCATCGGCATCCTATATAAGGAGAACGCTTCCATCAGCGGCGCGGAGGTGGGCTGCCAGGGCGAAGTGGGCGTGGCCTGCTCGATGGCTGCCGGCGGACTTACCGCCGCTCTCGGTGGAACCAACGAACAAGTCGAGCACGCCGCCGAAATCGCCATGGAGCACAACCTGGGCATGACCTGCGACCCCATCGGCGGCCTGGTGCAGATTCCCTGCATCGAGCGCAACGCCATGGGCGCGGCCAAAGCGGTGCATGCCTCGCGCCTCGCGCTCAACGAGTCAGGGGACCACAAGGTTTCGCTCGACCAGGTCATCCGCACCATGTATCTCACCGGCCTCGATATGCAATCGCGTTACAAGGAGACCAGCCTGGCCGGTCTTGCCTTGAACATCATCGAGTGTTAACTTCGCCGCGAGGATTCCAACCATGTTCTTGCGCACCATCTCTGTCGCTCTGATGGGCTGTACGCTCCTGCTCGTCCCCATCGCCGCGGCCGCCGCCGATCACGGACCGTCAACCCCCGAAGAACGGAAGCAGGCGCTCGAATATATTCACGAATGGCAGGGCGATCCTCTCGGCGCGCACGCAAAAGACCAATTCGCGCGGGTCCTGAAGTGGTTCGTCGATGTGCCCGACCTAACGGTTCACGCCTGCACGATCCTCGACAAGCTGCCCAAGGGCGACAAGAAGGATGGTGCGACGATCTTTGGCGGCGAGTTCTTGGCGCAGGCCGCCTTTGTGATTGAGAACCCCGACAAGAAGGATGACCGGCTGGCCGAGTATCAGGCAGGCGTGGAGGGCGGGTTGCGCGTGTATGAGCCGCTGCTTAAAGCGAATCCAAGAGATCGCGAGCCTTACCTCGACGATCTGATTCACGGCGCGAGGCCGGAACGCTGGCGCAATTTGTGAAGGAGCGCGCCGCCGCCGCGTGCAAAAACTGACACTCCTCACTGCATCCGCTCATCGCGAATTGCACATCCGCAAATCGACACTCGATGCAGCGCGGAAAAATTGTTGACTATTTTTCCACTCTTCGTTCGTTTTTTTCTTGACACTCGCGAGCCATGAATCTATACATGCATCATCTGCAATATAACGATTGCAGAACTCGATGCAAACCATCGAAAGGGAGAATAGGCAAAATGGCAACCAAGAAGGCAGCCAAGAAGGCACCCGCGAAGAAGGCAGCCGCCAAGAAAGCACCCGCGAAGAAGGCCGCAAAGAAGAAGTAGTAGCGGTCAACCAACAACAAGGCAACACGCGAGGGGGGCGCTCAAAAGCGTCCCCCTCAGTGTTTGTGCGGAAGGATTAAACTTGTAGCGAAGGGAACACGGGGAAGGGAACCGCTTCCCGAACCGCCATGACACGACGCCGCTGGATTGCCGAACATTGGGACGAGGCCACCGCCACCATCGTTGGCGCGCAGGCCGAACACATGGCCCGCGTGCTGCGCGCCCAGCCGGGGATGGAGGCCGACGTAGTTGCGGGCGGCCACGTCTTTCACGCCGAGGTCGCCGCCGTTTGCCCGCATGAGATTCGCTTCAACCTGGTCGCCGAGGTCCGCGCCGATCCCGCGCTGCCGGTCACGCTGGTGCTCGCCGTGTATAAGTTCGATCGCATGGAGTGGGTGCTTGAAAAGGCGACGGAGCTGGGCGTTGCCGCGGTGGCCCCGGTGATCGCGCGCCGCACTGAGAAGCACCTGGCCGAGGCCGCGGAGAGCCGCGTGGAGCGCTGGCGGCGCATCGTGCACGAAGCGGCCCAGCAGTCGCGCCGTTCCGATGTGCCGTTGATCTACGATCCGGCTCCATTGGCTGTGCGCGTGCGCGCCGCTTCAGAGTCCACGCGCATCGTGCTCGCCGAGCAGGAGCGCACCACCACGCTGCGTCACGCCCTCGATGAAGCCGTGGCCGCCGCGGAGGAAGAGATGCCCACGCTGGAAATCGCCATCGGTCCCGAAGGCGGATGGGCTCCCGAGGAAGAAGCGCTCTTCGACGCCAATGGCTGGCGCGCCGCATCCCTGGGCCCGCGCATTCTGCGCGCGGAGACAGCCGCCATCGCCGCGCTTGCCGTGGTCGCCTCCTGCCTGGAGTAGTCCGATGGCGCGTTTGCCCGCCGGCGCAACATGCGGACGACAAACAGAAATGGGACTCGCACTGCACGCCTCCGCGGTGGTATACCTTGACCGCGCATGGAATTCCGTTCGAGCCATCATTCCAATACAGGGCCGCCCATGCGCAAGGAGTTGTTATGCGGTTTTTTCCGGGACTGAAACTGGAGCAGCGCGGTTTCATCCGCCTGCCGATTCTGGCCGTCGTCGGCCTAGCGAGCGTTGCCGCAATCGGCGCGCAGCAGCAGCCGGCCCTCACTATTCACTGGGACAAGACCACCGTGGTCTCCGTGTCCACTCCCACGCTGCAGGTGGTCGTCAATCCTCCACTGCGGCCGGGACAGCCGCTCAGCGCGGCTTCCTACAAAGCCGTGAAGGATCTGGGGGCCGACTATGTGCGCTACGTGCCCTGGCTGCCCTACCCAAGGCTCGCCGTCGCCGAGCTGGAGCCGCCCACCGCGCAGAAGACCAGTTGGGACTTCAGCCTCATCGATCCCATGACCAGGGATTTTCTCGCCGCCACCGAAGGCCATCCCACGGTGATGAATTTCAGCACCATTCCCACGTGGCTCTTCAAAACAGACAAGCCCGTTTCTTATCCCGCCGACCCCAACCAAGCGTCCTGGGACTATACGCAGGGCACGGAGCTGCGCGATCCCACCGGCAAGGAACTGGGCGACTACTACGGCCGGCTGGTCAGTTGGTATGTCAACGGCGGCTTCACCGATGAGATGGGCGTCCGCCATGAATCCGGCTACCATTACAAGCTTCCCGTGTGGGAGGTGCTCAACGAAGTGGAATCCGAGCACTCGATGACCGCCGAGCAGTACACCGCGCGCTACGACGCCATCGTCGAGGGCATTCGCCGCGTGAGCCCCGACACCAAATTCATGGGCCTGGCGCTGGAAGCTCCGCGCGACGATCCGCACTACTTCGAATACTTCCTCAATCCGGCCAATCACAAGCCGGGGATTCCGCTCGACTACATCTCCTATCACTTCTATGCAACTCCCACAACCTCGCAGACCATTGCTCACTGGCAGTACACCTGGTTCGACCAGGCCGATGGGTTTATAACCGCCGTCAAGTACATCGAGAACATTCGCAAGCGGCTCTCGCCCCAAACGAAGACGGACACCGACGAACTCGGAGTCATTCTGCCGACCGACAACACCGCCGCGGACAAAGTGCCTCCCCCGGCAGCTTATTGGAACCTGGCCGGCTCGCTCTACGCTTATCTCTACATCGAGCTCTCGCGATTGCAGATCGACATCATCGGCGAGTCGCAGTTGGTCGGCTATCCCACGCAGTTTCCCAGCGTGAGCATGATGGACTGGATCGCGAACAAACCCAACGCGCGCTTCTGGGTGCTCAAGCTGATCAAGGATTCCTTCCATCCCGGCGACAAGCTGGTGGAAACTTCCGTCAGCTCCGGCGACCTGGCCGCACAGGCGTTCCTGACGCCCGCCGGCCGCAAACTGCTGCTCGCTAACAAGCGCGACCATGCATTCGATGTGCCGATTGAAGATGCGGACAAGGCCAGCGCACTGACCGTGGATGCGGAGACCGGCGACGGCCCCGCGCGCGCCGTCAAGCCCATCGCGGCCAAGCTGAGGCTGGAGCCCTTTGCCGTGACTGTGGTGAGCTGGTGAGCGCGGCAGCCGCACTCAGTCATAGGTGCGCGTGGCGCAACAGCAAGCCTGCCAGCGCCGCACCCGCAAGGTCGCCGACGATTGGGATGGGCGCATAGCGCCAGTTGGAACCGCCCTTACCGGGAATGGGCAACAGCCAATGAACGATGCGCGGGCCCAGATCGCGCGCGGGGTTGATGGCGTAGCCCGTGGTTCCACCCAGTGACAGCCCGATGCCCCACACCAGGCTGCCCACCAGCCACGGCCCCATCCCCGCGGCAGGGCCGTTGGCTGAAACTCCGTGCGAGCCGACGGCCGCAGCCACCACCACGAGGACCGCGGTGGCCAAGGCCTCGCTGAAGATGTTGAGCACCGGACTGCGCACCGCGGCGTTGGTGCAGAACACGCCCAGCTTGTCGGCGGGGCCCGGCGTGAGCCTCCAGTGCGGCGCGTAGTGCAGCGCCATGAGCGCGGCGCCGCCCATGGCGCCCAGCAACTGCGCCGACCACATACTCGCCATCTGCGAGTAGTTCCCGGTATTCACCGCCGCGGCCAGCGTAATGGCCGGATTCAGGTTGGCCCCCGGGCTGCCAAAGGCCTGCGCCACCAACACCCCGCACAGCACGCCGAGCGCCCAGCCGGTGGTGATGACGATCCAGCCCGAGTCCGCTGCATAGGACCTGCGCAAAGTCACGCCGGCCCCCACGCCGTTGCCCAACAGCACCAGAACCAGCGTGCCCAGAAACTCGCCGAACCATACAGAATGCATTGAAGATACCTCATAGAACGTTATGCGTGACTTGAATAGACGCCCGATTCATCCCTTGACTCCAAAACCGGATCAGAACCAGGTCTGCCGTTTGTAATCCAGATAGGCGGCGCCGAATTTTTCCGCCAGCACCCTCTCCTCGTTCCGGGTCCGATAAACCTGCAAAGGAATCAGCACGACGAAGCAAAGCAACAGCCAGGGTCTATTTGCCCAGAGAAAGAATCCCGCTACCGCCAGGCCGCCAAAGACGTAGATCGGATTGCGAATGCGGGAATAGAGGCCGGTGGTCACCAGAGTGCTTGCCTTGGCCTGCACACTGAAGGCCCCTCCCAATTGAATGCGGGCCAGGGCAAGCAGCAGCAGAGACGGGATGGCAATGGCAAGTCCGGCGATGCGCGGGACTGTCCATGGAGGCCCCCAGAAGAGCATTACCATGATCGGCACAAAGACAGCGATCACTGCCAGCGTTGCGTAGTTCAGCTTCAAGAGAGACCTCCATTTCACCTGGATTCTGTACGGTAGTGTTCCGTTATCGCTCGCGGAGGCCCGTCTTGGCAGCCGCACAGCGCAAACGATAACAGGATTTGCTGAACTCAAGCATTTTGCACCCGCCGGCCCCGGTTCGCCAAGAGTGCTGCGCGGACGGGGGGCGGGCGGCCTCCGGTTTGCCCGTCACTCGACGGCTGCGGTGTGTCTCAACCATCCGATTCCGATGGCATTGCCTCCTGTGGGAGCCGGCAATCAGCCTGATTTCATGTGCCTTGCGAGTCAAACATACGATTTATGAAACACTCGCCAAGCTTATAGGGTACTTGCGACGGAGCGAGCGGTTCCGTCATTCCTTGAATCGCCGGTGAGCAATTCTGGATAGATTCAGGAACCATGGCAATGAATAATCAGGATTCGATGCGGCCGTGGAACGGTGAAATGCATCGAAAGGAGCTGAGAAGGCTCTTGCTCAGGCCAAGCATCTTCTGCTGCGGGGCGCCTATCGCGCAGCAAGCCAAAGTCGTGTTGGTGCATCGCCACCATCTTTATGATCGGCCTCAACCTTTCTGTCGCATGCAGTAGCCGGTTCAGATACGAATCCAGTCCAGGAACGCCCAAGCCGCCCAGCCGAGGCGAAGCGTTTGGTCCCGGATATTGTTTTTTGCCGAGAGTTACCTTCCATGACACGCTCTCCAGCGCCAGCCACGGCGCCGCATTCTTCCAAGCCGCGGCACAAGCCGAGGCTCAAGACTCGCAGGATGGGGCTCTGGGCCCTCTGTTTGGCTTTGCCCATCGTCGCTCTGATGGCAGCGGGCGTTTACTTCATCAACGAGCATTGGCCGTATCGATATAGCAATGTCGAGCCACTGCTACAGGAAGTTTTCGCCAGCCAAGTCAAGATCGGTCATTACCACCGCATTTACTTCCCTCACCCTGGCTTCATGGCCACAGACCTCACACTAAGCCGCAACTCCGCGCCCGATCTTCCCCCTCTGGGCACTGCAAGCAACCTGACTGTTCGCGGCAGCTGGCTCGATCTGCTGCTGCTTCGCAAGCGAGTGCGCCTGGTCGACGTCACGGGGCTGCACATCGTTATACCTGCATTGGGAAGCAGCGCGAATCGCGAGGACTTTCCAGCCGGCAGCAGCGCGGACTTCGGCGGCCCAACCGCTGTGGTCGCGGAACTTCGCATTCACGAGTCCACCCTCGACATCATGCGCACTGGCGGCAATCGCTACTCATTCCCTATCCGGCAACTCGTCATCCACAATCTGCAGAAGGGCCGGGCGATCGCCTACTCCGTCGATATGCAGAACGCCAAGCCTACGGGCCGCATCCTATCCAAGGGCAGCTTCGGCCCGCTTAACGCAAAGAATCTCGGCGCCACGCCTTTATCGGGCGATTTCACCTTCGCGCCGGTCAACCTCCACGACCTGGGCAAGATCGGCGGAACGCTCTCTTCCACAGGCCACTTCCACGGCGCCTTGGCGGCCATTGAAGCGGATGCCACATCCAACACCCCTGGCTTTGCAGTCGGCAGCGGCAAGCCAACACCCTTCACCGCGTCGGTCCACTGCACAATAAACGGTCTCAACGGCGACGTCATCATTCGCGGCGTCGATGCAAAGACAGGAGCGACCGCCATCCACGTCCAAGGCGGCATCGTGGGTTCCCCCAAAGTTACAAATGTGGACATAGCCGTCATCGGCGGCCGCGTGCAGGACATCCTGCGCCCCTTTATCCACGACCAGGTCCCCATCGCCGGCGTGGTGTGGCTTCGTAGTCACGTGCGCCTCGAACCCTCCAAAAAAGGAGCGCAGTTCCTTGAGCGTCTTCAGGTGGATGGAACCTTCGATGTGCCCGCCGAGCGCCTTACGAACCAGGCTACCGAGCAGAAGCTCTCGGCCTTCAGTCAGCGCGCCCAGGGGCTGAAGTCGCCCACACCCGGTCCAGCCGCAGGCGATCAGGCTTCAAGTTCATCTACGGATGTTCTCTCATCTTTCAACGGGCAGGCCAGGATACGCGATGGCGTGCTGTCCACACAGCGCATCACGCTTCAGATACCCGGAGCCGCGGTCGATCTAAGCGGCTCTTTTAACCTCCGCGATCGCACCGTTGATCTGATCGGCAATCTTCGCATGGAATCGGACATTTCCCACGTCACGACAGGGTTCAAGTCAGTGCTCATGAAGCCGCTGATTCCGTTCTTCAAAAAGGACAATGCCGGTGCGGTGATTCCGATTGCCATTACAGGCGGTCCCGGTGGATACAAGGTCACCCAAAATATCGCTCACCGAAAGTAAGGGAAACCGCACCACGCGTACACTGCAAGGGCGCACGGATTACGCGAAGAACGTCACTTTACGGCTTGACCGGTACAGGCTGATCCGCCCCGATCGCCGTCCGCTCATACCGCGGCCAATGCATGAGCAACTCATTCACCACTACGTGGCCCACCTTGTACGTGCTTTCAAGCGAAGGCAGGTAAGCGCCGAACTTGCTCACGCGTTGATTGCCCAGGCTCTCGGCCGCGCTCATTTCGCGCGGCTGCCGGTCGTAGTTGCTCACCGTACGCAAAACCAGAATCCGCTGTCCATCCACGCGCCCCGCATTGGCCAGGAACTGCAATGATTGCAGCGTTCCGGTGTCCTCCATCGCCGTGGTCACAAACTCCCCCTGTCCTGCGGTGAAGTACCGCACCCACTCCGCGGCCCAGGCGTCGAAGAGCTTGCCGTGCCAGTAAGTTGAGGAGGAAAGTTCGTCGCCCATAGTTACGAACGGCGGGCGCTGGGCGGCCGCTCCGTCGAAGTGGCCGCGAATTTCCTGCAGATGTTCCGAGTCCGCGAGCGGAGTCGCGCGCGTCAGGTTGAAGGCCCATTCCGCGAGGCCACGATTGAGCGCATACACCTGCCCATCCAGCGGCACCGCCGGCACTTCAAATGGTTTTGCCTTGCGCAGCGGCACATAGCCCGTGGTCCAGTCCGGCGGAATCTCGCGCGCATCGATCTCGTAGCCCATATCCCCATCCACCACCCAGCGCGCCCACACCGCCGACCCCAGCGAAGCCCGCTCCGGACTGGCTCCCGCAATGCCGGCAACGATCCAGTACGCGCGGCTCAGGTCGAAGCGCGGGTCCAGGCCCAGCGCCATGATGGTGGCCGCGGCGTGGGCCGTGCCCTGCCCGGTCAGCACCGCCATCTCGCCCTCGCCGTTCATGCGCACCGCATGGTAGCCGGCGCTGAGCGGATAAACGCGGTCCAGATGGTCGCGCTCCACCCAATACTGCAACTCGCCCGGCGCATCGCCCGTATCGGCGCCCACCTCAAACATCGCCACCACCACCACCTTCACCGCAATGGGGCGCGGCCTGGCGGCGGAAACGGCGCAGGCAGAGACAAGAAGCAGGAACACAAGGGAACAGCACGCGCGGGTTTTCATGCAACCGGCCTCTTTTCGCTCCTCAGATGAGACTGGGATCTCGGCGCCTGAGAAGGTCGAGCAACGGGCCCACTTCGATTTCTTTTCTTCCGGAGGGATCGAACTCGATCGCGCTGACGGAAACGCTGCCCAGGTATCTGGCTTCCGGCGAGGGCAAGTTTGCCCAGGAGTTCATCGAGCCTGGTTCCAACTCCGGGGGCAACGCATAGACCTTGTATTGGGCTGCATACTCTTCAAGCGATTCATCGAACTCGGAATCGAGCAGAATCTCCGTTCCTTCCACGGTGCAAACGATGAGTCGTGGAACATCCCAGTAGTCGCGATATTCGAATGCAACCCTTGGCATACGATCCTTTGCTGACTGCGATCCTGTTTCGACGCCTTTGATTGCGATGGTACGCTAGACCCGTCCTGCAGCAAAGCGATTCGCGGCCCACAAGCGATACCATGGGAGAAAACGGGGAGGTCACAAGAGTGCAAAAGACAATAAAAGCTCTGATCTGGGCGGCCATGGTGACCGCGTTCGCAATCACGGCGGCCGTCGCGCAACAGCACACTGCTGCTCCCACCAAGGTCATCGGCTTCATGACCGACTTCGACGTGAAGGACGATGCCGTGGGCATCTGCAAGGCGGTGATGGACGGGGTCGCCCCCGGCGTGCGCATCATCGACATCACCCATCAGTCCGAGCCCTACAACATCGCCATGGGCGCGCGCTTCCTGGCCGGCTCGGCGCCCTACTTTCCCAAAGACGCGGTCTTCGTCGTGGTCATCGATCCCGGCGTCGGCTCGACGCGCAAGGCCATCATCGCCAAATCGCACGTGGGCCAGTACTTCGTGCTGCCCGACAACGGCCTGCTCACCCTCATCCAGGATCGCGACGGCATCGTGGAAGCCCACGAGATCACCAACCCCGCGTGGATGATCGGCTCCGGCATCTCCTCCACTTTTCACGGCAGAGATATTTTCTCCCCCGCCGGCGCCCACGCAGCCCGCGGCGACGACTGGACCACAGCCGGCCCCCCGCTCGACGTGAGCAAACTGGCCCGCCTCGACCTGAAGAACGCAACCGTCGACGCGACCGGTCTGCACGGGCAGGTCCTCGGCACCGACGGACCTTTCGGGAACCTGGTGCTCAACGTTCCCGCCGAGACCTTCGCGCAACTCGGCTACAAACTCGGCGACCCGGTGCCTGTAACATTGGCCGGCAAGCTCTACGTCTTCCCGTTGGTGAAGACTTTTTCCGATGTGCCGGTGGGCAGGGGGCTCTTTTTCATCGACTCCCGCGGACGCCTCTCGCTGGGCATCAACCAGCGCA
The DNA here is from genome assembly GCA_003139795.1 of Acidobacteriaceae bacterium. Classification (GTDB taxonomy): domain Bacteria; phylum Acidobacteriota; class Terriglobia; order Terriglobales; family Acidobacteriaceae; genus Telmatobacter. The sequence continues at coordinate 10,651 of PLGM01000185.1, read as the reverse complement.
ACTTCTCTGAGACCTACAAAGTAGGCGAGGGCGCGGAGTTGACGATTCCGAAAAAGTGACCCGGCGGCGCTGTGCGCCGGTTCGCGGAGTTCGCGGAGCTAGCGGAGTTAGCCGCGCACCGCGCGTGTTCGCAATCGGCAGGGCAACGGGTTGACAGGTTGGCGAAGTGGCGGATGATTGGACAGGAGGGATCGAGGCGATGAGAAACGCATTGCGAGTTTGCGTGTTGGCCGGGATGGTGGCCGGAGCGGCAGTTTCCATGGCGGGCCAGGAGCCGGTCGTGCAGCCGGTTGGACAAGCGGCCCCGCACTGGACCATCGTGGTGCATGGCGGCGCAGGCGTGATCGAGCGCTCCGCCCTGACCCCCGCGGGCGACGCGGCCTATCGCGCCTCGCTGGCCACGGCCACTGAAGCGGGCGCAAAGGTGCTCGACCGGGGCGGCTCGGCGCTGGATGCGGTTGAGGCCACCATCCAGATGCTCGAAGACGATCCGCTCTTCAATGCCGGTCGCGGCGCTGTCTTCACCTCCGAAGGAAAGAACGAACTGGACGCGTCGATCATGGACGGCTCGAATCTGAAGGCCGGCGCGGTAGCCGGGGTCACGCGCACTCGCCATCCCATCAGCCTGGCGCGCGCGGTGATGGAGAAATCGCCGTACGTGATGATGATCGGCTCGGGCGCCGACGCCTTTGGGGCTCGCGTTGGCCTGGAGCAGGTGGACCCCAGCTTCTTTTTCACCGAGGCCCGCTGGCAGTCGCTGGTCAGGCAGTTGACTAAAGAAGGCCGGCCCATCCCGCCGCGTCCCGCCGGCGCGCCGTCTCCGGGTGCGGCCGTGCCGGTAGCCCAAATTGAGGAGTCGCCTGACGCGCACCGCTACGGCACCACGGGCGTGGTGGCGCTCGACCGGGCAGGCAACATCGCCGCCGGCACCTCCACGGGCGGATTGCAGGCCAAGATGCCGGGCCGCGTGGGCGACTCGCCCATCATCGGCGCGGGCACCTACGCCTCCAATCAATCCTGCGCCGTATCCGCCACCGGCACCGGCGAGTACTTCATCCGCCTGGGCGTGGCCCGCGAAATCTGCAACCTGGTGGCGTTCAAGGGCATGGGGCTGCAGCAGGCCGCCGACCAGGTCATTCACAAGGAACTGGAGGCGCTGCACGGCGACGGCGGCGTCATCGCCATCACCCCCGACGGCCAGACCGCCTTCAGCTTCAACACCCCCGGCATGTTTCGCGCCCGGCTGAGCGAAGGCGGCAAACTCGAGGTCCATATCTATAGAGACGAACCGTAAAGAGCAATGAGGATTGCATCGAGAGTGCCACGCATCCAAACGGGTTTCTCCGTTTCGGAGGGCCGGTCTTAGCGGATAATCTCGAACTTTTCCCAGGGGCAGTTGCAGACCGGGCAGCGTTCGTGCTCCTCTTCCGTCTCCGAGGTGTAGCCGCAGACCGGGCACACGTAGAAATCGCGCGCCTCGCCAATCCAGGAATCCTTCTGCCCGCCGACCAACAGGGCGATGGCCTCGCCGTAGAGGCGAGCGTGCGCCTTCTCGGCTTCCAGAGCGCCGGTAAAGGTGCGGATGGCGATGGTGTTGTTCCGCTCCTCTGCCTCTTCAAGAAAGCCGGGGTACATGGTATCGATCTCGTGCTGCTCGCCGTCCAGCGCGGCCTTCAGGTTTTCGAGGGTTGTCCTGACCTCGACCGCGTGGATGGTGCAGGTTGCCTCGCCGCCCAACTGCTTGACGACGCGCGCGTGATTGGCGGCGTGGATCTGCTCGGAGCGCGCGGCGGCGCGAAACAGGCTGGCCGCTCCGTACAATCCGTCCGCGCCGGCCTTCACGGCAAAGGCCGTGTACCTGGCGTGAGCGTTCGACTCGCCCGCAAAGGCGGCCAAGAGGTTCTGAGCTGTGGTTTCGTTTCCCGCGACGATTCCCGGCATGAGACTGCCCTCCCAAACTCCGCTAAGAAGCCTACGAGCACGGGCTGGGCGGCGCTGTGACGCAGGCTACAAACGGTTGAGCCGCGGCAGGGAAGAGCCGGCCGCTAATATTCACTCCTGACCAATACAGTTACGGGAGAAGCCTCGTTCTCGTTGACCAGTTCGCCCCTGTTCGCGCCGATCAGCTTGAAGCGAAAGCTGACCGGGGGATCGTTCAACGTACGAGGTGGATGCGCACGGCGATGACTGACCTGGAAGGTGAGAGTCGTGCCGTCGAACTTTGGGTTGAAGAGCGGCTCCGGAAGTCCTGGCGTCGAAGTCCACGGCTGCCCTTCATCGCGATGGTGGAAATAGAAAAGTGCCGCGCCCGATAAGGTTCCGTTTTCGTTGGTGATGAGAAGCGCAATGGAGGGCAATCCATCCATATCCGCCCGCCAGACGCCTACGATGGGTGCAGCGTCTGGCGTCGAGGATCCCTCTCCCACATGGGCTGCCTGCGAATAAGCGACGGATGCGATCAAGACAAAGAGGATTCCGGCGACTATGCACTTGATTCTCATGGTTCACTCCTTTGTTTGCAGTTAGCTTTGTTGTTTGGCGATTGCCGCCGTGGCCAACGATCCGCCCAGCCCCATGGTCTCGACCGCGGAGGATGGAACGATCACCATCGAGCCTTTTTCCTTGATCGCCTCGTACAGCATGTTCATGGCGCGCAGATGCAGCGCTACGGGATTCTCCGCGTAAGCGGCCGCGGCTTTCACGAAGCTGTCGGAGATCTCAGTCTCCGCCTGGCCCAGAATGATGCGCGCCTGGCGTTCGCGCTCCGCCTGCGCCTGGCGCGACATGGCGTCTTCAAGCGATTGCGGAATTCTTACGTCGCGGATCTCGACGGATTGAACGGTGATGCCCCAGGGATTGGTCTTCTCATCCAGGATGCGCTGCAGTTCGTGGCCCATGACTTCGCGCTCGGTGATCATCTGCGCCAGTTCGTGCCGGCCGATGGACTCCCTGAGAGCCGTCTGCGCGCTCAGGTTGATCGCCTCGATGAAGTTTTCCACTTCAAGAATCGACTTCTCGGCGTTCCACACCAGCCAGAAGACGATGGCGTCCACGTTCACCGGGACGGTATCGCGCGTCAAGGTGGATTCCGCCGTCACGCTGTGCACCCGGACACGCTGGCCGATGGTGGGGCTGATGGTCTCAAAGACCGGCAGCACATGAAACCATCCGGGGCCGCGCAGGCCAACGTAGCGGCCCAGGCGCATCAGCGCCACCCGTTCCCATTGTTGAACCACCTTGATGGCAAACAAAAGATAGACGCCAACCAGCCCGCCCACAATGAGCGGCGCCGGATGGTTGATGATTGCGCCGGCAACGGCTCCCGCGCCGACGCAGAGCACAAACGCTGTAACTGCCACTCTGTTCATGGGAACGCTCTCCATTCTCGTCAACATCTTTCACCTCCTGCGGACCGGCTCGGACACCAATCCGCGCAACTCTTCAATCAAATCGTCCACTGTGAATCCCGCCGCCCCGGCACGCGAAACGCAATCTCCCACAATCTGCGTCAATTGCCGCTCGCGTTGAGCATCGGCCCGCTTCATCTTCTGGGCGCCGATAAACGTGCCTGTTCCCTGGTGCGTCTCGAGCAAACCGCCGAGTTCGAGTTCGCGGTAGGCGCGAACCACGGTATTCGGATTGATGGCCAGGTCCACCGCAAGCTGGCGCACCGTGGGCAGTTGATCGCCCGCGGCCAGCAATCCCGATGCGATGCCGCCGCGCACCTGGTCGATGACCTGGCGATAGACCGGCACTCCGCTGTGGAGGTCCAACTGAAAACGAAATCGGGCGGATGACGGTCGTTGGCTCATGGCTAGATCAATGTACTATAAGACTAGTACATTATGTCAAGAGGAAAGTTCAAGGAATTTTTCGCGGACCCCTTCGGACGAATTCCCGCCCCGATCGTGAGCCGAGGCACAGTATGCGCAAAAGGGCCATCCCCGCGGGGACGGCCCTTTTGGTCCCTTGAGGCCGCCTCGCCCAGGCAGCTTACCGGCAAATGTATCTATGTGCACAACTGCCACTTCGTTCGCGTGTAGGCAATCTGGAATCCCTTGCGCTCGGCGTTGCGCTGGGAATCGCTGCCCGGCAGCGCCACCATCATCGCCAGGTCGCATGCATGGTCTGAAGCGTAGCGCATGCGCGCTTCGAGCAACGCCGTCTGCAGCCCGCGCCTGCGCAACTCGGGAACCGTCGCCGAGCCGCCAAACAGCGCTACTCCTTGATGCATCGACAGCACGCCGGCGGCGCCGGACTGGCCGTCAACGTCGGCCAGAAAGCACGCAGTCTGGTCGCGCCCCGCGGTAACGGCGCCAAGCTGCAACAAGAACTCCATCAGCTCCGGATGGTCGTGCGCCCAACCCCTGGCGCTGATCTTGCTCCAGAGATCCGCTTCTTCCGGGCCGGTGACGCGCACGGTCACGTTGCCTTGGCCGGCCGCCGCGGGTCGCTGCACCGGCCGGTAAAGAACGCTGCTCAGCTCGACCGGCCTGTAGCCGCGCCTGCACAGCATCTCCAGCGCGGCAACCCCCGCGAACGGGCTCACCTCGTGCAGCACCGGCGCGCCGCGATCAAGAAAGAAGCCCTCGATCGTATCGAGAGTCGCCGGACTCAACTCTTCAAAGATGCCGAGCCCGAAAGTCTGCGTGCAGGGAGAGCTGACGCCATCGAAGACCACAAACGCCCCGCCGCACTCCATCCATTCGGCTCCGCTGTCTGGGAATTGGCGGCGGCGCGCCTCCGCGTACTGTGCGCACGCGAATCCCTCCGCGCGCTCCAGCCGTCTTGAGAGTGCAAGGTCCGAGAAGGTCATGGCGTTCAGTCTACGGCCCCAGCCCGAGTTGCGGAAATGGAATGCGCGCGCTTCCGGCGGATTGGCGTGCCGCACCGCTCATTTCAAGCAACATACGCAAAAAGGCCGTCCCCGCGGGGATGGCCCTTTGCTTCGACAGGCCAGTGCTTTGCAGCGAGCGCCTACGGCTGCACCGGCACGCCCTGTGCCCCTTCATTCCGCGCCTGCGCCTTCTGCGTCAGCACCTTGTGGACGTTGTCTTCCAGAGCCTGCGCCTCGGGCAGAAACGTCAGCGCCTTCTGGATCATCGGGTCCCAGTCGGCCATGGTGCGGAGGCCTTGTAACTGCCCAAACTGGATGGTAACGATCTTGTCCTTGATGCTTGTCTTGAGCCAGTCGCTTACCCCGTCCAGGTCGGCCTGGGTCCAGGGAATGTTCTGGCTGGTCAGGTACTGCTTGAACTCGGCCAGAACCGCGTCGTCCACCTGGAAGTTCTTGTCCACCGTGCGATTGGCCAGGTAAACCGGAGCGAAGCGAAAGAAAACATCCTTGTTCAGCAGCGTATCCTGGAAGTGGTTGGCCTTGGGGCTCTCGATCTTCTCGTCCGGCGTAATGCCGCCGCCGCCGTAGACGGTGCGTCCGGAGTCGGTCAGCTTGACCTCCTGATTGGTCGAGTTGGAGGGCAGCGCTCCGGCACGGTTCCAGTAATAGTCGTACAGCGAAACGCCCGTGTAGTTGCGCTGGATCAGCCGCCCCGAGGGCGTGTAGTAGTGGTACGTGGTCAGCGCCAGCCCGGTGTTCTCGCTCAGGTTGTACACCGTCTGCACCAGCCCCTTGCCAAACGTGGTCTCGCCCACAATGAGCGCGCGGTCGTGGTCCTGCAAGGCCCCGCTGACGATCTCCGCCGCCGAAGCCGTTTCGCGGTTCACCAGCACCACGATGGGGAAGGTCTTGCCTTCGTTGCCGTGGGTGGCTGTGTAGTTCTGGTCCGGATAGGCGCGCCCGCGCTGCGAAACGATGGTCTGTCCCTTGGTGAGCAGGTGATCGCAGACTTCAACCGCCTGGCTGAGCAGGCCGCCGGGGTTTTTGCGCAGATCGAAGACCAGCCCTTTCAGATCGCCGAAGCCGTTGATGGCCTCGATCACTTCCTGCGCCGTGGTCTCCTGGAATTGCTTGAGGTGAATGTAGCCGATGCCGGGGCGAATCTCGTATTTAAGGTCCACGGATGGGTTGGGAATCTCATCGCGCACCAAGTCGAAGATCAGCGGCTTGGCCTGGCCCTCGCGGATCATGCTCACCTGCACGTGCGTGCCCTTGGGGCCTTTCAGCGCCTTGGCTACCAGATCGGACGACATGCCGTCCGTCGACTTGCCGTCCACAGCGGAGATGACGTCGCCGGGATGGATGCCGGCCCGGAACGCCGGCGCGCCCTCCATCGGATATAGGACATACGTTTTGCCGCCGCCGTACGCCTGCTGGATGGTCATGCCCACGCCGTAGTAGCGGCCGTGCTGCTCCTCGCGCATCTTGGCGTAGGCCTTGGGGTCGTAGAAGTTCGAGTGCGGGTCCAGCACCCGCAACATCCCTGGAATGGCGCCGTCGTAGATGGCCAGATCGGCCTTGTCGCCGTCGATGGGCTCGGCGTAGTTCTGCTCCACCACCGCGTAGACGTTGGTGAAGGACTTCAGGCTGTCGCGGAGTTGGCTCTCGTCGGCCGACGACTGAGCCCCCACCCGGTGCTGCAGGACGCTGCCCGCTAGGGCGCAGACGGCAAAAAAGAGAACCACGGTGAAAAGTGCGCGGCGTGCGCGGGGAGTCATAGGCTGGGAGAACCTCCGGACGGCAATTGCGGCAGGCGTCCCACTGCGGCTTTCCAATTGCGGGAGCGAAGATCCACCGCGACCGGCTGGATTGTCTCTCGACAAGAATTTACCTTGCCCGGTGAACCATGTCCGGCTCCGGCAAGGCCACAGGGAATTGGAAAACCGCTCAAAAGGCCCTGGCAGAGCGGTCGTGGATTAAAGTATACCACTGCAACGTTTGACGCCATACAGGGCCATTCCGGTAGCCGCGCCTCGCTGGTCAGGACGGCTGCCGGCATCCTGCAAGAGCCGGGCGCCGTCACCCTGGACCCCTTGGAATACACGAAACTCAATCCCCCCTCCTCCGCCAACTCCGCCCGATCCATGAATGCAGACCAAATTCGCTCCGTTTGCCCCGGGATTCACCCAGGAATCGGCTCAGAAATCGCGCTCCTGCTCTCCTGGCATTTACAATAGCGTCTATGCCTCAGGTGGAGATTGTTTGCTCCCCTGCCGTGTCCTAACCTATGACTCTGAGACTATTTCGCAATTTCGCGGCGTTCGTGTTCGGAACGATGCTGCTCGCAAGTTACCCTCTGGCGCAAACGCATCCCGCCGCGTCGGAGAGCCCCTACGGCGGAACCACGGTCGAGGGCATCGTTGCCCGCGTGAACGACCAGATCATCACGCGGTCCGATTACGATCGCGCGCTCAAGGATCTGGACCAGGAGGCCAAACAGCACGGCGCCACCATGCAGGAGACCTCCGAGGCCCACAAAGACCTGCTGCGCGGCCTCATCGACCAGCAGCTCTGGCTCTCCAAGGGCAAGGAACTGGACATCAACGGCGAAACCGAGATGATCAAGAAGCTGGACGAGTTCCGCAAGCAATACAACCTGGAAACCCTGGAAGACCTGGAAAAGGCGGCCAAGGAACAGGGTGTGTCCTGGGAGGACTTCAAAGCCAACATCCGCAACGGCATCATCACGCAGGAGGTGATGCGCCAGGAAGTCGGCCAGAAGATTCAAATCACCCAGGGCGAAGTCGAGCGCTACTTTGAGCAGCACAAGGAGGAGTACGCGCAGCCGGAGAGCGTCCACCTGAGCGAGATTCTGATTTCCTCCGGCGTGCCTGCGGCTCCTGCCGGGATTCCGCAGCCCGACGATCCGGCAAAACTGGCCGCGGCCCAGGCCAAGGCCGACGACATCGAGGCCAAACTCCACGCCGGCGGCGACTTCAGCCAGTTGGCTAAAACCTTCAGCGACGGAACCACGGCCGCCGAGGGCGGCGATCTGGGCGTGTTCCAGCGCGGCAAGCTCAACAAGGTCTTCGAGGATCAGACCTTCGCGCTCAAGTCCGGCCAGTTCACCGATCCCATCCGCACCAAGCAGGGTTACGTCATCCTCAAGGTGGTCCAACACGTCCCCGGCGGCGTTCCCGCGTTCAAGGACGTGCAGCAGGATGTGGAGCAGAATTACTACATGAGCCGCATGGAGCCGGCCATGCGCGCCTATCTCACCCAGATGCGCGAGGAAGCCTACATCGACATCGCGCCGGGCTATGTGGATACGGGCGCAAGTCCCAAACAGATCAAGCCTTCCTACAGCGCCTATACTCCGCCTTCGGTCAAGAAAAAGAAGAAGGTTGAGCGCACCCGCTTCCGCGAGACCACGCGCACCTTCCGGCAGAAGTCCGCGCAAGCCCCGACCCCTGCCGATACCACCGCGCCGGCCAAGAAGAATGCCAGCGCGAAAGCGCAGAAGCCGGGCAAGAAGGAAAAGATTCGCTATGGCAAGGCGCCCACCAAGACGCTTCCCAGTGCTACGGCAACCACGACCGAGGACGCCGGCGCAGTGCAGCCGGCCGCCAACGCCGCGCCGGAGCCCGCGAATCCGCTCGAAGCCAGCAACAAGCCAACGCAGAAGACCCGCTACAGTGCGCGCGCCAAGGAAGTCAAGCTGGCCAAGACGAAGGGTGCGAAGACCGACGGCTCCGCCCCGCCGGCGCCGGACGCCGCCGAGGTTGCCGACCGCCAGGCGCAATCCGCTCCCCTGGGCCTGTCCGGCGACACTGCCAGCAAGAAGAAGAAAAAGCAAACCACGACCGGCGAGAAAACTCGCCTGACCGACAAAAACAAGAAGCCCGAAGCACCGGCGCCGGCTTCGAGCGCTCCGCCAGCGGCGCCCGCCCCGCAAACGCCGCCGCCTGCTCCTGCTGCCCAGCAGTAGCGCTTGCTTTGAACTGGCGCGGCTTTGGCCGCGCCGGACTCTGAAATGACCTCCGCGCAGGGACGCGACGGCTGGAATGGGTCATTTTGCGCCCACAGCGGCCTGCATCTCCAACTGGCGGATGCCACGCCTGGCGGCCAGCAGACTCTTTTTCATAAGCGTGCTCCCTTTATGGTGTATGTGGTTGTACCTCGCGAAGCTATCATTCAAGTCAGGAACGGCCCCTGATTCCTCACTTCGAGAGAGGAGGGTCGGAGGTTCGAACCCTCTCTCTCCGAATGTGACCGCACTCAAATCAATTCCTTGCCCCCGCGATGGGATAGTCCTGCCACACATATTCCAGCGCCTCGGGCAGGGTTTGTTGTTTCACGGCGCGGTCTGTGTGCCCGGCGTTACGGGCAAAAACAAATTGGTAATGATAGCCCCTGGCAGCCAGAACTTTGGCCATGTCCTCATTGGCGACGACCCAATCGTGCATATGGTCGTTCATGACATTCGGATTGAGAAGGTCTCTGTCGCCCACTTCCATCCAGATGCGCAGCGGCCTGGGCGGACTGTTCGGGATCAGGTGCTCATGAAACTCCCACGCGCCGTGCGGAGTCTCAGAGTTATAGGGCCACTGTTGATTCACATAAGTTCCGGAATAGGTAAGAACGCGGTGGTATAACTCCGGGTGATACCATGCCATGATCAACGCGCACGAGCCGCCGGAACTGCCGCCCATGGTTGCCCGGCCCTCGGGATCGCGAGTCAATTTCACATGGGATTGCGCCTCCACCAGAGGCAGCACTTCTTTCTCGACGAACTCCGCATACCGGCCCGAAAGGGTGTCATATTCCAGGCCGCGTTCGCTGCCCTGGGCGTCGCCCCCGCCATTGCCTATGGAGATGGCGATCATCACCGGCAGCCGGTGCTCGGCGATCAGATTGTCAAGGGCCGTGAACAATCCCCGGTCGGGTCCGTCCGCCCCCACAATGAATGGCGCGATTGTGCCGGGGACGTATTGCCGGGGGACGTAAACCGCCACGCGGCGCGTGTAGGGAGCGGGGCGGCTGGTAGTGACCACCAGTTTTCCGGGATCGGTTGGATCGGTCGCGCCAAACGTATTGGTCTCCCGTGCGATGCCGGGATAAACCTTGCTGTCGGCCGAATTCATGGTGAACTCAAGCACCGTTCCTTGCGGCACGCCTTCCTGCGCAGACATTTCCGGCGCAGGGGTGTGAGTGGGGCCAATGATGAAGTTTCCGTCGCCATTCGCCGGAGCATTGGCGCTGTCGGGCAGCTCTCTGGCCGTGACATAACCGGGCGTGTTGGGATCGCGGGTGGGCGGCGCGGGGCGCTCCGGGCGCGAGGCCGCGGCGGGCGCCGGTGGGGCTGCCGGTGGGGCTGCCGGTTTTTGGGCCATTACCGGGCCTGCGCCAACCATCAGGCCGATCAAACACGCGCTGCTCAGAAGACGAAGCATGGAGGACTCCTTTTTCTCTCCGTGATGTTAGGAGCTGTGCCGGGGTGATGTCACGCAGGTACTGAATCCCCCGCCTCTTTGCCCAGGCGTCCACCATCTTTGCGAATGTCTTATTCGCCTCTCGCGTGGACTCTCCGATGCCCTTGTGGGTCGCCATCCATCGTTCGAGCGCGTTGCCAACCGTGATATTCTTGACCCGCATGGCGCCGGCCCTGGCAGCCTCTTCGGCCGCTTTCGCCGCTTCATTGGCAGCGATTATGAAAGACATCTATATCGCCGATCTGGCCGCTTTCGACGAAGGCAAGCTCTTCGACGGTTTCTTTCTGGTTTTGGCCAAACAGCAGCGCACCACCAAGACCAA
>PLGM01000002.1 GCA_003139795.1 Acidobacteriaceae bacterium | reverse complement strand
ATTAGTGTGAACAGGCCCTAGTCTATTGCCCGCAAAAAAGTGGGGGCAGTGAGCTTGGTGGGGGACGTCTCAAAACGATCACTGAATTCATGAAAGAGATAAAAGAGGGACTCGCTGACCGCCATATCAAGAACAAGGCAATTCCAGAACAGTTTACGATTCTTCGGGCATTACAATTCGCGAATGAATACTGGGGAGATTGCCAGGTGCCTAACTCCACTAATTCTACATTCAATGCAGATGCAACAATCCATTTTGCTCAGGCGCTGGCTGCAGCAGCTCTTGTTGGCCTTCCGCCTTTTGCGCCGTTGGCCTTGGCTGCTTTGCGTTTGGCCTCGGTTTTTGCTTTGCCGCCCTTCTTGCCCAACTGCGCCATCCAACGGCGGTTTCCGTAGACGCCTTCGATCAGGGCGGGAACGTATAGGTCGACGTCGAGGTCAGGAAAACCGATGCCGGTTCCGCGGCCGAGCAATTCGTAGTTCTGAATCTGCTTGTGCGTGGCGTTACCCAGCCCCTGCAGGTCCTCGATGGGAAGCACCAAGCGGCGGTGGTTGCTGAGTCCCACAATGAGCAGGTTGAGAGCTGGGATGTGCTCGACCGTCCGCGCGAGCGGGTCGCCGTCATGAAGCTTCGCCCTTTCCAGCGCTGCTTCGATCTCGGCATCGGTTGTAACGACTTCATGCTCAGCCATGATGCTTCTCCCAAAGAGATACCAGTTCGTCGAAATTCCTTGCGGCTGTTGTTAGTACATGGCGCACGTCCGACTTGCTTCCGGTGCTCGGCCTAATGGCATCTGTCCTGTTTGCAAGCGAGACCTTGCCGTCTGGGCGAAGATCGACGATCACCTCTACGTCAGCGTAGAAACCATGCACGTGTCGAGGCTCGTGGTCCATCGTGTACGCCGCAAACCTTACCCCGTCGAACCGGATCGAGCTCATCTTCTTCTATTCTAACCCAAACCGATTGGGTTATTGCGCATTGTGATTCGAAAACGACGAATTGCGGCGCGGGCAGACTCTGGTTGAGTCTGCCCGCGTTGTTTGTGGGGCTATTTGGGCAGGTCCTGCTTGCCGGTGACGGTGAAAGAGGCTTCGGATTTGGATGGGGCGTCCTGGGGTTGGGCGCCGGCGAGGGTGAGGGTGTACTGGCCGGGGAGGATGGCGCGGTTGCCCTGGTCGTCGACGCTCGAAAGGGTGCGGGGATCGATGGAGATGGTGACTACGCGGCTTTGACCGGCGGGGATGGAGACGCGCTGAAAACCGGCCAGGGAGTGGATGGGACCGTCTTTCTGCGGGGTCTTGAGATAGGCTTCGACGACTTCGTCGCCGCTGAGGGCGCCGCTGTTGGTGACGGTGACGGTGGCGCTGAGGCGTGGGGTGAGGGGGTCGCCGGCTTTGAGGGTGTCGGCGGAGAGCTTGACGGGGCCGTAGGTGAAGGTGGTGTAACTGAGGCCGAAGCCGAAGCCCCAGAGGGGTTTGCCCTGGAAATAGCGGTAGGTGCGGGCCCCGGTTGAGTTGTGGAAGGAGTAGTCAGTGAAGGCGGGCAGGCCGTCGAGCGAGGCGTAGAAAGTGATGGGCAGGCGGCCGGCGGGGTTATTGAGGCCGGCGAGGGTGCGGGCGATGGCATCGCCGCCGGCGACGCCGGGATACCAGGCTGCAAGGATGGCGGCCGCGTGCTGGTTGGCCCAGTTGAGGGCGACGGCGCTGCCGCTCTGGAGGACGACGATGAGGGGCTTGCCGGTGGCGGCCAGGGCTTCAAGGAGCTTTTGCTGCGGGGCGGGCAGGTCGATGCTGGTGCGGTCGCCGCCGTCAAAGCCGTCGATCTTGATGCGCATCTCCTCGCCTTCAAGCTGCGGGGAGAGGCCGACAAAGGCGACAACGACATCGGCTTGCCGGGCCTGGGCGATGGCTTCGGCAAGTTGAGCTTCCGCGGGCGCTTCCCACTTGAGGGTGAGGCCGCCGCCGGACTGGTCGCCGGAGTGGGAGTACTCGAGGCGGAAGTCGTGGGGGTTGGTATCGGTGAAGTCGACCGGAATCGACGGGATCTTGGGGAACTGCATGATGGGCGGGGCGGTGGGTGAGGCTCCGGGCACGGCATGGAAGTTGCCCATCACAGAGAGGTCGTTGCCCTGGCGCAGGCTGCCTTCGGAGATCACCTTGCCGTCGAGGAGGAAGCGGTAGGACTCGACCGGGGAGTAGGGGAAGCTGTCTCCGGCTTCGAGGGAGAAGACGTAATGGCCGGGAGCGGGGACGGTGAGGGAGCCGGACCAGCGGACGGAGTAGTTGGGTGTTTCGAGCTGGGGCACGGGGTGGGCGTTTTCCCAGTCGGTTTGGACGGCGAATTCGGTGGTGGTGGCAATGGGGCGGCCGGTCCAGTCGGGGGTGGCGAAGAACTCGGTTTTGAGGCCATGGTTGAGTCCGAAGGCGGTGCGGGGAACGGGGACGCCCGTGCCGGCGGCGAGGGTGGAACCCTGGGCGTAGAGGATGGGAGAGCTGCGGAACTGCTGGATAAGGCCGTCGAGCGGGGTGACGGGATGGAGAGGCGTGCCGACGTAGTTGCCGAGGATGGAGGGCAGCAGATCGGCGGTGGGACCGATGACGGCGATGTGGCCGGGAGCGGCCTTGAGAGGTAGTGCGCCGGAGTTTTTGAGCAGAACGATGCTCTCTTCGGCGGCCTGAAGGGAGGTCTGGCGGTTGGGGATGGAGGCGGCGTTCTGGAAGGGGATTTTGTCAAAACTGGAGCCTTGAGGGTCAAAGAGGCCGAGCTGGAAACGGGCGGTGTAGAGGCGCTCGGCGGCCTGGGTGACGAGATCTTCGGTGACGAGGCCCTGATGGACCGCATCGGCGAGGGTGTTGAAGCCGGGGGTCCAAATGCTGCAGGAAAGGTCAGTTCCGGCCTGAAGGGAGAGGGCGGCGGAGTGGGTAATGTCGGGGGTCTTTTTGTGGCCCTGATTCACGTCGACGATGGCGCCGCAGTCGGAGACGACGAAGCCTTTGAAGCCCCAGGCGTCGCGGAGATGGTCCTTGAGGAGCATCTTGTTGGTGCAGGCGGGAAAGTCGTCGATGGAGTTGTAAGCGCACATGACGGACTGGACGTGGCCCTCGGTGACGGTGGCGCGGAAGGCGGGCAGATAGGTTTCCTCGAGGTCGCGGGGGGTGGGGTTGACGTTGAATCCGTGGCGGAGGGTTTCAGGGCCGCTGTGAACGGCGAAGTGCTTGCTAGTGGCGACGGCGCGGAGGTGGTTGAGGTCATCTCCCTGGACTCCGGTGACGAAGGCCACGCCGAGCCGGGCGGTGAGGAACGGGTCCTCGCCGTAGGTCTCCTGGCCGCGGCCCCAGCGGGGATCGCGGAAGATGTTGATGTTGGGGGACCAGAAGGTTAGGCCGTAAAAGATGCGGTGGTTGTCCTGGCGCTGGGCCTCGTTGTACTTGGCGCGGGCCTCCGTGGAGATGACGTTGCCCATGGCGTGGACGATGGCGGGGTCCCAGGTGGCGCCCATGCCGATGGCCTGGGGAAAGACGGTGGAGTAGCCGGCGCGGGCCACGCCGTGGAGGGCTTCGTTCCAGGTCTGGTAATCGGGAATGCCGAGGCGGGGGATGGCGGTGGCCCAGTCTTCAAGCTGGGAGGCCTTTTCATCGAGAGTCATTTGGCCAACCAGCGAATGGGCGCGCTCAGCCGGGGAGAGACTGGTGTCGAGGTACGGGGGCTGCTGGGCGGGGGCGAAGGTGGCCAGGATGAAGGCGAGAGAAAGCCAGGGGCGAGAGGGCATGAGCAGGTTCCTCCGAAGGCGGCGCAGAAATGGGAGCGCAGCCGGGTGGGCTGTGGTTGCTCCCGGCGATCCCTGGTGAGCCCGGGGGGATCAGCGGGGGAGCGGGAACGGAATGGACAGCCGGTGAAACTTTACTAGGGTGGGGGCGGGTCTGGCTAGGTTTATCGGTTTAATAAAGCAAATCCTGGGTTTGTGGTTTCCCAGCCTTTCGCCGGAAAAAGGCGAAAGGATGGGGCACGGGACTTTTGGGACCGGGGGAGTGTGGGAAAGGCGCACTGGCGGAGCGCGGGGGTTTGTGAGGATGGACAGAGGGGGCGAATTTCAAGAACAAATGGCGGACCGGGGCAGATTCTTGGGTCAGAATTCAGGGTTGGGGCTTGCGGCGGCGGCGGCTTCCATGCCGGTGAGGATGGCCTGAAGTTCGTGGAACCCGGAGCGGCCGTGAAGGGGCTTCAGGCGCGGGTCGGCGAGCATCTGGAAGAACCAGGGGCAGCGGTCGGCGGCGGCGGCGCGCAGTTCGCTGAGGGCGGCATCGAGGTCGCCGAGGGCGACATAGACGGCGGGGTTGAACGATTTGAGGACGAAGCGTTCGCGGCTGAGCCATTGCAGACGTTCGAGAATGGCGCGAGCCTCGGCGGGACGACCGGCGCAGGCCAGGGTATAGGCGTGGGCAACGGTGGCCAGGTCGAAGTAGGGCAGGCGCTGGGAGATGTCCTGCGCAAGCTGCACTGCGCGCCCGGTGTCTCCGTTGAAGGCAAGGATGATGGCTCCATAGATACAGGCTCCTTCATGCTCGGGGAACTGGGCGACGGAGGTCTGGATATATTCGAGGCTTTCGGCGGAATTTCCTGCCAGGTGGTGGGCCCAGGCGAGGCGGGCATGGAGCCAGGGCGAAAAGGGGTCCAAACGCATGCCGGCGCGGAGCAGGGCGACGGCTTCGGCAAAGCGGTGACGGCTGAGGGCGAAGATGACGCGCGCACGGGTGGTCCAGGGATCGTAGGGCAGATGCGCGGAAAGGGAGAAGGCGCGGATGGCGGCAGGCAGATCGCGGTCGAAATGGAAGTTGATCCAACCGAGCGCGGGGAGGATGGCTTCGGGCTGGTGAGACAGAGTGGGAATCGACTCATCCTCCTCACCCCGTCGACGAAGACCTGTGGCCGGGGACCGCGAATCTGCAGCCCGGCGGCCAAAACCTGCCGCTGAGGGATTCGAATCTTCAACCCGTCGACCAAGACCTGTGGCCGGGGACTTCGAATCTGCAGCCCGACGCCCGAATCTTGCGGCTGAGGACTTCGAGTCTGTAGCCCGGCGACCAAAACTTGCGGCTGAGGACTTCGAATCTGTAGCCCGGCGCCCAGGACCCATCGCTGGGGACCTTGAATCTCCAATCTGGAAGCGAAGACCTTTCGGCGGCGTGGCCGGGTCCGCGGTCTGGCGGATGATGTCGGCGGCCACGGCGGGCGACATGAAGCCGTAGAGGCCCTGGGTGACGCACAGGTGAGCCAGATCGACCCTGGCGGCGATGAGGGAGGGATCGAGTTCGGTGGCGCGCAAGAGGTTTTGCAGGCCGTCCTGCATGCGGTGCCGCTCGAGGGTCTGCCACTCATGGCGGCCGCGGAGGAAGAGTTCGTAGGCCTCGCGGTGAAAGGGACCGCCGAGGTTCGCAGGGGCGGTGGCGGCGGCGGAGATGGTGAGGCCCTGGTGGTCGATGCGGAAGACGAGGCGGTTGACCAGATCGGCCTCGAGACCGGCGATCAGGCTGTGGGGCATGAGCAGGTCTTCCACCCAGATCTGTGCGCCGTCGGCGACGCGAATCATCTCCGCGCGGAGGCGGAATTGGGAGGGGAGGGTGCGCAGGGTACCGGTGAGGACCAGGTCGGCATGGAGGGTGAGGCCGATCTCAAGCGCGGTGAGGCCGCGGCGGGCGAGGGTGAAGACGGAATCGCGGGCGAGGACGGAAATGAGCGGATGGGGCGCGTTGCTGAGGCGGGCAATGGTTTCCTCGGCGATGGCCGGGCCAAGGTGCTCGGGGACACCGAACTCGGTGGCGAAAGGGGGGATGGCCAGCCGCGGGAGGGCATCAGCCGGGGCCACGCCGAGCGGGGAGACCTCGGCGTTGAGGCGGTACCCGCGCTTGTAGACGGTCTGGATGCAGTCTTCCGGTTGCAGGCGGGCGCGCAGGGAGGAAAGACACTTGGGCACGCTATCGGCGGACACGTGCACATCGGGCCACAAGGCCTGGTTGAGCTGCACGGGGGTAACGATCTGCCCGGCATGAGCCAGCAGGAGCCGGAGCGCGGCCAACTCTTTGGGAGGGAGGTGAAGCGGAGTTTCTCCGCGGAAGAGAGCGCCATCGGCTTCGAGCCGGAAGCCGGCAAACGAGAATCCGGTCGATCGAGCGCCGGGCAAATCTGATAAAGGCAGAAGCATCCGATCCAACGCGCACCTCGGGGCCCTGGTCCAGCTGCCTGGCGATGTTTTGCCATCCGTGCGAGACGAATGGCGGTCGCCGACAGTGGTCGGGGGAACTGCGTGCAGGACAATTCACGGAACAAGAGCGAGCAACAGTTCCGACGAAATCAATAGTCTCTTATGGCCCGGTATTCTTGGTGACACGGGGATTATGCGCTTTCCGGAGGCTGCCGGAAGACGTTTTTGAGTGAAATCTCAGAGTTTTGAAGTAATGAAAAAGTGGTTACTATTTTACTATTAAGTAAATGAGATGTTTTGGCGTATCTCTATCACTCTTTGATATTTGGATGCATTTTTCGGGCGGAATCAATCGCGCGGCCTTCGAGGGCGAAGAGGCACCGAGGCGGCACGGCGCTGGAGAGGCATGGAAAAAGGCCATTTTTGGGGGAATATGGGGTCGGGGGGCCAGGGATCAGCGGTTAGTAATCTGAGGCCGGCAATCAGTAATCAAGGGACAGCGGCCGGTAACCATTCGGCAGCGTCAACGTGCAATTAGATGCGTACGAGTTTTCCACAAGTGGCCGGGAAAGAACGTGAACAGGGACTAGGGACTAGGGACTAGTACCACGACCACGTGAATTCGTACTTCCCAGGTCTCCTAAGGAACAT
>PLGM01000298.1 GCA_003139795.1 Acidobacteriaceae bacterium | reverse complement strand
TATAGGCTGCGGACGATGGATATGGCTTCTGGATCGTCGGTTGCCGCACTTTCAAATGCTCCGGTAGGCCAACTTCCAAACGCGACGATGAAGGCGCTGGGCGCAAAGACCCAGTCGCTCATCCTCGCGGCCGACCTAATCTGGCACTTCTAACCTATGCCGCAAGCGAGGCGGGAGACAGTGAGAGCTGAATTCCCAGGCGTTTTCTATGTTGATCGTGAATAGGGCTGGGCCTCCATCGTATCTTTAGAAAAATACACTGTTATCTTCATGCGTCTCTCATGTTTTGTCGCGCAAGCTTAAGCATGGGAGGTAATTCACACATGACACGCAACCTAATTGCAGCAGGTATTCTGTCAATGGCTCTCGCGGGTGTGGGAAGTGCACAGGGAACGGCTTCTTCCGGGGAGAACGGCACACATTACACGCGGGCTCAACTGAAGCAGATGGCGCGCGAAGCGCATACGCGAGAGCAATACAGAGCGCTTGCCGGCTCCTACGGGAAGCAGCAGAAGGACTACCTGCAACAGGCAGCGGAGGAGAAGCAGGAGTGGATACGCAGGAGCCAGAACATCATGGGCGTGGCCGCCAAGTATCCAAGGCCGGTAGACTCCGCGCGCAACCTTTACGAATACTATATGTACAAGGCGACGGAAGTGGCCGAGCTTTCAGCAAAGTATATTCGACTGGCGGCTCCGGGGACAGTAGCCACGGGGCAGTAACGCCTTGCAAATCTATAGGATAGACAATACTCGGCGGCGATGCGGGTGAAGCAGGGGGAGTTGGGTCAGTTATCCTCTCCCCCTCGTTCCTTTTCCAATGCCATCTAAATGTTCTCCTTATGCCTTCTTCACATGTGTCTAACTAGCCTTAAGCTAGCTTGACCGAGCATTGGGTCCGGCAAGATTCAGGTCAAATGGCAAATTCAATCGTCTTGGGATGGACGCATGCGCCGCGAAGGCTCCGTGTTCTGGGGCAGAGCCTGGCAGCGTTTGCGGGCCTTGCGCTGCTGACCTACGGCGGACTCGTGCTGCGGGTCAACCTGACGACGATCAGCTTTCTCTATTTGCTGCTTGTAGTAGGGTTGGCATTGTTTTGCGGCTTTTGGCAGGCTTCATTGGCGTCGTTTGTGGCGGCCGCCTGCCTGGACTATTTCTTTACGCAGCCGCTTTTTCACTTCTATATCGCAGATCCGCAGGACTGGGTGGCGCTTGGAGCGTTCCAGGTAACGGCGGTTGTGATCAGCAGGCTGTCCGCCAAGGAGCTTCGCAGTGCGAGAGAGGCGGCGATCCATCGCAAGGGGATGGAGCAGCTGTATGAACTGAGCCGATGCTCACTTTTACTGGACTTGCGCCAAGCGCCTGGCCCGCAGCTTGCGGTTCTGATTCAGAGAATATTTAGCGTTGACGCAGTTGCCGTATTCGACGTGAATCTGGGACGCCAGGACAGGGTTGGCGAATGGGAGGAGGGCGAGGAAGACCTGGCCAAGCAGTGCTATCTGCGCGATGGCGGAGAGGATGATCCGCAGACACGCACTTCGGAGCGGATTCTGGTGGCTGGACCAGGCCCGGTGGGCGCGCTGGTGGTGCGGGGCAAACTAAGTCCCCTGGTGGTGGATGCGCTTGCGTCGCTGGCGGCAATTGCGATCGACCGGCTCCAGTCATTTGAAAAGGAGGACAGGGCGGAGACGGCAAGCAAGGGCGAGCAGTTGCGGGCGGCGGTAATGGATGCGCTGGCGCATGAGTTCAAGACGCCGCTGACGGCGGTCCAAACGGCCAGTTCAGGTCTGCTTGAGTTGGGCGGCTTGAGCGACTCGCAACGCGATCTGGTGACGCTGATCGACGACGAGGCGGTTCGTTTGAATGAACTGTGCATGCGATTGCTGCTGACCGCAAAGCTTGAAGCGGACAAGGTGAACTTGCAGACAGACGAGGTGAACGTACAGGATTTGGTCCTGGAAGTGTTGGCGTGTCGGCCTGCGGAGAGGGACCGCAACAGGATGCAGGTTGCGGTGGACGACCCTGCGCTGACGGTGCGCGTAGACCGCGGGCTACTGGCCATGATTCTGGCGCAGTACATCGACAATGCGCGCAAGTATTCGACGCCTGATACGCCGATCGAGATTGCGGCGCGCATGAGTCATAGCGAGGTTTTGATCTCGGTACATAACTTTGGGCCGACGATTCGGATTGAAGACCGGGAGAGGATCTTCGACCGTTTTTACCGGTCGCCGGAGATGAAGGACTCCATTCCCGGCACGGGGGTAGGTCTGTCCGTAGCGAGGAAGGCGGCGGAGGCTCATCATGGCCACGTGTGGGTTATCAGCGACGACAAGGAAGGAACGACATTCTTTCTTTCCCTTCCGAAGGGCGCAAGGAGGAAACATTGAATACGGAACCGGCGAATGCAGGACAGGGAACAATTCTCGTGGTGGACGACGACAGTTCCACGCGGCGGGCATTGCGCGTGACGCTGTCTGGAATGGGCTTCACGGTCGTGGAAGCGGCTCGCGGCGAGGAGGCATTGTCGCTGGCTCGAGTGACGTGGTTCGATGCAGTGTTGTTGGATGTGGATATGCCGGGAATGGGCGGAGTGGAAACTTGCCGCAGTATCCGGCATGCCATTGCGCGCTTGCCGATTCTGATGTTGACAGTGATGAATAGCGAGGATGACAAAGTGCTGGCGCTGGATGCGGGCGCCGACGACTACATAACCAAGCCGTTTCAACTGCGGGAGTTGACAGCGCGATTGCGGTCGGCGGTACGCAGAAGGAATGCGCAGGACGCGAATCGCGACGCGCCGATTCGTCATGGCGAGTTGGAACTGGATCCGGTGAAGTACCGGGTGCAGAAGCGTGGGCGCTCGATTCATCTGACTCCCAAGGAATTCGAGATGCTGCATTACCTGATGATGCACGCCGGTGAACCGATTCCACACGCCCGGCTGCTGAAGTCGGTATGGGGTCCGGAGTATGGAAACGAGCTCGAATACCTGCGAACATTTGTGCGGCAGTTGCGCAAGAAGATCGAGGATGACCCGCGCAATCCGCGGTACCTGCTGACCGATGCTTACGTCGGCTACCGGTTCAACGAACAGGACCCCACGACTTAGACAGGAACGGATCGCAGGGCCTCGGTAGCCATAGCATTTTCAGGAATGGTGTACCTCGAAGAAAGCCCCGCAACTCGACGCTCCCGTCAGCGAGTGGCGACTCTGAACGAAGTCAGAAGGGGCATAGCATTGCTGGAAGCGACGTAGCAGATCACTCCCGTTCTTGAAGGTTTTGCAGGTTGATTCCCAATTGCTGGCACTTTTTGTACAGGTGGCTCCTTTCGAGTCCGAGCGCTTTGGCAGTTTGCGTAATGTGGCGATTGTGGCGCTCCAGTTCCCTCAGCACCTCTTCGCGCTCGAAGGTCAACACTCGTTCGGCGAGTGGGCCGACGGCGGCCAGAGGGGACGCTGTTGAGGAAACTGCTTTTGCAGAGGAGTGAGTGGAAGGCAGCGCGCGTTGCACGTCCTCTGCATCTACCACGCTCCCAGCCAGCAGCAAGAGACGCTCGACCACGTTGCGCAGTTCGCGGATGTTTCCCGGCCAGGCGTACTGCTTAAGCGCATCGATTGCCGCATCGGTGAAGCCCACTGGCTTCCAACCGTTCTGCGCGCTGACCTGGCGAGCAAAGTGCTCGACAAGAGCGGGCAGATCCTCGGCGCGCCGGCGCAGAGGAGGCAACTCCACGGGGAACACAACGACGCGATGGTAGAGATCGCGCCGGAAACCGCCGGACTCGACCAGTTGTTCGAGGTTGCGGTGCGTGCCCACGACGACGCGCACGTCCACAGTGGTGGGCTTGTCCGCGCCGATACGCTCAACCTCGCCCTCTTCGAGCACGCGCAGCAATTTGGCCTGCATGGCGAGGGGCATGTCGCCAATCTCGTCGAGAAAGATGGTGCCGCGATGGGCCTGCTCGAACTTGCCGGTGTGTCGTTGCGCCGCTCCGGTGAATGAACCTTTTTCGTGCCCGAAGAGTTCGCTTTCAATCAACTCGGCCGGAACCGCGGCGCAGTTGAGGGTGACAAAGGGGCCGGCGGCGCGAGGGCTTTTCTCGTGCAGCGTGCGCGCCACCAGTTCCTTGCCGGTTCCTGTTTCACCGTAGATGCAGATGCGCGTCTCACTGGCGGCAACGCGCTCAATTTGCGCCATTACACGGCGCATGGTCTCGCCGGCGAAGACCAATGTATGTTTGCCCACACGGGTGTGGAGGTCTCGATTCTCGATTTCAAGGCGGGTGAGCTTGAGCGCGTTTTCCACCGTGACCAGCAGCTTTTCGGTGGAGAGCGGCTTCTCAAGAAAGTCGAGGGCGCCGAGGCGGGTGGCACGCACCGCCATCTCGATGTGCGCCTGGCCGCTCATCATGACTACCGGTGCGGCGACGCCGGCAGTCTTAAGGTCCTCAAGCAGCGCCAGGCCATCGCGGCGGGGCATCACTACGTCGCTGAGGATGAGATCGAAAAGCTGGCTGCCGGCCAATTCCAGAGCGCGCGGCGCGTTGTCGCAGACGACAGCTTCGTGGCCTGCCAGGCGGAAGGCTCGAGCCAGCGAAGCCAGGGTGTTGGCTTCGTCGTCGACAATGAGAATCCTTGCTTTGGTGGTCATGATGCCGCCTCGCCTGCTTTGGGCAATGTGATGACGAAAATAGCGCCTCCGCCGGGCCGACTCTGGACTGCGATAGCGCCCGCATGGTCGGCTACCACCGACTGAACGATCGCAAGTCCAAGCCCGGTGCCATGTTGTTTGGTGGTGTAGTAAGGCGTAAACAGCCGCTCGCATTCTTCAGGCGTGAGCCCTTCGCCCGTGTCGGCGACACGGAGCTCGACCTGGTCGCCATGTGGCTTGGCGGAAAGTGTTAACGTGCCGCCTTTCGGCATGGCGTCCATTGCATTCAGCACCAGGTTTGAAAGCGCACGGTGCAGAAGCTCGGAGTCGGCGGAAAGCGGCATGGGTTCCGAGGAGACTTCGACCTCGAAGCGGATGTTTGCTTCCTCCTGGCCGGCCACCGAGGCCGATCCTTCATAAAGGGAGCGGACGCGCTCGACCAAATCTCTGGCGTCGATCCGCTCCAACTGCGGCTTGGGCATCCGGCTGAAGTCGCTGAAGCGGGCAATGATGGTTTTTAGGTTGGCGATCTCCATGCCCAGGGTCTGCGTGCTTTCGCGGAAGACCTCGTCAAACTCTGCGGCAGGAAGCTCGCGCGCCCGCACCAGGTTTTCGACGGTCAGTTGCAGCGGGAAGAGCGGATTCTTCAGTTCGTGTGCCAGGCGCCGGGCCAACTCGCGCCAGGCTGCCACGCGTTCGCTCTGCACCAGGCGGTCGCGCTGGCTGGCCAGTTGCCCGGTCATGTGGTTGAAGCTGCGCGCCAGGACGCTGACCTCGTCGTGACCGCGTTCGGGTACACGTGTCTCCCAGTTGCCAGCGGCGACCTGTTCGGCGGCGAGCGCCAACTGCTCGATGGGTCGTGAGACCCGCGCCGCGATCCACAGGCTGGCCAGAATCGCCAGCAGGATTCCACCTGCGGCGACACCGTAGGCAATGGAGCGGATGTGCTGCTGCGCCGCAACCATGCCGCTGCGCGAGATGGCCACTGTGAGCACCGCCAGCACGCCCTCGGTCTCGCTCTTGAGGGGAATGGCAGTCGCACTGACGCTGTCCTCGCGCCTGCCCGTGAGGTAGAGTATTCCACTTGACGGCTGGCCGGTTTCGCGGGCGGCCTCAATCAGGGATTGATAACGGGCCGCATCGACCACTGCGCCTCCAGTGCCCACAAGACGCTTGGGATCGAATGCGGCAGTGCTGGAGGTAGGCGGTGCAGTAGTCAGGCTCGCGCTTGAATTCTGGCCGGGATTCGGGCTGGCATCGCTATAAAGGCAAATCTGCATCCCAGGCGCGACGGGCAGATCAGCGAGAAAGGTTTGGTCGAGGCGCTTGCCGCCGATCAGATGGACGGCCGGCTCGGTGGCTGACTCAGTCCGGTTGACGGCGCGGACCGCAAAAAGACCCAGGGCCGTTGTGCCGTCCGGCAAGTCTTCCGATTTGAGGAATGTTGTCCGAGTTGCTGTGGCGGCGGGCTCTGGGTAACCAAAGCGCGCAGGCCACTGGGCGGAGCTGACGACGTTGCCGTCGGGCCCCACAATCTCAAGGAAATCGAGTTGCGCCTCCTGCGCCAGAGTCTGCGCCTCGGTGAGGTAAGGCGCGGCGTCGCCGGACTGCACGAATTCGAAAGCCATTGAGCGGACGCGCTCGCCTGCGGCAATGCGGTCTACGGCGGCGGCAACCTCGGCGGAACGGTGCTGGAACTCGCGCTGAAACTGGCTGACAAAGAGAGCCGTCTCCTCCTGATCGCGCTGCTCGAAGACCTGGCGAATGCGGACCAGCACTGTCCAGGCAACAGCAGCGACGACGGCCGCGACGGTGAGCGAGAGCAACAGGAGCAGCTTTTGCCGTAGATTCACGGTGCATCCTCCAGGGAGGCGGCGGCCAACTGCGGAGTGCCGTCCGGGCTCAGGTGAAGATCGCGGATACGGCCGCCGACAGCGTAAGCGCGGGGAAGATCGAGCAGGGGAATCAACGTATGGGATTCGAGAGAGTCGCGTTCGATTCTATAAAGGCCGGCCGGGGTCTGTTCAAGCACCGGGGCTGCGAGTCCCGCGCCGCGCAGCATCGATTCCAGCGCAGCCTGCGGCTGACTCGACTCAAGCGGCAACCGGCGGAGAAAAAGATCCGCGTGTTGCGCTGCGCCCGCGTTGACCACCTGCACCGTGAAGCCTGCCTCGCGCAGATTGAGAGCGATCCGCTGCGCCGCCAACTGCATGGCCGGGTCGCCCTCGGCGGCAAGCGTGAGCGGCGGAGGAGTGAGTCCACCGCGCAACTCGTGAGCCTTGTTGAGGTCCCGCTCGGTTGGAAAGAAGAACGAGTAGCCGGTCAGCGCCGCGGGCAACAGGCTGGCCGTCACTTCGCCCTGTTTCTGGAAGATGACGTTATAAAGGGCGCTGCGATCGACGGCCAGGGCAATGGCTGCCCGAAGCTTCGGATTCCCGAGAGCGCCGGAGTCAGTGACGGAGAGCGCCAGCAGCGTGACCGGCGGCGACGCCACGACCGTGAGCCGCTGCTGCTGGGCCTGACGCAACTGCTCGACCGGAACCTCGACCAGGTCGGCGCGGCCGATGGAGAGGTCGAGCCATTGATCGCGGATGGAACGATGCACGTGAAGCTCCACCGCGTCGGCAAATGGGCGTCCCTGCCAGGAGCTATCGTTTGCGGTAAGCATCAGCACGCCGTTCATGAATCCCGTGACCTGAAAAGGACCGGTGCCCACGACGCCTGCAGGCGTCGTGCCATCACTGGCGACGGTGAGCGCAACCAGATATTCGTCGGCGGCCAGTAACTCGGGGAGATTGGGCATGGGCGAGTCGCTGGTGAAGACCACCGACGAGCCGACGGCGTGGATCGCTGTCCAGGGGCAGTTGGTTCCACAAACAGCATTCAGGGATGCGACCACCGAGGGCGAGGTCAGGGGTGAGCCGTCGTGGAAATGAACGCCGGGGCGCAGCCGGAACTGCCAGCGATGATTGTCGTTCTCGGATTTCCAGTCAACCGCCAGGGCCGGACGCGCGGTTCCATCGGCATTCATCGTGGTAAGTCCGTCGAGGACCATCCGCCGCGCCAGGCCGCGGGGCCTCTGCCAGGGTTCGCCCTCGATCTCGACGCGCAGCGTGCCGCCGTAGTGGGGACGGGTGCGCGCTGTGGCCGGGAGCGCCAGCAAGGCTACGAAACAGCTAATTGCAAAGCGCCGTAACACGGTCCACCTCATATTGGTCTGCTGCTCCGTGCACCACGGCGAAGACGCTGTTGCCATCGGGCGCGGTCCATAGTGCGGTTACTGTTCCGTCCATGGCCAATGAGGCGCTGGCGGGAAAAGCTTCCTGTGCCGGCAATTCATAGGCGCGGAGGCTGTCGCCGGCGGCTTCGCCGGAGCCGGAAACGACAATCTGCATGCCGGCTCCACATCCGGAGTGGAGGGCGGCAAAGTCGCTGCCCCAGTCGCGCGTGCCGGCGACCGGCTTGAGTGCGCTGCCCTCTAAAATCTGGACCTTGCCGTCAATGCCGCCGATGAGCAAAGGCGCACTGGACGCAGAGCGGATGATCTGGGCGGCGGAGTAGAACGGGGGCAGGTCCACTCCGAGGCTGAAGTTCACCACTCCAGTGAAGTAGTTGCGCGCCGCGTTGTAGAAAGCCTTCATGGGCGTAACGCTTACGTCCATTTGGGTCGCAGTGCCTTGGGTCGCACTACCCGTTTGCGCCACCGGCGGCTGCACAATCGTCCAGGGATCGTCGCTCTCGCAGCAGAGGACGGTCCAGTCGCCTGCCGGCTGAGCAGGCAGGTAACTGCCGCTGCACACCATGCCCGCAACAGAGACCTCGAAGCCGCTGCCATTTGCTGACGGCAGGATGATTCCTCGAGGGTCACGCGGCAAAGGCTTCTTCTGCCCGATGCCCACGCGCTTCTGTTCGCGCCAACCCTCGGCCGCATGGCCGTAGATCACGATCTCCTCCGGTTGTATCGTCACCAGGCCGCCCGCGATCTCCAGCGCCGCTAGAACCGCTTCGTTTGTAGTGATCGCAACCTGTTTCCGCAGCGCGAGTCCACTCTTCGGCTGCGATTGCTGCGCAGTGCCCGGCTCCACGCGCACCATTGCCACGCGCGTTTCGTTGCCCTCGACGACTTCGGCCACCCACAGCCGCTCCCGCACGTTCTCGCTGAGCGTTACGCGGACGGTATTGGCGCCTTCGGCATCGGAGGCCAGGACTCCGCGAGTCTTCAAATCCTGTTCCAGCAACCGCCGGATGGCGGGAATTTCGTCGGTGGAAACTGTGGAGAGGTTGCGAATTGCCAGCCGCGCCTGGCCGGGGCCGAGAATCTCTGCAACCTGTTCGGCCAGATTCGCCGCAGGTTGTTCCCATTGGCTGGGCGTGGGCGCGGCAATCTCTGTCAGCGTACTTGCAACCATCGCGATGGCCCAGATCAACCGCTTTGCTTTCATCTTTCCTTCAGTCTTTCGTTTGGGGGATTATATCGTTTGGCGCTTCGCCGCCCTACCGCAGTGCCCGGGACCGAGTGCAGAGAAACCATGCCTATCCCTATCTCACCCTGAAACTCCCCACAAAATGCGCAAAGACCCTGTCTCCTTCTGAAGGAATTGGTTTATGGCTTGCCCCCGTGACAGTGAAGATAAAAAGGTCATTCTGCAAGCGGACATATGTATAGGTTTGATCTCTATATTCGGTAAATGCGTCGCCTTTCGCCACTACCTTAATCTGTTCGAGCCCCGGATACCCCGAAGAGGACAACCACTCGTCCAGCGCATCGTCGTCTCTTAGATTCACCTTCACTGCAGCGGTGTACTCACGGCCTTTGTAGGTGAATGCCTGCTCGCACGTGATCCTGCTCGAATCGTATGCCTCATTCGAATACTCCACCACCTTTTGCAGCTTTGACGAAGAAGGATACTCGAACGTTCCTCCGCAACCCCAGTCGGAATAGACACTCCAATCCGGCCCGTCCTTCACGGGGCCGACAAAAGTGAAGGAATACAACATCCTGTCCATATAGTTCGAAATTCTGCGCCACGCAAGCCGGCTCACGGTGTGGAGGCCTTCATCCTTCACATCCTGAGGCCCAAGATTCCTTCCGGCGGTCACCAGGGCCACCTCAAAGCAGACGTGCCGATGCAAGGTCCGGTACACGGTCATGCTCCTCCCGCTGCCCAGGCCAGCTTCCCCCGTTTCGCCGTAATGAAACGTGGTTCCGTGAATTCGGATTGTTCTGATTGGACCCGAGCCGGTATCGATGGTGTTACAGTCTGTCTCGCTGTTGAGGTCGCGCAACACATTCACGGAGACGCCGACCGCATGAGTGGGAGTTCCGTCGAGTGCATTGCCGTTGTACTGAAAGCACGCCACGGTCGTGTCGTCGCATATGGGAAACATCGCTTTCTGCGGAGGCATGACCGGATGACCCGGATAAAAGGTCATGCTCTCGGGGTAATCGATCGTGAACCCATAGTCAGGGCTGCGGTAGGTCTTCCATCCTGCGGATGTCTTTGCCGTAGAAGCCGCCCACCCAACTGCGGCCACAGAGAACAGGCTGGCCAACAGGATTGCTCGCATCAGTCTCGCAATCATATGATTTTCCACCTCTCTCTCAGCGCCGGGTGCCCAAGCCTCGACTTCGAGACCTGGGAAACCAGCGACACTCCACCTGTCTGCCCTGTGAAAGTCCTCAATGGCCGGGCGCCGGAGCCGGCTCCGATTCGCTGTCCATTTCCTGCTTGATCACCGGGCTGCTGGCCATATTCTTGAAGACATCGTTGGCAAAGAAGAACTTGCCGTCAGACGGCACCATGAGCACCTGAATCTTGTCCGACAGCCGCTCGGCCACGATCTTGTTGATGAGGAGCGGCGACTTGTTCAGCAACTCAGCCTCGCTGGTCATGCGCTCGGCGTTGGCTGCTGCCATGAGGCGCACGCGGCTGGCTTCGGCGTCGGCCAGCAGGTTGCGCCGCTCAAGCTCGGCCTTGCTGTCGATGACCTTGGCCTGGGCTTCAGCCTCCGCATTCTCAATGGTTGTTTCCTTGCGCGCCTCGGCCTCGAGTTTACTCTGCTCAATCTGCTTCTGCTTCAGCGGCAGTGTGTACTGCATGGCGTCGGCTTCGCCTTTGGCCTCGACCACGCGCGACTGAGCATCGCCTTCGGCCTGCTTCACTTTCTGCGCCGCCTCGGCCTTAGCCTGCAACTCGGCAATGCGCACCTGCTTCTGCTGGATGTCAGTGACTACACCAAGCTGGTCGTCTTCCTGCTCCTTCAGCAGCAGGCCTTCCAGTCCCTTGGCGTATTCGGCGGGCAGTTGAATGTCGGAGAGCATCACCTCTTCCACCAAGATGCCATCGGCACCCAGTTTGCGGGTGATGATGGCTGAGGCTTTGGCGCGCACCTCTTCGCGCTTGGTGCTGAAGATCTCCCGCACCGTATATTCCGGAGCCAGTTCGCGCCATGCGCTGCCCACCACCGGAGGCACCAGTTCCTTGTCTACAGGCTGGGGCATGTGGGCCTGGACGCTGGCGAGCTTGTTGGGGTCGAGGCGGTAGCGGACAGTAACTGTCAAGCCAATATTGAGGCCTTCGCGGGACTGGACGCTGAGTCCGTTCTTGTGGGGGCCTTCTTCCACCAGGCCAGCAGTGAAGAGGTGGTCGCGGAGGTCAAAAGTCTGCACGCTGTCGACCAGGGGGGTAATGAAATGCATGCCGGGGTAGAGGGTGCCGGGGAGGGTGCCGCGAATCTGGCTTACGCGGACAGCGCCCATTCCGCTAGGCACCACAACGATGCTGGAAGCCAGCAGCAGAGGCACACAAGCGGCCAATGCCAACGCGGCCGGGCGGCGCCAGGCAATCCCTTGCGGCTGAATCAATTGGGCCTGGGCCGGTTCGGTTTGGGTCAATTGGGTTTGGGGCAGTTCCGGGTCGCCCGCGGCCTTGCGGCGCGCGAAACGCAGGCGAATCCAGAGTCCATACAGTGGAATTCCTACCGCGGCAGCCAACAACAGCACTCCCGCGACCATGAGCAAAGCCTTCAATGCGAGCATTTTCCGTCTCCTTTTTGTTTGTTGGGCTCCCCGCGTTTGCACTCCATCGACGAAGACCTGTCGCTGGGGGCCTCGCGTCGCCCGGTACCCGGCCATGGAGCCAACAGCAGCCGGACCAGTCCTCCGTACGTCAACTCCTCCAGCAGCAGCGCCGCCACCACCGGCAGCACCGCCGCCCTCAAAAAACTGATTGCTTCGGTCAGCAGATTCATCAGAGAGCCCCCTTAGCGCAATGCAGCGATGGCCAGAACCGCGCCATCCGCGGGAAGTGTGCTCGCCGTGCCGCCCGCGTCAGGCGCCTGCACCGTAACTGAAGGCTCTGTGCTTGCGGTCATCACCGGCTGTGCGGCCGCAGCGGCGGGCTGAGCCTGCACATCGCCAAAAAGCTGGGCTGTCTGCTCGTTACGCCGGCCCACCAACTGCACCGTGTCGCCCTCGGCCACCAGTTCGTAGAACTCCTTTAAGTTGTTCTTTGCCATGCGGATGCAGCCATGAGAGGCGGCTTTGCCGATGGAGTCGGGCTGATTGGTTCCGTGGATTCCGTAGCCGTGCTTGCTGAGGCCCATCCAGCGGGTGCCGACAGGATTGCCGGGCCCTGGGAGGACAGTCTTGCCATCATGGTGATAGGTGGGGTTGGCTACGCGGCGCTCGATGGTGAAGGTTCCTACGGGGGAGGGCGTGGAGGGCTTGCCGACGGCTACGTCATAGATTTTACGGGCCTTGCCATCTTCGACGAGGGCCAGCTTGCGGTCTTCGAGGCTGACGACGATCAGCCGTTTGGGGGCGGTCTGGGAGATCACCTGGAGGGAGAGAACCGTTGCCGCCGATGCCACCACTGCCAACCGGATGAGTTTGAATGCCGTCATCGTATCCTCCTTGCTGAATCGCCTGCGCCCAGACAAGGTGCAAGCCAGGAGCCAATCGGCGGCGGTTGAAAACAAACGAGTTATAGCGTCAGCGGGAGAGAAGGAACGCGTCAGGAGAGACACGGTGTGTTGGGATTGACACGGAAGCAGGGGTCAGGGGTCAGAGACCAGAGATCAGGGGGCAGGGAACAGGGAGGGGCGGGTCAGCGGTCGGCGGGCAGACGCTGCTGTTTTTCCAGGTCTCAGAGTGGAGGTCCAAGTCACCCGGCAGGGGTATGCCAGGAGCGGAGCGGAGACGGAGACAGGGATGGTCCGGGCGGCGCAGAAGACAGCTGACTCAGGGAGTTTTGATTCTTCCCGTCTTTCGCTTCCCATGCAGCCTTCTGTAGTAGACTTCTAGGCAACCAAATCTTCCCATCGTTCCTGGAATGCGAGGTTTCGCCATGGCGAATGCACCTTTCTCTTCCGGACGCTTTGCCGGTGGTCTGCTGCTGGTTCTGGCAGGGACCCTGGGGCTGCCCTTTAGCCTGAACGGGCAGACAACCCCGGCTACGACGCAGAACAGCGCTGCAGCAGAGCCGCAACTGCCCGCTGAGATACAGGCTCAATTGGACAAGCTCAAAGACGCGCTCAAATCGGCGCAGGCGGCGGGCGACACGCAGGCCGAGGCAAAGACGCTCAACCAGATCGGGGAGTTGCAGTGGCGCACGTCGAGTTATTTGAAGGCGCTGGAGAGTTACAACCAGGCGCTGATGCAGGCCCGCTCCGCGAAGGACACGCGGGAGGAAGCAGGCGCGCTGAACGGGATTGGGAACTGTTACCGGAAACAATCCCAGAACACCAAGGCCTTGGATACATTTCAGCAGGCGCTGGACCTGGCCACTGCCAGCGGCGACCTGCGCGGCCAGGCCGCGGCCTTGAACGGGCTGGGCTGGGTAAGTCGAAGCACGGGCCAACCTCAGAAGTCACTGGAGTTTCAAAACCGGGCATTGCCGCTGGCGCGGACGATCAAGAATGAGGACTTGGAAGCCCTGATCCTGCGTGGAATTGGCGTTGTCTACGACGATCTGGGCGAACTTGAGAAGGCGCGCGAATTCTACAACCAGGGGTTGCGGATCTTTCGACAAATGGGCGACCGATCCGGCGAGGCCACAACGCTGACCAACATCGGCGGCACGTACGAGGAACAGGGCGAGATGCAGAAGGCGCTGGACTACGACAATCAAGCGCTGCCGGCCTTTCGCCAGGCGGGTGACCGCGGCGGCGAAGCCACGGCGTTGACTAACATGGGCAACGTGTACAACGTAATGGGCGAGTTGAGAAAGGCGCTCGACTACTACAACCAGGCGCTGCCGGTCTTCCGCCAGGTGGGCAACCTCAATGGCGTGTCCATGACGCTGGACAACATGGGCGAGGCCTACCAAACTCTGGGTGAGCTCGAGAAGGCGCTTGACTCCTTCAACCAGGCGTTGTCGATTTTTCGCCAGGCAGCCGACCGCGAAAATGAAGCCTCCGCGCTGGTCAATATCGCCACCGTCTACGCCGATCTGGGGGAGCCGCGGAAGGCGCTCGACTACCACATCCAGGCGCTGCCGCTCTTTCGCCAGGTGGGCGACCGGAACAACGAAGCCATCGATCTGGGCGACATCGGCTTTATCTACAACGATCTGGGCGAGC
This sequence comes from Acidobacteriaceae bacterium, assembly GCA_003139795.1. GTDB lineage: Bacteria > Acidobacteriota > Terriglobia > Terriglobales > Acidobacteriaceae > Telmatobacter. The sequence continues at coordinate 16,937 of PLGM01000298.1, read as the reverse complement.
ACCAGAAGGCACTGGACTACCTGAATCGCGCGTTGGCTGCCTCTCGCCAGGTGGGCGACCGCGACGGCGAGGCCAATGCGTTGAACAACATTGGCAATGTCTACTCCGCTTCAGGCGAGGGGCAAAAGGCGCTGGAGTATTTCAACCAGGCTCTGCCTATCTTGCGCGCCGTGGGCGACCGCCGCTTTGAGGCCGAGACGCTGGACAATATCGGCGATGTCTACCGCGGTTCAGGCGAGAAGCAGAAGGCGCTCGACTTCTACAACCAGGCGCTGGGCGTGGCTAGCGCCGTGAGCAAACCGCTTCTGGAAGCGGAGATTTTTCACTCCCTGATGCTGATTGAGCAGGATGAACAGCCCGCGCTGGCCATCTTTTACGGCAAGCAGGCGGTGAACTACCTGCAACAGGTGCGGGGCAACATTCAGAAGTTAGCTTCAGAGTTGCAGAAGAGCTTTCTTTCGTCGAAGAGCGATTCTTACCACGACCTGGCCAATCTGCTGATCGACCAGGGGCGTCTGCCCGAGGCGCAGCAGGTGCTGGATTTGCTGAAGCAGCAGGAATATTCGGATTACGTGCGTGGAGAGACGGCAAACACGCTCAGCCCGCTGACGCTGACACCGGCGGAGAAGCAGGCGGAGGAGGATTATCAGAAATCGACGGAGCAGCTTGTCTCGCTGGGCGAGCAGTGGGCGGAGTTGAAGAAGCTCAATCCGCGCACGGCGGAGCAGGAGAAGCAGTATCAGCAACTCTCCGATCAGCTCAACGCGGCCAGCAAGGGGCTGAACGATTACTACGACCGCCTCTATGTGCTGTTTGGGAAGAGCAGCGACGCGAACAAGCAGGTGGCCGACGTAAAGGGCGACGTGAGCCTGCTGAAGCAGACAATTGCGAAGATGCCGCACACGGTGGCGCTCTACACGCTTGTAGGCAAGGATCGAACCAGCGTCATCGTGATTACCGGGACGGCGACGGTGGCGCGGGAGTATGCGATCGGAGAAGAGGAACTGAACAAGAAAGTCGCGGCCTTTGAGCAGTTGCTGCGCGACCCGGCGAAGGATCCAAAGCCGCTGGCGCAGGAGTTATACAAGATTCTGATTGGGCCGGTGAAGGCGGACCTGGACCAGGCGCAGGCGGAGACGCTGGTGTGGTCGCTGGACGGGGTGCTGCGCTATGTGCCGATGGCTGCGCTCTACGACGGCAAGCAATACGTGGTGGAGAACTACAACACGGTGACGATTACTCCGGCAAGCATCGCGCACCTGGCTGAGAAGCCGGATGTGAGCAACCTGAGCGCGGCGGCGATGGGGATTTCGCGCAAATATGAGGAGGGATTGACTGCGCTGCCCGCAGTGGTGGGCGAGTTGGACGACGTGGTGAAGGACGCGCAGGTGCAGGGGGCGAACGGCGTGTTGCCGGGAACGATTCTGCTGAACGGGCAGTTTACCGAGAAGGCGATGGAGGACCAGTTGGGCGCGCAGCACTCGGTTGTGCACATCGCCAGCCACTTTGTGTTCAAGCCCGGCGACGACAGCCAGTCCTACCTGCTGCTGGCGGGCAAGGACGAAGGCGGCCAAGGATTTCATCTGACGGTGGCCGATTTCCGCGACAACCAGAAGCTGGCGCTGGACGATACGGACCTGCTGACGCTTTCGGCGTGCGAGACGGGGATGAGCGGCAACGCGAGCAACGGGCGCGAGGTGGATGGGCTGGGGACGACGGCGCAACTGAAAGGGGCCAAGGTGGTGATCTCATCGCTGTGGGCGGTGGACGATGCGAGCACCGGCGAGTTGATGGGGGATTTCTACAAGAGGTGGGCTGAAGGCGGGGGCAAGGTGACGAAGGTGGAGGCGCTGCGCGAGGCACAGTTGGATCTGCTGCTGGGAAAGGTGAAGCCGCTGGCCGGCGCGAGTGGCAGGGGCATGGGCAGGGCCAAGCCCGAGCACGACGTGGCGGCGGGGTATGCGCATCCGTATTACTGGGCGCCGTTTGTGCTGATGGGGAACTGGAGATAGGGAGCCTTCGATCGGATTGGAAGCAAGGAAGTTCGATTGTTCGTAAACCTGCAAGGGTTCTTCACAACCGACGCATATCAAATTCCCAGTAATTTGAGCAGGTAGGGGTAGTCGCGGCGGCTTTGTTCATCGGGTCCTCGCTAAACTGCCCCGGCAAGAACGTCTACGTATGTTTCCCGGTCCACGTTGCCGCCGGTCAGAACGATGCCGATGCGCTTGCCGACCTGATGCTGCTTTTCATTCAGAGCCCCGGCCAGCGCGGCGGCTCCGGCGCCCTCGGCCAGGTTGTGCGTGTCTTCGTAAAGGGCGCGCATGGCGTGGGCGATTTCGGCATCGGTCACCTCGACGATGCGGGCGACGTTCTGCCAGATGATCTCCATCGCCTGGGCGTTGGGGGTGCGGCAGGCCAGGCCATCGGCAATCGCGGTGCGCGACGGCGCCTCGACGATCTGACGCTGCCTGAAGCTGAGTGCGTAGGAAGGAGACTCGGCTGCCACCACGCCGACAATCTCCGTCTTGAGTTCCAGTGCATTGCGCGCCGCCGAGACGCCGCAGATCGACGAGCCGAGGCCGATGGGCACATAAGCGGTATCGAGGGTCGGTGCGCCCTCAAACAGCTCCAGCGCGTAGGTGGCTGTGCCCATCACCAGGCGCTCATGGAAGGAGTCGACCATCGCCAGGCCGAGCTCCTGGGCAAGGCCACGGGCAAACTCCAGCGACTCCTGAAAGTCGTGGCCGTATTCGACCAGTTCGACGCCCTGGGCCAGCATGGCGCGATTTTTCCCCTTGCTGTTGCCGTGGGGAACCACGATGATGGCCCTCAGACCCAGCAGCCGCGCGGCCATGCCCACGCCCTGGCCGTGATTGCCGCGAGTGGCCGCCACCACGCCTGCCAGCTCAGGCTGCGTCTGCTTCAGCCAATCGGCATAGACCAGCGCGCCGCGCAGCTTGAAGGCGCCCGCCGGCGTGTGGTTTTCGTGCTTGATCCAGGCCTCGGCTCCGAGCCGCTCGTTGATCAGGGGCCAACTGTACTGCGGCGTGGGCGGCATATGGCGATAGACCACGGTTTGGGCGTCGCGAATCTGAGCCAAAGAGGGAAGCGTCATGGAACCAGCATACTTGGTCAACGAGCGGTCAACAGCGTCGGCAAAGCCGGCATTTTTTTAAAAGGTTGAACGGTCCACTTGACCTTAGTCGCCGCGTCCGCTCAGACTGGTGTAGCGAACTGCAGGCGCGGGAATCGGCCGGCGCCAGCAATCTAAACTGAAACTCCCCCGGAGGATACTTTGTCCATGCCATCGGTCAATCGTCGCACCGCCATGCTGCAAATGGGCGCTCTTGCCAGCGCCGCGCTTCTTACCGAAACCCTCAGCGCGGAGGGATGGCCCACTGGCCAGACCCCAGCCGCAACCCCGCCGCCGCCAACCGGGCCTTTCACGCTGCCGCCGTTGCCTTACGCCTATGACGCGCTCGAGCCCTACTTCGACGCTGTCACCATGCACTTGCACCACGACAAGCACCACCAGGCTTATGTGAACAACCTCAACATCGCCGTGGCCGCGCATCCTGAGCTGGCAGGAAAAACCGTCTGGGAACTGGTGGAGAATCTGAACTCGCTGCCCGAATCCGCCCGCACCGCCGTTCGCAACCAGGGTGGAGGCCACGCCAACCACTCCTTCTGGTGGCCGACCCTGGGCAAAGGCGGCGCGGCCCCCACCGGCGAGTTGGCCAAGGCCATCGACGCCAAGTTCGGTTCGTTGGCCACCTTCCAGGACAAGCTGACCGCGGCCTCCATGAGCGTCTTTGGCAGCGGCTGGGCCTGGCTGGTCAAGTTGCCGGACGGCACGGTGGCCATTGAGACCACGCCCAACCAGGACACTCCACTCACCGTGGGCCACAAGCCGGTGATCGGCGTGGACGTGTGGGAACACGCCTACTACCTGAAATACCAGAACCGGCGCGCTGACTACGTGAAGGCGTTTTTCCCGGTGCTCAACTGGGATTATGTGAGCGGGCAGTTCGCCCGGAAGGCGTAGCCGGAGTGTGATCCAAATGGTCCGGCAGATAGGTGGCTGGGCGTTTGTTTTGATAGGGTTGGCAGCCGGCCTTGGCTTTGGACTTGCCGGCTGCCGCTCGGCGCCGGCGCTTACGCAGCAAGAGGCGGCAGGGAAGCACCTCTATCAGGTTCGCTGCGCCCACTGCCACGAGGACAACGATCTGGCTCTCAAAACGGTCCCACCGGACCTGCACGGCGTTTTTGACCGCAAGACACTCCCCAGCGGCATTCCTGCCACGGATGCGGCGGTGCGGCTGAATATTCTTACGGGCAGGGGAATGATGCCCGGGTTTGCAGGCCGATTTACCGAGGAGCAGATGGCCGCGCTGCTGGCCTACCTGCACACTGGACTGCGCTGAAGCCGGACCCGAACAAGGGCTTGGGGCTATTCGTACCGGATGGCCGTCATCGGGTCCACGTCGGCGGCGCGCATCGCTGGAAGGGCGCAGGCAATGGCCGCAACCAGGATCAACGTGACCGTGGAAGCGGCAAGCAGCATCGGATCGCGGGAACTGGCCTGGCTCTCCTGGGCCCAGTGTCCCATGACCTTGCTGAAGGCGAGGCTGAGAGCCAAACCTGCCACGATACCGCTGCCCACGCTCGTCACCGTCGACGCGAAGACGATGCGCAGCACATGGCCGCGCGGCGCTCCCAGAGCCATACGAATGCCGAACTCGTTGGTCCGCTGCACCACTGTGTAAGAGACCACGCTGTAGAGTCCCACCGCAGCCAGCGCCAGGGCCAGCATGGCGAACGCGGCAAACAGCCACGCCACCAGGCGCCCACGCGCCCATTCCGGCTGGTCTTCAATCCACTGTTCCAGGTTTTGGACATGGCCCTGAACTTGCTGGTCGTGATCGATTGAATTCACTTTGGCGCGTACCGCATGGAGGAGCGTGAGCGGGGGGACCTGCGAACGCACCAGAATCTGGGTCCACATCGGCATCCGCAGTGTGTAGGGGACGAAGGCCTCGGGCAGGATGGGGTTTACGATGCCGGCGTCGCGCTTGTCTGCAATCACTCCCACGATCAGCAGCCAACCGTCCGCCCCCGGTGAAATCAGGTTATAGGGCGGCTCATTGGTCAGTTGCGACACTTTCAGCGAGTGGCCGACGGCGTCGCCGGCAGGGAAGTAGCGGCGCACGAAGGTTTGATTGACCACTACTTCCGGTGCGCCGCGATGGTTCTCATCCTGGTCCCAGATTCGCCCCTGTGCAAGCGGAATCCTAAGCGCCGGAAAGTACTCCGGGCTGACAAAATTCAGCCGCCCGGACTGTTCATTGAGCGATGGCTTGCCGAGAATTTCGAACCTTTCGATGTTGCCATTCGACGGAGGCGTGGCATTGGTCGAGATCGCCGCCATCGTCACTCCCGGGACCTCCGCCACTTGAGCGCGCAACTGTTCGAAGTAGGCGGCGCGCTCGGCCCAGGTCTTGTAGGTTCCGTCGTGCACCGGAATACCCACCGACATGATGTTGTGCGGATCGTAGCCCAGTGGAGCGCGCATCAGGTGTACAAAGCCTTCCATGGCAGCGCCGGCTCCGGCCAGCATCAGCAGGGTGAGAGCAATTTGGCTTGCAACCAGGGTGCCGTGCATTCTGCGCCCGCTCACTCCGCCGGTAGTCTTGCGGGTGGTAGACTGCATCACCTGGCTCACTTCGGGCCGCGAGAGCTGCAAGGCCGGCCAGAGGCCGAAGAGGATTCCCGTCCCGACCGCGACTGCGATCGAGAAGATCAGCACCGGCAGGTTGATCTGAATGGCCGCCTCATGCGGAAAGGAATACTCGGGCAGGTTGGCCACGATCAGAGCCAGAGATTTGTACGCCAGCAGGAGGCCGAGCCCGGCCCCGGTAAGGGAAAGCAGCAGAGCCTCGGTCAAAAGTTGGCGGATGATCCGGCTCCTGCTGGCTCCGACAGCCGCGCGGATGGCGAATTCATGCTCCCGGGCAGTGGCTCGCGCCAGCAGCAGAATCGAGACGTTACTGCAGCCGATGAGCAGCAGCAAGGCTACCGCGCCAAAAAGCAGATAAAGCGTTCCTCCCAGCTCGCGGACAAAATCCTCGTTCAGCCCGACCAGCTTGAGCCGGAAATGCTCTTGCGGAAAGTGCATGGGCGTCTCCTTCGCGAACTGCTCGATAAGCGGCTGCAGCGCGCCTTCCGCTGCCGCGTGGCTTATCCCCGGCTTGAGCCTGATCCCGACGTAATAGGTGAATGAAGAGTCATGCGTAATCTTCTGTGGCACATAGACGTCGCCATCGTTCCACGTGAAACGCGGGGCGGCCACGCCTACGATGGTGTAGTTCTTGCGAACCATCTGCATCGTCTGGCCCACAACGGCCGGGTTTGAATTGAAGTGCCGCTGCCAGAACTTGTAGCCGAGCACCACCACAGGCTGTGGATCCTGCCCGTCGATCGCGTCCGAGGGTTGCAATCCCCGCCCCAGGAGCGGTGGAACACCGAAGTAGTTGAAGGCATTCGAGCTGAAAAAGACTCCTTCCACATCTTCCGGCAAGTCGCCGTCCGTCACTGTGAGGCTCCAGCCATTTACCAGCACAGCATCTTCCACGACGGGCGACTTGCGGATCTGCTGCCACTGGCCGCCGGTCAGCCCAAAGCCCTGCCGCTCATCCGTTCCCGTTGCCAGCAGCATGTGGGCCATCCGGTCCGGGGCGGCATACGGATACGGATCCATCAGGATGGCGTAAACCACACTAAACACAGCAGTTGTGGCGCCGATGCCGAGAGCCAGCGACAACACTGCGGTGAGCGTGAACCCCGGCATCTTGACCAGTTGCCGGAATCCGTAGCGGAAATCCTGAAGCAGAGTCTGCATGGCGCTCCCTTGGTTCTGAGGACGGATCAAGCTAGGTGGGGATCGCTTGTGCGGGCGATCCTGGGCAGGGAACTAGCACGTTTATTGCCATCGTACGCCTCTTCAAGTCATTGAATCCATTGGTAGAGCTGGATTGCGAGGGGTCCGCGGTTGTCCGCTCCCGGTGTTTTGGTGTTCACTTGTGGACAATGGGCCGTCAGGGTGGGGCGCGGACGGCTTTGACACATCATGGAGGTCTCTATGGAGGAAAACGCGAAGATGAGCCTGCTGGGCAAGCCGGTGCCGGAGCTGCCGGTCGCCGATGTCGAACGCGCACAACAGCATTACAGAGATATCTTTGGCTTTGAGATCGGATGGCTTTACCCCGGCAAAGAGATCGGGTCCGTCTCCAGCGGGAATGGGGCGATCTTCTTCCGGAAGAGGACGCCGCCCTTCGAGCCCGCTATTCACTGGGTGTTTGCCGAAGATATCGATGCGTCGTACCAGGAACTGAAGGCGGCCGGGGCGAACATCGTGGATCCCCTGGAGATGAAGCCCTGGGGAATTCGGCAATTCACCGTGAGCGATCTGGACGGGCACCTCTTCTATATCCACCATGGTTAGCAAGACTGCTTGGCGAGCGGCCGGAGCCGGCAGGCAGTCCGACCGTAGTCAGGGCAAGACCCGCGAATCGGGGCGGCAGCCGGTGTGTCGCAAATCACGATATACTCAGGATCACTATGGCAACCGAAAAAACCTTCTATCTTGAGACCTTCGGCTGTCAGATGAATGCCCATGACTCGGAGAAGGTGATTGGAACACTCCGGCAGCAAGGCTACAGGCAGGTGGAATCGGAAGAAGATGCCGGGCTGATCCTTTACAACACCTGTTCCATCCGCGACAAAGCCGAGCAAAAGGTCTTCAACCGCCTGAACGACTACAAGAAGCTGCACAAGGCCGGCAAACGCTTCGGCGTGCTGGGATGCCTGGCCCAGCAGGAGGGCGAGAGGATCTTCGAGCGGGCGCCGTATGTCTCGCTGGTATCGGGATCGGCCTCCTACCGCAAGCTGCCCGAGATGCTTACCCGGCTCGAAGCCGGCGAGACCCGCATCACAGGCCTCGACGACCGCCAGACCGACGACACCTTCGAAACCGAGTTCACCGCCCGCCAGAACCCCTACCGCGGCTACATCACCATCATTGAGGGCTGCGACAAGTTCTGCGCCTACTGCGTGGTGCCGTACACGCGCGGCAAGGAGCGCAGCCGCAGCTCATCGTCGGTGCTGGCCGAAACGCGACGCATCGCCGATCTGGGCTACACCGAGATTCAACTGCTGGGCCAGAACGTGAACAGCTACCGCGACGCGGAAGGGAAGTTGAGCTTCGCCGAACTGCTGGCGGCAGTGGGCCAGGTGGCCGGAATCCGCCGCGTGCGCTTTACCACCAGCCACCCGCGGGACTTTACGCGCGACATCGTGGAGGCCATCGACGCCGTTCCGACCCTCTGCGACCACGTACATCTGCCGGTGCAATCGGGGTCCGCACGAGTGCTCAAGCTGATGGCGAGGGAGTACACCCCGGAGTGGTATTTGGAACGGATCGCCTGGATCAAGGCCGCCCGGCGTCCCATCTCGCTGTCGACCGACATTATTGTTGGCTTTCCGGGCGAGACGCCGGACGACTTCATCCAAACCATGGACCTTCTGGCCCAGGTGGAATACGATTGTGTCTTCGGTTTCAAGTACTCGGGGCGGCCCAACACGCCGGCCTTGACCATGATCGATTCCATCCCGGCTGTGGAAAAAGCGAATCGGCTTCAAGTGCTGCTTGACCGGCAGCGCGAGATCCAGAGGATCAATTATGCCAAGCATTTAGGTCAAGTCATGGAAGTCATGGTTGAGGGTGTCAACCCCGCGCGGGAACAGATCATTGGCCGCAGCAGCCAGAACAAGCCGGTCAACTTTACCTGCGCACAACCCATCGCCCCGGCGCCGGGCGCCTACCTGCAGGTAAAGATTACCGGAGCGCATCCGAACAGTCTGGTCGGCGAGGCCGTCTAAGATAGAAGGCCGCGCGGAAGAAGGAAAACATGGATATCGAGGTGAGGATACGCGGGCTGATGATGGATCCTTCCACCAACATGCCCATCGTGGTGCTCAAAGACGTTGCTTCAGAGACGGTGATGCCGATCTGGGTGGGCATCTTTGAAGCCAATGCCATCGCCATCGAGATTGAGAAGGTTTCCTGGTCGCGCCCGATGACCCATGACCTGACCAGAAACCTCATCCGTGACTTGAATGCAGAGTTGGAACGTGTTGTGATTACAGAACTTAAAGACGATACATTTCTAGCCGTCCTGTGGCTCCGCCAGGGGGATGAGGCGGTGACGGTGGACGCCCGGCCTTCGGATGCCATTGCGCTGGCGCTGCGCGCGGATTGTCCGATTTACGTCTCCGAGCAGGTGATGCAGACCGCCAAGCTGAATACCTCCGGGCCGCCCGAAGGCCCCACAGCGGAGCAGTTGCGTGGCTGGCTTGAAGGCCTGAACGACGAGGACCTGGGCCGCTACAAGATGTAGATGTTCCTCGGGGAAGAGGATAGGGCTAGTCGGATGTTGCTGAATCGAGGCAGATTGACGGAGGTTCGTCTTTCTTTGCAATAACTATACAGAATATCCGTTATCAGACATTGCGCATAGGCCTGAATCAGACGCCGCAGCGCCCTGGATAAAGCCCTGCGACGCCTATTTCGGGCTATTTACAGCTCCAGCGGTTCAAACCGCGCCTGGAAGAATCGCAGGTACTTCGGCTCGTAGGTCATGCGCAGGCCGCGTATGCTGGCCCGGTCCGCAAACACCGATTCAACCGACTCGGCCACCACGTCCATGTGCGCCTGGGTATAAACACGGCGCGGAATGGTCAGCCGTACCAGCTCCAGTTTCGGCTTGTTTTCCTCGCCGGTCTCCTTGTTTCTTCCCGCCGACACAATGCCGCGTTCCATGGAGCGGACGCCGGAATCCAGGTAGAGCGCCGCTGCCAGCGCCTGCGCCGGATACTGCTCCTGGGGAACGTGCGGCAGGAATGCCCGAGCGTCCAGAAAGACGCCATGGCCGCCCACCGGCACTACGATCGGAACGCGGGCGTCGATCAGCTTCTGCCCCAGGTACAGAACCTGCCCCACCCTGGCGCGAATGTGGTCCTCATGCAGCGACTCCTCAATACCCGTCGCCAGAGCCTCCATGTCGCGGCCGGCCATGCCGCCGTAGGTATGGAGCCCCTCGTAGATCACCGCGAGGTTGGCCGCATCTTCATAGATCGCATGATCGTTTACCGCCAGGAAGCCGCCAATGTTCACCAGCGGATCCTTCTTGGCGCTCATGGTGCAGCCGTCCGTTTGTGAGCAAAGCTCCTTGACGATGGCCGCAATCGACCAGTCCTCGAACCCAGGTTCTCTTTTCTGGATGAAGTATGCGTTCTCCACCACCCGGGCGGCGTCCAGAATCACGCGGATACCGTGCCTGTGGGCGAGTTCCCGGACCGCCCTGGCGTTCCCCAGCGAGATCGGCTGCCCGCCGGCCAGATTCACCGTGGCGGCGATGCTGATATAAGGAATGCGGCCGGCGCCGTAGAGATCGATCACCTCTTCCACTCGGGCCAGATCCACGTCGCCCTTAAATGGATGGGTGCTCGTCGGGTCGTGGGCCTCGGGGATAATCACATCGACGAAGGTGCCTCCGGCCAGTTCCTGGTGCAGCCGGGTGGTGGTGAAGTACATGTTGCCCGGAACGATGTCCCCCGGCTTGATGAGAGTCTTCGAGAGCAGGTTTTCCGCGCCGCGTCCCTGGTGCGCGGGCACAACGTACTTGTATCCGTACCAGGTCTGGACCGCTTCTTCCAGCCGGTAGAAGCTCTTGCTGCCGGCGTAGGCCTCGTCGCCCACCATCATGGCGGCCCATTGCCGGTCGCTCATAGCGGTGGTCCCGGAATCGGTCAGCAGATCGATATAGACGTCTTCGGACCGCAACAGAAAGGTGTTGAAGCCGGCTTCGCGAATCGCCCTTTCCCGTGTGGCCGGGCTGGGAATGTTGACGGGTTCAACCACCTTGATCTTAAAGGGCTCAGCCCATGTGCGCTTGTTTGCTGGCATCTCGGGGACTCCGGTCTTGAATTGCCTTGCACTGCGATTGCCTCATCTGAACAGGTGCGGCACAAAACGGCTGGTGTTGTTGGTCACCAGCCCCGTCGATTCGCGGATTCCCATGCCGGCCGGTTCGCCGTCCACCAGCCATGAACCGAACACGGCGGTGTTGCCCGCGGCTATCGCCATCGGGGCCAGCGCCTGATAGACATAACCTTGCGCGTTCTCGCCGGTCAGCCCGCCCTCCACGGCGATCCCGTCGCGGACCACCGCAATGCCTGAGCCCTCGCGCCCCAGAATCGGCTTGCGGACATAGCTGGTCAACTCGCGAGGACCGTCGAGATAGGCCGGCAGCAGCAACTCGTGGCCGGGATTCAACTCCCAGAGAATGGCCACAAGCGCCTTATTCGACCAGAGCATCTTCCAGATGGGCTCGATCCACAGCATGGACCCCCAAAGCCGGCGGTCCTTCCTTGGGCCCCACTCCTGGAGAGCCGCTGAGGGCGGCAGCGTGGAAAGGGCCTGCTCTCCGAACGGCTCCTTGAGCAGCCATTCCCAGGGGTAGAGCTTGAACAGCGTAGTCATTGCATGATTATCGAGATCGACAAAATGGGAGTGTTTCGCGTCCCACCCGATCTCGTGCATGGCGATATGCCGGGTATGCAAGCCACCCTGCTGGGCAGTGTCGCGCAGGTAGCTGACCGTCATCCGGTCCTCTTCGCTGCCGGCATCGGCAAAGTAGACCGGGCTGGAGACGTAGTCCTTGAGGTCCTTCCACTTGGCCACCAGTTTCTCGTGCAGCGAGTTGAACTGATCGGCATCAGGAAAGCAGTCTTCGAGCCAGTACCACTGCGCCACCGCGGCTTCTACCAGGCCGGTGGGCGTATCCGCGTTGTATTCGAGGAACTTGATCGTGGTCCCGTCATAAGCCAGGTCGAGCCGGCCGTAGAGCGCGGGCGGCTCATTGTTCCATGCGGCACGGATCGCGGGACCGGCGTTGGCGGGAATGCCCATCTGGGCCAGCCGGTCCTGGTCGAGAATCACGTCTCCAGCGGCTAACGCCAAACGCTGGATCTCAGCCGTTGCGGCCTCCAAACGGTCAATCTCTGCCGCGGTGAACTGCCAGTAGGCGGTCTCGTCCCAATAGGGGGCGCCGTCGGCCAGGGTGTGGTAAGTCAGCCCGACGCGCTCGACCCGAGCCTGCCAATCGCCGCGCGGGTTCATGGTCAAACGGCGCATTTACTCGTCCCCTCCCCCGCCGCCGGCTTCGCCTGTTCCGCCAAAACCGCCGCGTGTGACGCTGCCGCCGATTACGTAGTCGCCGACATGGCCGCCGCTGGAGCCCCCGTAAACATAGTGAGCACCGGGTGCGCCCACCTGGCAACTGGAGTCGGGTAACTTGCGGCTCTGCGCATCCACACAGTCGTGGTGCTCGTCGCGGCATGCTGTCATCGACAGCGCCACGGCCGCGAGTAGAGTGAGATGTATTTCTCGGGACTTACGCATGAAAGAGGGCCTGCATGAAAGAGGGTCTGTGCGTACCAAAATACAGAAAACCGGACGCAAACTCAAATTGCGGCCTTGGTTTCTAATTGCGAATCCCGGCCAGCAGTCCCTCAATCTCTGCCCTCTCATCAGCCGTAACCGCGAGCAGTGGCGCGCGGACGCGCCCTCCGTAGTATCCGTTGAAGTCGCAGGCGTATTTCACCCCGCTGATCCCCATCTCTCCGACGATCCGCCGGCTGGGACCGGAGATGCGCCGCAGTTTTTCTTCCGCGAGTTCCAGGTCGTGATCCTTCCACGCCAGATAGACCTCCTGGCAGGCTTGCGGGGCGCAGGCGGCAAACCCCAGGATGGCCCCGGATGCGCCGCCTTCAAGGGATTCGAGCAGAATCGCAGTCGAGCCGGTGAGAACCTGAAAGCCCACTTCTTTAGTCCGTGTTTTGATGGCGGCAACGGGGGGAGCCGACGCCAGCGCCGACCCGCCCGCCAGGTCGCCGGCGGAGACGAATGTGCCGCTTTCCCCGGTCTTCACCGCTAACATGCGCGCCGTCACGGCCTCAAAGACAGGGGTAACGGTCACGGTGCGCCGAGGAGCACTGCGGGTGGATTCGACGGTGGCGTGAATCCGCGCAACGCTCCCGCTGGAATCCTTGATGCCAAGGATGTTGGGGTGCTGCGCCAGTTCGGCTATCAGATCGATGGGAATATCGTAGGGGACGCACCTGGGGATGTTGTAAAGCAGCACCGGCAGAGGCGAGCGGTCGGCCACGCTGCGAAAATGGTGCAGAACGGCCGCCGGGGACATCTGGCTCGCGTAGTAAGTGGGAGTGCGGACCAGAACTGCATCGTACTGGAACCCCGCCGCCGCCTCAGCCAGTTCCACCGTGGCCTTCACGCTCTCGCGGCCAACGCCGGCGATGAGCACTTTGTCCGGCGCCGCGGCTTCAGCGGCTACGCGCAGGACTTCGCGCGATTCAGCGTCATTGAGCGCGACAGCCTCGCCCGTGGAACCCAGGAGCAGCATCCCCGACAGCAGGCTGCGCGAATAGCGAGCCATGTTGGCTTCCAGTTTGCGGAAATAGACGCGCTCGTCCGGGTAGAACGGCGTAGGAACCGCGGCAAAAATGCCCTCAATCAGCATGGTTCCATTGTAGAGCCCGCGGTGGACCTTGGAACTGCCCGTTTGGCTGCCGGGCAGCCTGGGAGGAAATATTCACTTTTGCGTCCAAGTGTATGGTAATAAATAGAATATAGTCTGCAAAAGAGACCATTTTCAGGAGCCGCGCGGATGGAATCTTTGTTGCGCAATGATGAAGAGGAAAAGGCCGCCTCAAAGCTGTCCCAGCAGGCTTTGCGGTTCTTCGCGCACACCGCTCTTGCCCTTTGCGCCTGGCTTGCGTTCATGCTCCTTGGCTACGTCCTGAACCCGCCCAGGGTTTCGCAGTCTGTCATCCTTCTATTGTCGATCCTCGTACCGCTCGTCGTGGGCTACGCCGTAACCCACGTTTGGCAGGACGAAATGGCGACGGCCGTTTGGTTGGTAGGCCTTATCTGGTTGCTCATCATCAGCCTCTGGATTCTGGACATGCCGACCGGACCCAACGCATGTTTCCAATGTGACGCCACGGAAAAGCTGACGCGGACATTTTTCAGCCTGCCCAGGCCCAGCGGTCTGATCGACAACGATGGACCCTTTCTGGTCACGTGGCCCGCGGCCGCCCTGCTCGGCTACTCCATTGGGGCACGGGTTGCTCTCCGGCGCAGGCGATCGAAAGACTGAAGCCCCTGGGCATCTCCTGAAGCCGAATCGCTCCCCCGCCGACCGTCCATCCTCTCAGACCCCGCTGGCTCGGTGCAGTTCCTGCAAGGCGTAGACCGTGGTGTGATGCCGTTGCATGGCGGCAATCCCCTCCGCCGCGGCTTGCGCGGCGGCGATGGTTGTAATGGTCGGAATCCGCGCCAGGACCGCTGCCCGCCGGATGGCCTTCTCGTCAAAAAATGTGTCCTGGCCGCGCGGGGTGTTCACAATCAACTGGATGCGGTCGCCCTTGATCAGGTCGACGACGTTCGGCCGGCCTTCCTTGACCTTGAAGACCCGTTCGACACTAAGGCCGGAGCTCTCCAGGGCATTGGCCGTGCCCTCGGTGGCTACGATCTTGAAGCCGAGATGCACGTACCGGCGGGCAAGCTCGATGGCCGCCGGCTTGTCAGGGTCGTTGACGCTGAAGAAGACCGTGCCGCCGGTCGGGAGCACCTGGCCGGCAGAGAGCTGCGCCTTGGCAAAGGCCTCGCCAAAGCTGGCCGCCACGCCCATCACCTCGCCGGTGGATTTCATCTCCGGGCCCAGAACCGTATCCACGCCGGAAAACTTGTTCCAGGGAAAGACCGGCGACTTCACGTAGTAATGCGCGCCGGTTTCGAGGTCCTTGCCCGCGGCGAGCTGGGTTGGCAGCAGTTCCCGCAGCTTGCGACCGGTCATCAGCCGCGCGGCAATCTTGGCCAGCGGAATGCCGGTAGCTTTCGAAACGTACGGCACCGTGCGCGACGCGCGTGGGTTCACTTCGATCACGTAGACGTGGTCCTGGCCCTGGGCGTCGCGCTGGATGGCGAACTGCAGGTTGACCAGGCCCACCACCTTGAGCGCAAGAGCCAGCTTGCGTGTGTAGGTGCGTAGAACTTCAAGGGTTTCCGGGCGGATGCCGACGGCGGGCAGTACGCAGGAAGAATCGCCGGAGTGGATGCCGGCCTCCTCAATGTGCTCCATGATGCCGGCGATCAACACATCTTCGGAGTCGCAGAGCGCATCGACGTCGACCTCGGTGGCGTTCATTAGGAAATGATCGACCAGCACCGGCCGCTCCTGGGAGTACTCGACCGCCTGCTTCATGTACTGAGCCACGGCCTCGGCGTCGTAGGCAATCACCATGGCCCGGCCGCCGAGCACATAACTAGGCCGCACCAGCACCGGGTAGCCAATCCTCCCGGCGACGGCCAACGCCTCTTCCACACTGGTAGCCGTCCCGCCGCGGGGCTGCGGAATCTCCAACTCATCGAGCAGCTTGCCGAAGCGTTTCCGATCCTCCGCCAGGTCGATGGATTCGGGCGAGGTGCCGATAATGGGCACGCCGGCCGCGCGCAGCCGCTGAGCAAGGTTGAGCGGCGTCTGCCCGCCGAACTGCACGATCACGCCGATCTGGGCGCCGGACTGGGCCTCGTGGTTGTAGACCGCCAGCACGTCTTCCAGCGTCAGCGGTTCAAAGTAGAGCCGGTCGCTGGTGTCGTAGTCCGTCGAGACGGTCTCAGGATTGCAATTGACCATGATGGTCTCGTAGCCGTCGTCCTTGAGCGCAAAAGCGGCGTGGCAGCAGCAGTAGTCGAATTCGATTCCCTGCCCAATGCGGTTCGGCCCCGAGCCCAGGATGATGATCTTCGGGGTCGAAGTGGGCGGCGCTTCGTCCTCTTCGTCGTAGGTCGAGTAGAGGTAGGGGGTCATGGACTCGAACTCGGCGGCGCAGGTGTCCACCAGCTTGAATACGGGCTTGATTCCCTTCCCTTCGCGCAGTTCCCTCACCCGCTGAATGCCGGCGTGGCCTTCGAGCTTCCACTCGGTGGCGATCCGCTCGTCGCTCAGGCCAAGGCGCTTGAGGCGGCGCAGCTCATCTTCCGTGATAGTCTCCGGCGAGGACGCGGCGATCTTCCCCTGTTCCAGCGTGATCTCGCGAATCTGGTGCAGAAACCAGGGGTCCATGCTTGTGAGCCGCGCCACTTCCCGCACGCTCAGGCCGCGCTCGAAGGCGAAGCGGATGTAGCCCAGACGCTCCGGCTTCGGCGTCACCAGCATCTGCGTCAGCCGCCGCGGCTCCAGAATCTCCGTGCCGGTCTTCTTGCCGGTTTCGAGAGCCCGCCAGGCCTTCATCAGGGCTTCCTTGAAGGTGCGCCCGATGGCCATCACCTCGCCCACGGACTTCATCTGCGGGCCCAGCGTTTCGTCGGCGCCGGGGAATTTTTCAAACTGCCACTTGGGAATCTTGACCACCACGTAGTCGATGGTCGGCTCGAAGCAGGCCGGCGTCTTGCGCGTGATGTCGTTGGGAATCTCGTCCAGGGTGTAGCCCACGGCCAGCTTGGCGGCGATTTTGGCGATGGGAAAGCCGGTAGCCTTCGAGGCCAGCGCAGAGGAGCGCGAGACGCGCGGGTTCATCTCGATCACCGTCATCCGTCCGTCGACGGGGTTTACCGCAAACTGTACGTTGGAGCCGCCCGTTTCGACGCCGATCTCGCGCATCACGGCGATGGCCGCATCGCGCATCTTCTGGTACTCGCGGTCGGTGAGCGTCTGCGCCGGGGCCACGGTGATGGAGTCGCCGGTGTGCACGCCCATGGGGTCGAAGTTCTCGATGGAGCAGATGATGATGAC
>PLGM01000109.1 GCA_003139795.1 Acidobacteriaceae bacterium | reverse complement strand
CCTGCGCAGAGGTTCCCTAGCCCTCAATCGCTTCAATTGACGGTAATAACGGAGTCGGAAGTAAGCGGTTGCGAGAAAGCGCCGCTTCGGCGGAGGACGGTTCGCCATTCTTACGATTGTCTGCTCGACAGTGTTAAACTTCTTAGCGAAGGCCACAGAATCGCAGTTTCTTTCCAGGCTCACAATAGCCTCTGTCCAAAGATCCGACACGTTGGTTTCCGCCAATTCTTGGGCAATGGCAAGTCTATCTCGCAAAACCTGAAATGATTCAAGCTTGGCGTCGGTGATCTGGCGCTGAAGCAATTCGTCTATGACTGGAATGGCGGGTTCGTATGGTGACACGATACGCATATAGGATTTTGTAAGTGTGCTCAATAATTCACGATATTCTCTCCTTCGCTCTTCCCGTCGCGTGCGCTCGTCTTGCGATATCTTGGTGAGAAAGTGGGTCAGGACAGCTCCCCCGATGCCAACTCCAGCAACGATGAAGGTGATGGTGCTTTGCTGCATGGCTAGAACCCTTCTCTAAGCTTGTTTGCTTCTCTGCTCAATTCCCGAAGTCTCGCATCTGAAACCAGGGAGTACTGCCAACGCGCCGGGTGCCCCGGGTCTCGATTCTGAGACCTGGGGGCCTAGCTGAATCCGCGGTTCTTATTTAGCCGCCGCCGACTTGACCGACGACAGCATTTCCCGTCTGAGAATGGCGTTCATGCGCGATTGATAACCCCTGCCGTGAGACTTCAACCATTCCAGAACATCTCCGTCCAGACGCGCGGTGATGATGCGTTTGATGGGGCGATAGAGATGCCCGCGCACACGCTTGGTCTTGGCCCATTCCGCGTCGGTCATGACAGGAATATCGCTGGTGTCGATCTCGTGATCCGGCCGCGCCGAGAGTGCTTTCAGATTGGCGCGCTGCGCGCCGGTCAGCGGCGGCAAAGTTTCCAGCGTGTACCTAACCATTTTCTTTTTCATACCGTCGCCTTTCCCTGGGTTCGGCCCGTCGGGCTGAGATGATGCGAACGACTTCGATCTCGGTTCCGTTCTCAAGTTCTTCTCTGATCGTGTGCGCGACGATCAGCAGGGATATGCCCCCGACTTCGCCGCACGCTTGCCAGCGTTCTTCTCCATCCTGAACTCGTTCTTTCCATGACAGATAGAGAGGGTTTCGGAAGACCTGGGCAGCTTCCTCGAAGCTCACGCCATGCTTGCGCTGGTTCGAGAGATTTTTCGCCGGGTCCCACTCAAACTGGAAATTGCCCACGGTTCAATTGTAATACAGATTTGTAAATATATACACTACGGCCGAGCGTTGTATTACGCGGCGGACGTTCCGGTTGGCTTGTGCCGGGTGCCCCACGTCTCGATTCTGAGACTCGGAGCAAAAGCCATTGCTCAGGTCTAGGATCGCATGGGATTGATGAACTTCAGGCCCTTGAAATCTTTCTCGTTGTCAGTGACCACAATGCAATTGTTCGCTTCGGCGATGGCGGCAAGGATCATGTCCAGCGCGCTGCGTGGCCGTCCGGCTTTCGTGCCTTCGGCCATCAGCCGCGCCCAGATGAGGCTGGCTTTCTCATCGAAGGGTAGAATCCGGCCGGCAAACAACGCTCGCGGCCCCTCTGGCCCCACAAACCAACTCTCCAATTGCCTGCGCTTCTTTCCGGCCGGCTTTTCCAAAACTCCAAACCAGATTTCAGCAACGGTCAGAGAGGCGATGAACAGATTCTCGTCGGCCTGCTCCGACATCCATGCAATGAGCGGCTCGGAGGGCGCGGGCTTGGTGACGTTGCTGATGATGTTGGTATCGAGCAGATAGCGGGTCACACGTCAACCATGCGGGCATCGATACGGGGACGAGCGAGGTTGAGATCGGCGCCAACCAAGGGCGAACGGCGCAGCGCGGCCAGGATGCCACCTTTCTTGAGCGGCTCCGCCACGATTTTCCGATGCACGGAGGCGCGAATCTCCTGGGCCTCGGGGCTGTTGTCGGCCAGCCGCCGAGCCAGCGAACGAATCAGGTCGCGGTCCGCTTGGAGTCCCAGGACCTCAAACCGGGCCATTCCGCGCTGCTTGAGGCGCTTGCGGTAATTCTTGAGCGCACGCGTTTGAGAACTGCTTCCCATGACTGCCTCCAAGCTATAGCCAGTAATATACCCGGAAATTGGACAAAGAGCAAACCTGAACCCTTTAAGCCCCTTCGAGCGCCGCCAGAATCTGCGGAGCCAACTGGCTCACGTTGCCGGCGCCGAGGGTCAGGATCAGGTCGCCTTCGCGGACTTCGGCGGCAACCATCTGGACAGCGGCGGCAAACTCCGGGGCAAAGTGAACGGCCGGCCCCTGAATGCGGCTGGCCAGCCGCTCCGCCGTCACGCCGGGAATGGGTTCCTCGCTGGCCGCGTAGATGGGCAGCACGATCACGGAGTCCGCATCGGCGAAAGCGCCGCCGAACTCGTCCAGAAGATCGAGAGTGCGCGTATACCGGTGGGGCTGGAAGACGACGTAGACCCTCCCGTGGCCGCACTCGCGGGCGGCGGCAAGAGTGGCGCGAATCTCCGTGGGATGGTGGCCGTAGTCGTCCACCACGGTGACGCCGCGCGCCTGGCCGCGCTGCTGGAAGCGGCGATCCACGCCGCGAAAGTGGCTGAGCCCCTCGGCAATCTTGTCCGCCGGAACCTCAAGCTGGCGGGCGATGGCTATCGCTGCCGTAGCGTTGAGCACGTTGTGGCGTCCGGGCACGTGCAGCTCGAACGGCCCCAGCGGCCCGGCGGCCGTGTTCACCTGAAACCGCGCGAAGCGGCCTTCGCCGGCCACCAGAAACTCCAGCCGGAAATCGGCCTCCGCGGCGACCCCATAGGTAAAGACGCGGCGTCGGGCGCGAGGCAGAATCCCCTTGAGCAGCGGATCGTCCACGCAGGCGGTCACCGCTCCGTAAAACGGCACCTTGTNNCGCTCCACGTCGGCCATGTCCTTGTAGCAGTCCATGTGCTCGCGGTCAAGATTGGTCACCACGGCCAGGATGGGCGAGAGCTTGAGGAAGGAGCGGTCGCTCTCGTCGGCCTCGGCCACCAGGTATTGGGTCGTCCCCAGGCGGGCGTTGGAACCCAGAGCGTCCACGCGGCCCCCCACAACCACCGTGGGGTCAAGGCCGCCGGCGGAGAGCACACTGGCCACCATCGAAGTGGTAGTCGTTTTGCCGTGCATGCCGGCGATGGCGATGCCGTANNCGCTGGATGACGGGAATCTTGCGCGCATTTGCCTCCAGCACCTCGGGATTCATGGGGCCTACCGCTGAACTGGTGACCACGACTGTAGCCCCCGCCACGTGACCGGCCTCATGGCCTTCATAAATGGTGGCGCCCAGTTGGGCCAGCCGGTCGGTGACCGGGCCGCGGCGCAGGTCGGAGCCCGAGACCTTCATGTCCAGGCTGAGCAGGATTTCGGCAATGCCGCTCATGCCGATGCCGCCGATACCGATGAAGTGCGCGTGCTGGGAGGTGGTGAACATAGAAGACGAAACTCCACTGTACCATTGGCGCGGTCAGGAGCCTGCGGGCAGCTCAGGAAACCGCCATAAACCCCGATTTTCGAGAAAGTTGCGGAAGTTTATTTTCGCTCCGTGGCCGCAACCTTTTGCCGCAACCCCTGTTGAATCAGTACATAAGCGGCGCACCGGAGAGGCAGCAAGAAACCAGCCTCAAACCGGAAAGAAGCCGGGCCGGCCCTTGACCTCTGATCTCTGATCCCTGATCTCCGATCTCTGAGCGGGCCGGCTGGAATGGAGGGGTTATGGGCAGCATGCGGAATTGGATGCTTGGTGCAGCGGTGGTGGCTGGCGGATTGGGCCTGGGAGCGACGACCGCCCAGGCAGCCGAATTCGGAAATTATGCGCGCGGACCGGTGGCCTACGTTTCGCCCTGCCCAGGACCGGGATACGTCTGGATCGCNNGGTCCCTTTGTTCGCGGCAATGTGGGCTGGGGGCGTGGCCCGGCTTTCGACCGGCATTTCGACCGGGATCGCGGGCATGAACGTTTCCGCAGGTAGTCTCTCTGCCTGATTGCCTGCGCCAGGCGGCCTCTCCCAACCGGAGGGGCCGCTTTTTTGTGGGCATCGAGCTGCTTTTGGAGCTCCGCCTCCCGGTTGGCAGTTAGCCCGGCAGCACGCGAGACTGCGGATAAATGGAGAAAAACCTTGCTCTTTCCCTCGCATTGAACGATTCTTTTGAAAAGGACCGCAACTAAACCGCGGAAATGCTGTTTGAGAGATCAGAAGCCGGCGGGGCGAGAAGCCCAGAAAGCCGGCAAGTGCTGAGAACGGAGGTCACCTCCGGGTCCCAGGTCCAGATCGACAGGCCGGGCAGCACAAGGAGGAAGTCATGCGGAATACGCGTCTGGTTCTGTTTACAATGCTCTTGGCTCTGACGTTCGCCGTTACGGCGAAGGCCCAAGTGGATGTGGGAGTCGGCGTCGGCCCCGCGGTCGTTGACGCTCCCGCGGCTTACGGTCCCCCGGTCTGCGACTGGGGCTACTATGCTTACTACCCCTATGCGTGCGCCCCCTACGGCTTTTACGGACCGCAGTGGTTTTACGGCGGCTTCTTCATCGGCGCCGGTCCGTGGTACGGTCGCGGCTGGTACGGTCGCGGCGGCTACGGTTACGGTCGCGGCGGTTACGGTCGTGGCGGATACGGCGGTTACGGTCGTGGCGGATATGCGGGACGCTCAGCTTACGGCGGGGCGGGTCGCGGCGGATATGCCGGCGGTGCACGCGGTTACGCCGGTGGTGCGGCCCGCGGCGGATATGCCGGCGGTGCACGTGGTTACGCAGGTGGTGCGGCCCGTGGCGGATACGGCGGCGGCGCCCGCGGTGGATCTAGCGGCGGCGCACGCGGTGGATTTAGCGGCGGCGGAGCCCGCGGCGGTGGTGGATTTGGCGGCGGTGGTCATGCCGGTGGCGGCGGTGGCCATGGCGGCGGCGGACACCGGTAATTGACGCAGTTTTCCGCAGAGCTTTCCCCAGATCCTGCGGACTTCCTCAAAAAAGCCCGTTCGCTTAGGCGAACGGGCTTTTTGCGTTTGTGCTGAAGCCGAGGAACTCCGCTCCTTGCTCAACCCGCTTGCCCGCGGGGCACATTCTCCCCCGCCAGCGCGGCCAGCCGGTCGGCAATGCGCTCGGCGGCGGCGGGATGCGCCTGGGTCCGGGCCGCGGCGGCCATTTGCGCCAGCCTCTCCGGGTCGGCCAACAGAACTCTCAGCGTATCCAGCAGTTTGCCGGGAATCTCCAGGTCCGCTTCCTCCAGCATCACGGCAGCTCCGGCACGTACCATGGCCTCGGCGTTGCGCTTCTGGTGCTCATCGGTGGCGGCGGCAAAAGGCACCAGCAGGCTGGGCTTGCCGGCGGCAGCCAGTTCGGCCACCGTGGAGGCGCCGCTGCGCGCCATCACCAGGTGCGCCTGGGCAAAGCACGCCGGCATATTGTCCAGAAACGGCCGCACCTGCCAGCGTTGGGGATCGGCGCCGGTTGCTGTATAGGCCGCCTGGGTTTGCTCGGCGTGGCGCACCCCGCTCTGGTGCAGGACCGTGAGGCCGGGAACCGCGTCGAGCAGCGCCGCAATCACCGGGGGCAGATGGGAGTTGAAGATGCGCGCACCCTGCGAGCCGCCAAAGATCAGCAGGTGGGGCGCGACGCCGGCGGGCGGCTCAAGGTTGAAGAATTCCGGGCGCACCGGGACGCCGGTAACCTCGCAGTTATTGAACCACTTCGCCGCCGCGGGAAAGTTGACCGCGGCGGCCTGCACTTTTTTGCCCACCAGCCGGTTGGCCAGCCCCGGCATGGCGTTGGGCTCGAAGGCCATGGCCGGCACCTTGAGCCGAAGCGCCGCCGCCATGGCCGGGCCGGAGGCGTAGCCGCCCACCCCCAGGACCACGCTGGGCTCAAACTCGCGGATCAGCCGCTTGCAGTCGGAGACGCTGCGCGGCAGGCGCATCAGAGTGCGCAGCCGGATGACCAGCGGCACGTTTTTGAGCGGGCCCACATCGATCATGCGCAGGTTGAAGCCGGCCTCGGGCACCAGGCGCATCTCCATGCCTCGCGCGGTGCCCACAAAGAGCACCTCGGCGGAGTGCCGCGCCACCAGTTCGCGCGCCACGGCCAGCGCCGGAATGATGTGGCCGCCTGTACCGCCGCCGGCAATGAGAACGCGCAGATTCGCCAAGCGTGTGCCTTTCGACGAGAAATGCCGGGGTGAGCCCGCGGGAACAGACCGGTTCTAAGGTGATTCTACAGAGGCCGCCATGGATTGCCGGTGGACCGTAACTTTCGGTGTCGCCGGTCATGGGTCATTTTCCGGTTTGAAAGTGATCCGTTCGGAGCAGAGCCGAGGCCTCGGGGAAACCGTTCGAGAAGCCGGTCGGGTCGAGGACTGGCGCGGTATTCCGAAGGTTTGGCCTAGCCGTTGCTCCCCGTTTCCTCTGGGAGTGCCTCA
>PLGM01000012.1 GCA_003139795.1 Acidobacteriaceae bacterium | reverse complement strand
AGTCCGGCAAGCACAAGCAGCAAGAGCACGTTGACTTTCACACCGGGCAGCACGGCTGTTCCAGGAACGTACACCGTGACTGTGACCGGAACCTCCGGAGCAGCCAAGAATACCGCAACCATCGTGCTGACCATCCCTGCGCCGAGCTTCAGCCTTTCGCCCTCGGCCGGCAGTCTCACCCTTGTCGCAGGCTATAACAATCCGGTCGAAATCGCCGTCACCAATCCGATTGGCCTGGTCAGCAAGGTGAGCCTGGCTGCATCCGGGGTGCCCGCGGGTGTGGCGGCGGCATTCGCTACCGTCAATGCCAGCACGACTTCGCTGACCTTCACAATGAGCAGTTCGGCTGTTCCAGGGAAGTATCCGGTGACGGTCACGGGGACCTCCGGCAAGGCCACGAGCACCACAACCATCGTGCTGAGCATCCCTGCGCCGAGCTTCAGCCTTTCGTCCTCGGCCAGCAGTCTCACACTTCTCGTCGGCGGCGCCAGCGCCAATAGTACGATCAGCGTGACCGGTCAGAACGGCTTCAGCAGCAATGTGAATCTGGCTGCGTCCGGGCTTCCTAGCGGGGTGACCGCAACATTCAGTCCGGCAAGCACAAGCAGCAGAAGCACGCTGACGCTCACACCGGGCAGCACGGCTGTTACGGGGACGCACACCGTGACCGTGACCGGAACCTCCGGAACTCTCACCGGCGCCACAACCATCGCGTTGACCATCCCTGTGCCGAGCTTCAGCCTTTCGTCCTCGGCCAGCAGTCTCACCCTTCTCGTCGGCGGCACCGCGAGCAGTACCATCGGCGTCACCGATGCGAATGGCGTCAGTAGCAGCGTAGCCCTGACGGCGACGGGGCTCCCCACAGGTGTGACTGCGACCTTCAGTTCAGCAATCACCAGCACCACAAGTTCGCTGACCTTCACAGCGAGCAGCACGGCTGTTCCGGGAACGCACACCGTGACCGTGACCGGAACCTCCGGAACTCTCACCAGCGCCACAACCATCGCGTTGACCATCCAGGCGCCGGCAAGCGCTGGTCCGATCTCCATCGCCATCACTCAGCCGACCTATGGTTTCAACGTGTTGCCCGGCAGTGTGCGCCGCATCTATGCCACGGTCACGAACGGCATAACGAATGCGGTCAACTGGTCGGTAACGGGTGGCGCCACGCTCTCCTCCACAGCGGGCAACTGGGTAGACGTGACAGCTCCGGGCACGGGCAGTAGTTGCTCAATCAACGGCACGGATAGCTACACCGTCACTTCAGCCAAGCAGTTTACGCTTACGGCGCGGTCGCAGGAGAGTCCGAACCAGACAACCTCCGTCACCGTGAATGTCTGCAATCCCGCCGTGCAGGTCCATGTGGTGCCCTTCTATACCACCTTATATTCCGGGCAGAATGCCGACATCCAGGCATTTGTCTGGGGATCGCCGAACCGAAACGTGACTTGGGCGATCACCTCAGAGCCCAACGGGGGCAATGGCATACTAACGGATGCCACGAACGAGGATACCGCCTTCTCGGCCACGGTTGCGGGACGTTATACATTAACGGCCACCAGCGTGGCGGACGGTTCCACGACGAACACGGCTACCGTCTATGTGACCGGACACAGCATGCCCTATCAGGTCACACCCTCAGAGACCATGCCCGTGGACTGCACGGTTGATCCAGCTCTTACGGGAACGACGTACGACGTAGGGCCATCGCAGACGTACAAGACCATCCAATCGGTTCCGTGGGCTTCTCTCAAGAACGGTTCAACCGTGCGCATCCACAACGAGGACACCACCGGAGCCAGTCCCACCACCTATCACGAATACTTTCAGCTCACGACGCAGGCCACGCGCACCCAGCCTGTTCGCGTCTGCGGCGTACCCGATTCCAGGGGCAACCTTCCGGTGATCGATGCCGGCAATTCCACCGGAAGTTCAACGGTGAACAGCTATTCGGCGGGATACGCGGCAGTCGGCATCGGCACTACCGGCTGGGCTGGGACGTACACGGGAACGTGGAACAGTTCGCAGTACCTGATAGTCGAGGGCCTCAAGATTCAAAATGCAAGATCTTCAAATACCTACACCACTCCGTTGGGCGCGGCGGGGACGGCATGGATCCAGGGAGCGGCGTGCGTTCGTCTATTCCGCAGCATAAATACGGTGGTTAGAGGCATCGACGCATATAGCTGCGACAATGGCATTTTTTCCGATTTCAACGCCAACGAGGGCTTCGCAGCCGTAGCCGATACCTTGTATGAAGGCAATCACCTGCATAGCAACGGCGTCTCCGGATCCTATGGCATGCACCAGTTTTACATTCAGGGCTGGAACGAAGTAGTACAGTTCAACGTCGTCGACCAGTATCAGAGCGGAGCGCAGGGCTCGAACTTCAAGGGCCGCGGATTCCCTGAGATTCTGCGCTACAACAACTTTGGCGATGGGGCGTTGAGGCAACTGGATCTGGTCGATAACCAGGACGCCGCGCCGTACACCTCATTTGAGGGATACTTGGAAGGAGGGTCTTCCTCATTTCACTCGATATATCCCGGCGATGCTTACACGGCCGATCTGCTGGCCGCGGCGGTCGAGGCGCACCACGCGGATTATGTGTATGGAAACACCTTCGTCAATACCACGTCCGTATACCCGATTCACTACTTTTCCGACATGGGGACAGCTGACGACAACCGCATTGGGACGCTATGGTTCTACAACAACAGTTTCTGCGAGCCGACGAACGCCTTTTATAGTTGGAACATGTTCGATACCTCGGCTGGCGGAGGCGACGACGTCCCCGCGATCGAATGGCCACAGATTCAGGCCGATAACAACGCGATCTGGATGGACTCTCCAACGAAACCGTACTTCTATTGGAACGACCGCATCACCCAGTTAACCACCTTCGGTAATAATGTCCTCAACTCAGATTGGGGCACCGGGGCGATGGCAGGTGGACAAGGCACCGGCTGGTCTTCCCAGACCTCGATATATGCCTTCCAGGATGCGAGCAACAGTGCCGATACCGTTGGCGTATCCAACTTGATCGGGGTCTCGGCGGAGCCTTTCGACCTAACCACATTCGTTCCGGCACCGGCGCTGGTCAATGCCGGCGCAAGCCTGCCGGTCTCCGGGCCGAAGCTGCCGGTGCGCTTCCAGTATGGGCCGTCGGCGATACAGACGGTCCGCAACCAGCCGCTTACGGTGGGGGCAATGGAATAAGACAGAACACACCGGGAAGGCGCGGTGCGGTGGCTCCGGTTGTTCGG
>PLGM01000011.1 GCA_003139795.1 Acidobacteriaceae bacterium | reverse complement strand
CGGACCAGGGACTCTGCATTCGGTATCCCATTCGGATGCAGGAGGATTTGCTTCCCATCCGCTATCTCACCAACGACGAACTTGGTCCGTCGCTCAAACGTGCGCTGGGCGGGGATATTGAAGAGTCCGAGATTGCCAACATCCTCGAACGCCAACTTCGCATGGAGGGAACCTACATCCTCCACTCGGAGACGGCGAAACGGAATGGCGGCGACTTCGACTTCGACACTGTCTGCATCATGCCGTCTGATCAATTTCCGCGCTTTGTTGCGGGACGGATTGCGTACGGAGAGAAATTCCGCCAACAGAAGACCAAGCTCACAAAAGCGAAGTCTCCCTGGTGGAACGTCTGCCTGGTTGCCATGAAGGCACGTGGAAACAGGATCGGTTCCATTACCGATCTGAAAACTTCGTGCCTGGCTGCTGGACGGCCGGACCTTGCATACAAGCTCGTCGAACAACTGCAGAACGCTCTCGACTCGCTCAAACACCGGGTTGAGATCGACGAATCGGTGATCAGTGAAATCCGCAAGGAGGTAGCTCAGGCGCCCTGGCTCAAGTTCAAACGCGAGCGCAGAGTGTCGGATCTGCCGGCTCACCTGGATGTAGCGGACACCGACAAAGTCGGCAGGCTCTATAACGTGATGCGCAAAGAGCTTGGCTTTCTGCCCAACGAATCTGGCTTGAACTTCGAGGAAAGAATGTCGATCGAGGACTTCCGCGGACTCTTCTCTGGCGAAACCGTCACCAAGGGAATGTTCGAGGAATGCCAATTGGTCAACTCCATTTACGCCGATGTCGCAAGCCGGATCGTCGAACGCGAGGAGGAAATTAAACTTCAACTCGCAAACGCACAGGCGCTGTGGGATGCAATGCGCAAGTGCGAGGACAAGGAACAACGNNGGTCGGCAGTGCTTGCGCGCAATAAGGCGCAATCTGCTCTCTGGGAACATGAACAGGAGGCGCGCGATCAGTTCAGCTCGCTCCACCTGTTTGTGCACTACTGGGCGCAAGGCAAGCAGGAGAATCGCAGGGCTTGGGCACAGGCGATGAACACCATCGTCTCGAATGGCACAGGCTCCGGGGCGGTTCTCTTCCAGTCCTTCCCGCAGGAGATCGTCGATGCCTTTGCGGAGGCAACCGGCGGCCAGCGGGTAAGGGTTCGATTGCCAAAGACCATCAACGGGTACGTCTGGTTTGACGATCAGCAACGCGCGTTTCTCGTCGAGCGGATCGCCAATCCCGATGGACCGGAAGGTGTGAAGCGGGTATTCCTCTTCCAGTACAAAGGAAAACGGAACCTGACATTTGAAGACACCAGCATTCCAGCTACACTGGAATGCTCATAACCAAAAGGAGAAGTCACTGCGTGAGCCGTGGCTTCTCCTTTCTGTTTTTTTGCGCCGAGGAGGCCGCTATGAAGACGCTCTTGTCATTGATATTTGTTGTTGCAGTCGCCGCGGCAGAGGCGCAGACGATTGGCCAAGGCCAGATTCGCCACGTAGAAACATCGATGGATCATCTCACCGTTCTCGAATTCGGCGAGCCGGTGACGACGCTTGCGATTGGCGATGCGGACAGCTTTCAGATCGAACGCCACGAAGACAAGGTTTTTATCAAACCGCTCCAGCAGGGTGTTGCGACAAATCTCTTTGTGTGGACGGCGTCACGGGAGGTGAGCTATGAACTCGATCCTGCCGGCTCTCTTGCTTCCATGGATGTTTCAATTCACACCGATCCTACTCCTAATCCGCGCACGAATGCGCAGTCGAATGAGGATTTGTCTGAAGAGAAGATTCACAAGATTACGACCCTTGCTCTCACCCAGACGCTTGCCGACGCGGAAGATATTGTGCAGGACTCCACCAAGGCTGCGCACAATCGCGTACAAGTTGCGATTGAGCAGATCTACCGCTCTGGAGACCAAATCTATCTCCGGTATTCGATAACCAATCGGACGGATGCGCCATTTCGGGTGACAACGCCGACTGCTTACGCGCAGACACCAAGTCAAAACACTGTCTCACTGGTGAGCCTTCGCAGCCACCAACTCAAGCACAAAACATACGCATCGTTGAAAGCGCGGCGCGGAGTTGCGCTGGATGTTGCGCAGACAGAATCCACTCCACGCGATCTAACTCCAGGTGAGAAAGCTACCGGCGTCATTGCCATCAAGGGCACGGACGGGAACCAATCGCGTCTTTACCAGTTGAACTTCGGCGTCGATCAGAACCGTCCAGTTACGGCCGAGGCGGTGCTTTAGTCATGGACGCCGCGGGTTATGTCACGCCGGAAGAGGTGCGCCTTGCGCTTCGAAAGCTGCACTCTGAGGACATTGAGACGAATCCTAAGAAGGCACTGCGCCAAGCGTTTGTAGACGATCTGAAACCCGTCGATGAGCGGGGACGCTGGAAGCCAAGCTCGCTGGTGATTCTCGTCGGCTTCCTGATCTGTGCGTTGCTGGGCGTATTCCTCTACTTCTCACTGGGGCGAAGCCTATGAGTTCCTACTATGATCAACCCGGCTACAGGCGAACAGGACCGGAGGATGTCGCCGGTGTCGTTGTTCTGCTTGGCTGCGCCGTATTCGGATTTCTCTGGTATATCGCCGTCTCCCGCCTGCATCTACACAACGATCAGTGCCTGGAAGCCTTTCTCGACTGCGCCATTATCTTCTTTGGCGGAGGCCTGATTGTCGCCCATTTTGCTGGTCGAAGACAGAAGCGCGAAGAGAACTGGCCGCATCCTGCTGTCACTGTTCCGTCAGCCACGGATGCACGAATCATCACAGATGCGCACAATAATGGCGCTACACTGCTTGGCTACAACATGCATAGAGAACCATGGCTCTGGCCGGATGCTGTGCGAATCAAGCATGGAGTGATTGTAGGCGGCACCGGCGCTGGCAAGTCCACATTCCTTGAAAACATCATTGCCCAGGATCTGACGCGCCGCTTTGGCGAGCGCAAGATGCCGATGATTATCTTCGACGGCAAAGGTGAACGGGAGTTTCTGGATCATCTTCTACCGCACATTGCCGCGGCTGGCCGCTTGCAGGACCTGCGGATTCTCGACCCTACGCATCCCACGGAATCCTGCCGCTACAATCCCTTCTACTCGCTTGATGACGCCTACCAGGAGCATGTGAACTTCATCTTTGGTTCCTTCGGACTGCGCGAGGACTTCTTCAAAGGCCATCAAGAGGCCTACCTCTCCGATCTCGTTCGCGTCCTGCAGTACACTGGTCGGCTCTTTAATGTCTACGATGTGCTGGTCATGGCGCTTGATGAGGATGTACTTCAAGATCAGATCAAAGCGGCCAAGGCGCGTGTTGCGACTTTGACTGGCCTTTCAATGCAGAAGCGGCTGAACTTCGAGATGTCGGTAAAAATGCTTCAGCGGTCGCTCCAAGACCGCGAGCGCGTAGAGAAAATTCAGGGGCTTTTGAATGAATTGCTGAGCTTCCTCGAAGATGAACTGTCAGTCGTTACCGGTTCTTACCAGGATTTGCTGACGCTCGACGATGTGCTTGAAAACGATCTGATTCTGTTTGTCTCGCTGAACTCGAATCGTAATCAGCGCGCCGTCGAGGCCTTGGGAAAGATACTTCTCCAGAACATTCAACTGATGGTGGGCAATCGATATGCGCAAACAAGCGCGGCAAGATCCAAGGATGAGCCGATGCTATCCGTGATCCTGGACGAGTTTGCGCCGTTTGCTTATCCGGGGTTCACGCAGGTTTTGCAGACGGCACGCGGCGCGAAAGTGTCGTTCCTACTCTCCTTTCAGAGCCTGCCGCAGTTGCAACGCGTCAGCCAATCCTTCTCCGATGAGGTTTCCTCAGCGCCCGGAACCAAGATGATCATGAATGTATCCGAGGAAAATACTGCGCAGTGGTTTCTGAAAGCGTCGGCTAGGATTGCGACGAAGCGGCGCAGTTTATCGGTGCGCAAGACCGGTATCTTTACACCCAAGTACATCGAGACCGGTACGGGAAGCGAGAGCGAAGCGAAGGAGACAAGGGCGCGGGAGGATCACATCAAGAACCTTCCCGTGGGGCAGATGGAGATTCTGATGACAGATCCGCGCGAGGGAACGCTCCACTCCCATCTCCATGTACGCCGCGCACCCAGCTACCACTTGGACGGAATCGACCAGTATCTCTATCCCAAGATGCACAGCCGATTGGATTCAGAGATCGGCGTCAATCTCCGCTTCAAAGACGCTGTCAATCGCCGCCAGCGGCGCAGACGGATCGCCGGGAATTCGCTTGATACACCCAACGGAGGTTGATGATGCGACGCATTTCCGCCATTCAATTAATAGCCATCCTCCTGCTCTTCTGTGCGATTGCGCCGGGCCTCTTTGCCCAAACGCAAACCGTTCCGCCAGAGAAAAGCGGACAAACCCTACGCCAACGCCAGGGATTCTTCGACTATGCGCTGGGCAAGATCAACCCTTCGAACACCGACTATGGCGTAACATTGGCAGACGGACGAGGCAATCTTGTCGGTCATACAGTCGACGATCTCTACTTCTGGTCGAACATAGTTACGCTTGGCCTGCTTGTTTGTGCTGTAGGGATTATTTATTTCGAGTGGCGTTCTGCGGCAAAGAAGGAGATCATTGCCGCCACCATCATTGCGGAACTCTGGAACGGCCGCGTCAGCGACAGAGTCGAAATCCTGCGCCGCACCGAGCAGTTCAACCAACTGGTCGAACTGCATAACGCTGAAGTCGAGCGCGCCTTGATAGAAAAGCAGCAGCCAAATCAAGCGGCGGAACCAGATACATCGGATTTCAAGCGCGCGGTTCAGGTCCTCGAACAGAAAGCTAAAACGGGCGCTAAGGACGTTGCCAAGATTTCGTCAGATGTGCCCGATACAAGTTCGGTTGCCCCTTCACCAGTCGGAAATAGCTCAATGAGCCAGCAACAACAGACGCTGCTTCTTCAGCGCCGTCTGGAGGCGACGCAAAACAGCGAACACAATTTGCGTGAGCGTCTTAACCAGGTGAACACGCAACTGGACGAGGAACGGAGACGCAATCGGACCCTTAAAGGAGCCAATGAGTAAAGCAATGACAAACAAGTTGAAGATCAAGTCGTCCAAGGATTTCGCCGATCCAGCAGAGTGGCGCGAATATGTTCGCGCATTCGCTCCGGATGAGGACGTTGATTATGTGCTGGCGTTCGAGCGCACGCAACTCTTTCTGTGCTTCTACAAACTGCGTGGAATGAAACCGCCTGTTGAAGTCAAGGCGGAACTTGACCGCATCGCGAAGGTCAACGAGCCGGAGCGAACTAAGGCGCTCGAAGCGTTCAATGACTCGCTGCTCGCAACGGCAACGATACAGTTGATGTCGGAATGTAAATCCGCCGCAGTCATTGCCGACCACTCCGACAATCAAATTGATCAGCGTGAGCAGCTCGATACACTGCTCGATCACCTCGCACGAACGAGTCCTCACTTCAGGTACTGGCGTGACTATACAGGTTCGGCTGATTGCGCTGGGCGGATTCCCTGGGAGGAGTTCGTCACCACAATTCATAGCCTTGATCCGTCCAAAAGCGCGAAGCGTGATGGCGAATATGCGGTATTGATAGGACAATTGGGGCAGTTGCTCGCGCATTATCGCGACAACAATTGCCCGCTGCCGCCACTCTCATTTGAACGAATCTGGTTCCTTGACCGGCTGCGCGGACCCGAACGGAATCTCCAGGCGCGCGCCATAGTGCAGGGACTGATTGAGGCCATGAAGCCGTGCGCGTCCGCATAATTGGTTTTGGAACCAATTGGTGGGCCGCGCACTCGCGCGACCTGAACGATCCATTCTGCTTCNNAACGCGGCATGGTTCAACTCGGCTGGCCTCAAGTACGGGCGTAGGCTGCGCATGTGCTGGGCATTCCCCGGACAAATCCGCTTCAATCTGACGAGCAACATCGATCCAGATCGCCCATTGCGATCAATCGGCAGAACATTCGAGTGCTCGGAGCCAAACTTCTTTGACGGCAGAATGCACCTTCTCATTCGTCTTCCTGCCCGCTGCGACGCGCCTGATCGCTTTCTGGTCACGCTCAACGAACGCGTGCATGGACGCATCTCTTTCGCAACCAGCGCATGGAGATCGGGCGGTGTTGAGCCTATCTCGGTCAGCGTGCGCGGCGCTCGCTACGAAGCGATGGTGCTGATCGGCGCCGCCGATTGGGTCGAAACAGAATTCGGAAGGTGGATTCTGTCGGCGGATGGCCGACGGATCGAGCTTGAAACCGGAACTACGGAGCGCATCGCATGAGATATCGGCGCGGCTTCATCGCACTCTCTGATGATCGGGACATTCCGATGCTCGTCACGATTCGCAACGCTCGTGCGATTACCTGCGACCAGATTTGCGCGCTATTGCTCAACAATGGACCGGAGAGTTGCCGACGTTCTGTGCACTGGCGGCTCGCTCGGTTGGAGCAGAATGGCCTTGTCGAGCGCATCGATTGTGGCCGGTTGCTTCCAGAACCGGTCTTCGCGATTACGCGCTCTGGACTTGAATTGCTCGAACTGCGTGGCCACGCACTTGTCTCTTTACCGTCGACAACCAAGGAAATTGTGCGCAGATCACAGGTTCTTCACTCGGTCGAACTGGCAGGAATCTGCACAGCGCTGACCACTGCCCATGTGCTGACATCGTGGCAGTGGGAGCTTGAAGTCCTCTCGCAGAACCTTGTTTATGGCGGCAGATGCGCAAAAGATTTCGACGCATTGGCCGAAGTTTCCGACGGCAATCGTGTGAGGGGTTTCGCAATCGAGTTCGAGCGGACTGCCAAAGGATCGGCCCGCTACGGTGATCTGCGCAAGGTGCTCAGCGCGGACAACAGCGTCGATACCATCCTCTATTTGACGCCGGACCCGTCCATTCTCTACCTTCTCGCCGCAGAGTTGCGCGCAGTTGATAAGCGAATCGGCTTTGCTTTGAGCCGGGCATTTCGATCCAGCCTGCTTTCGACCAACGTCCTCACCAACGCATCGGCCAATGATGTTGTCACCTTCCGCGAGTTTCTTTTTGGATGAGATGGCCTGTTTCGTGCGCAGAGCCGACGACTGAGCATCTTTGGCGAGTGAATTGCAATTAAATCGGCATTGAATACCGATTGCCTTCCTATTGTCTTCCGTTTTCCTTCCTATTGAACAGATCCACAGGGTCGCATCTTGCGCCGGATCAGGAAGATGCATTCTGACTATCCCTTTGTTTGTCGATGTTTTTGATGGTGGTTGGAATTGAGTGTTGTGAGAAGGGAGAAAATGGTCAGCCGAAGCATATGTGAGTCGATGACTGGCCAGGAATTCCTTCCCCTTTTAACGGCAACTTTGAACGCCGTTTCAAAGTTCTGGAACAAGTAGATCGAAGTCCAAGGTTGACTTGTCTGTATTGAAATCCAGCCTCCGATTCATCCTGCCCAGGTTCTCAGAATCCCACCCACAATTCATCCCACCCATCGAAGGTAAGCCCCTTCGGAAAGGATCACTATGCCCGAATCACTGTCGATTGCATCTCCGTCCGACGTAACCGAGCCTACTCTGTTCCCGCTCAACACGGCACGAGTGGCAATCAGCATCTTGTTCACCGTACTCGATTCCTGGGCCGTTGTCGCCTTCGGTGGCACGCTCTATCACGTCTCCGCCCATCACCCAGTTTGGCTTACCGGGATTGTCCTGCTCTTCCTGTCCCTGTTCGCTTCACTGGCTAGAATCTGGTATCTGGCGCTGCCTGTCAGGCCGCGCTAACCCTCAACCCATCCAACTGAATCTCGAAGAGAGGAGAGTTTCTATGACCCGCAGCCTGGGAAAGATGTCCGTCTACAAGCTGTTCAACTGGCGCGACAGCGCTGCCAACACAATTCAACAGACCGTCCAAGCCTTCCTCGAACTTGGCGAGGCGGTCGCCACCCGCTGGATTCAAACCCGCAAGGGCGTCATGCTCCTACAGATGGTTCCCGATAACAACGCATCCGGCGCGATCTACGTCTTCGACCGGCAGCGCGACGACTGGTACATGCTCTCCTTCGAAGGCTGCGAGGATCGGTTCACCTCCGATCTGTTTGACCGGGTCTTCTCCGAATACAAGCTGTTCAACTACGTCGATCAGCCTGGCCTGCTGCTCTCTCAGATGCAGTTGGCTGTTGCCTGACCGCCTCCCCCTTCCGCATTCCACCCACCACAGCAAATCCCAATCACAATCAGGAGNNATGCGCCTATCCGCTGGCCGTATCCGCTCGCTCGCAACCCGTTATGCTCTGGCCGAGGCCGCCGCCTTTCCCGGTATCCACACCGAACCGAATGGCCTCGCCACCAACCGCAAACCCGCGCCTGACTTCAAGCATGGCCGACTGCGCTACGCTCACCAATTCTGATCGACCTTCTACTCCCCGACTCCATGCCCGCTTTGAAGGCCCGGTGGCTTCCTCCGGGCCTTCCATTTCTCAACCCAATGCAGCCATCCTGCCAACTCTCCGCAGATTTGACCGAGTTCTGGAACCGGGGTACAAACACAGAACTTCAGGAAGGAGTGGGCGTATGTATGCCACCTTCTGTGTAAGCCGCGAGACGGCCGACCGGTTCACCAAACTCTTCATCAACCGGCGCGCCTATGGGATGCAGGCTGTTCATCCCTTGCCCAACGGTTCGGTCCCGTACTACCTGGCGCGGGATTGGCAGACCAAGAAGCCAAAGCCCCTTGATGTCGGCGTGGTGCGCATGCACCTGAACGGAGACATCACCATCAATCTCTACGCCATCAACCCGGAGACGCAACGCTCGAAGTGGGTTGCTATCGACGCTGATTTCGACGGCGCCGTCGAGGCCCTCTTTCAGTTGCAGTGGGAGTTAAAGCAGGATGGCGTCGAAGCCGCGCTCGAACAATCGCGCCGCGGCGGCCATCTGTGGATCTTTGCGGACGCGCCGCTCTTGGCTGCCGAGTGCCGCATCTACATTTACAACCTCGCCCTGCGGCTCGGCGTTCCGGTCAAAGGTGGTGGGCTCAAAGACGGCATCGAGGTTTTCCCGCGCCAGGACCGGATCGAGGACGGCGAATACGGTAGCGCCATCCGCGCCCCGATCGGCGTGCATCGGAGGACGAACCAGAGGTACTGGTTCTACGAGGCCGCGCTGACACCGGAGGCGCAACTCGACTACCTTGACAGATTGAAGAAGCTCACCGAGGCGGAACTGAGAACATTCATCCATGGCATGACACTGCCGGAGGCCTACCGGCCGGTCGTTGCTCCTCCATATTTTCCGCCAGCCACTTCCACATTGAGCACCGAGTTCCGGATTCTCGACTACGTGCGCGCCACGCGCAAGGATAGCCGCAACTGGTGGGCACGTTGCCCATCGTGTTCGCAAGCTGGTCACGACCGCACCGGCGACAACCTCGCCATTCAGATCAGAAATCCCCGCCTCTACAAGTGCTGGGCTGGATGCACGAAGGAAGAGATTCGTGCGGCGCTGGGCCAGCCGATCCGCCGCAAGGTCGCGGTATGAGGAGGCGATGCCGATGAAGCACCCAGCAAAGATCGTTGCAAACAACGCCAACCGCTATGCGCGATACGGTATGTCGCTGCCGTCGCTGTCGCTTCGCGCCTTGGAGAAGCGCTGCATCTACTGCCAGCCAAGTGTCTCAATCGAGCACCAGCACCTGGCTCGGCGGTATGTGCTGCGCGGTGTCGAGTCCGGCGGAGCGGTAGCCGACATGGGCCGCTACTGCGCATGGCTCGACATGGACGGAAATCCAGTGCAGTGGCTGCAACAAATTGATTCGATCTCCGGCAACGGCCG
>PLGM01000265.1 GCA_003139795.1 Acidobacteriaceae bacterium | reverse complement strand
CTGAAGGCGTTTGTGGAAGGCGTGAAGGAGATGTAGTTCGGCAATAAATCAGCCGCAAAAGAGCCGCAGCCTTGGAAGGGGTTGCGGCTTTTTTGTTGATAAATGAAGACTCCATCTGGATCACGGATCACTGGAAATTCACGGTTTACGAACTCCGTGGGTCTTTCAGCGCCGGGTGCTCCTCGCGACTTTCTTCTATGGTGACCGCGAACCGCTTCGATTTCCGATAAACGTTTGCAACCGCCATCGTCCAGAAAGGAACTAAATCGACTCCGGGCACGAGCTTGGCAAAAAACGATGGCAGAAATTCCCAGTGCCAGCCAAGAAGGTAAACCATCAGGGCTCCAATACCGAAATCGAGTACGTCGTCGGCAGGCGATTCAGCGCCCTCGACGAATAAGGGAAAGACGACGATTTGGAGTGCATCCGCAATGATCGCCAGCACCATGGCGACTCGAAAGCGCGAACCCGGCGAGATTGTGATGGCGTCGCGAATCATATCAGCCTGCTGCTTTCATATTCGTGCCTGACTCGCCTATTTTACGCTGCAAGAACCGTCGCATCCAGCTTCCGATACGCAGATGACAGGTTACAAATTGCAGATGACAGCGAACGGTCGCGGCTGGGGGAGCGTGGTTTTTCCCAACGCCCTCGGTTCGTGGATGCATATGCAATATATATACGCACACGGCGAAGGGGAAGAAGCGGGGGACTTATGACGACAGCGAGTGAACGGGTCCAGCAGCGTTTGAAGAAAGATCGTCAAATGACGGTGATCGGCATCCGCATAGTCCACTCGGAAGCTCACGGACTGCGGTCTTTGTCAAAGTCCTCGCTCCAAGGCCTCTTTGCCTGTGAGTTCATTCCAGGCGGCGAAAGGGCGACTGGCTGCAAGAATTCAGTCGACGGGCCTTGCGGCTCGATGCATCTGCGCGGCAGCGATCCCCTCACCAGATGCGCCGCACACCAAACTTGTCGAGTTGCGGATCGGGGCTGAGGATGGGGATATCCTGGCCCAGCGCCTGGGCGGCGATCATGCGGTCGAAGGGGTCGCGATGCTCGGCAACCAGCCGGCCCGCGCGCAGGGCGGACGCCGAATCGAGATCAAGCAGGGTGTATCCCGCATCTTGCATCACGTCGAGATAATCCCGCTCCAGTTTCTCCGCGCCGGGAAGCTTGCCTAGGCGCACCTTGGTTGCGATCTCCCACGCGGACGCCGCCGAGACGAGAATCACATTGCCTTCGTCGGCAATCGTCTCGCGGGCTTCGCGGCTGAGGGATGAGGGAGAAAGAGTGGCCCAGATGAGGGCGCAGGTGTCGAGCAGAACCTTCACTCTCCGCCTCCGTTCCACAGACGCAGTTCCTCTTCCGGCAAGGGCTCGAAGAATTGCTCGGAGAGGACGAAGCCGGGTGTCTCAAGAGCGCCAAGCCTTCTCTTCGCAACGGGGTTGATGGCTTCGAGCCGCGCCACCGGAGTTTTTGATCTCCCGGAGGTGATCAGGACCATCTCGCCCTTCTGGGCCTGCTTTACAAGGTTGGAGAAATTGGTTTTTGCCTCAAATATGGTTGCGGTAATCACATTGACCTCCATCCTGCTAATGTATCTTAGCCAAGTTATGGGAAAATTTCAAGTTCTGTGATTTGTTCCGAAAACCGGATATCCTCAGGCTATGACTGGTTCTCGGGTTCCCCACTCAGCGCATTCTTCGGTTCCCCATGGGGGTCATTCGTCTCTGGCCGGCGCTTCGGTGGGGGAGGCGCGGACGGCGCTGCTGAAACGGGCGGCGCGGGACGCGATGGACTACCTGGAAGGGGTGGATGGGCGGAGGGTTGCGCCTGCGCCTGAAGCGGTTGCGCGGCTGAACGCGCTGCGGGGGCCTCTGCCGCCGGGGCCGACGAGCGCGGAGGCGGTGCTGCACCTGCTGGATGAGTATGGGTCGCCGGCTACGGTGGCCAAGAACAATGGGCGGTACTTCGGGTTTGTGAACGGCGGCTGTTTGCCGGCAGCGTTGGCTGCGTCGTGGCTGGTGAGCGCGTGGGACCAGAACGCGGCGTTCTTTGTGCAGTCTCCGACGGCGGTGGTGCTGGAGGAGGTGGCGCTGGAGTGGGTGCGGGAACTGCTGGGGCTGCCCGCGGGAACGGGCGGGGCGGTGGTGACCGGGGCGACGATGGCGAACTTTTCGGCGCTGGCGGCGGCGCGGCACACGCTGCTGAAGCGCGCGGGTTGGGATGTGGAAGGCGATGGGCTGTTCGGGGCTCCGGAGATCAGGGTGGTGGTGGGCGAAGAGGCGCATCCGTCGATGCTGAAGGCGCTGGGGCTGCTGGGGTTGGGACGGAAGCGGGTGGTGCGGGTTCCAGTGGATGGGCAGGGACGGATGCGGGCCGATGCGGTGCCGCATCTGGACGGGCTGACGATCCTGTGTTTGCAGGCGGGGAACGTGAATACGGGGGCGTTCGATCCGGCGGCGGCGATTTGCCCGGAGGCGCGGGCGGCGGGGGCGTGGATTCATGTGGATGGGGCTTTCGGGCTGTGGGCCGCGGCTTCGCCCGAGTTCCGGAAGCTGACCAGGGGGTTTGAGCAGGCCGATTCGTGGGCTACGGATGGGCATAAGTGGCCGAACATCGGCTACGACTGCGGGATAGCGCTGGTGCGGGAGCCGGAGGCGCTCAAGGGCGCGATGTCGGTGACCGCGTCGTATCTGGCGACGGGAGAACAGCGGGAGCCGTCGGACTACAACCCGGAGCTGTCGCGGCGGGCGCGCGGGGTGGAGCTGTGGGCGGGATTGCGGTCGCTGGGACGGAGTGGGATGGCGGAGATTGTGGAGCGGACCTCAAGCCATGCGCGGCGTTTTGCGGCGGGGCTGAGGGCGGCCGGGTACGAGGTGCTGAACGAGGTGGTCATCAACCAGGTGCTGGTTTCGTTTGGGACGGCGGAACGGACGCTCAGGACGATTGCGCGGCTGCAGGCGGAGGGGACATGCTGGTGCGGTTCGACCGTGTGGCAGGGAAAGACGGCGATGCGGATCAGCGTGTCGTCGTGGGCGACGACCAAGGAGGATGTGGAGCTGAGCCTGGCGGCGATGGTGAAGGCGGCGGAGGAATAAGACGGCGCGGCCCCACGCTGGTTGCCCGCTTGACATCTGCCGCACGCTCGCGGAGTCTGATAGCCATGTTGAAATTCCTTCGTTCTAGTTGTGTTGCGGCGATTCTGGCGGCTTTGCTGGCCCCTTTGGCTCATTCGCTTGAGAAACAGCCGGCTGCGGTTTACCGCGCGCGGCGGGTGGCGCTGGCTGCAAGGCTCCATGGCGGCGTGGCGGTGCTGTTTGCGGCCCAGGAGGCGCAACTGGACCTGACGCCCTACCGGCAGGATGAGGATTTCTACTACCTGACGGGGTGGAATGAGCCGGGGGCGGCGCTGCTGATTGTGGGCGACGTTGGGCAGGCTCGAACTACAGGGGCTCAAACTGCTGGTGCGCCGGCTGCGCGGGAGTACAAGGAGATTCTGTTTTTGCCGACGCGCGACCTGCGCATGGAAAAGTACACCGGGGCGAAGCTGGATGCGGCTTCGCCGGGGGTGGCGGAAGCGGCGGGCGTGGACGCGGTGCAGCCGATGACGGAGCTGGTGGGGGTGTTGAACCGGCTGATTGACGGCGACCGGCGGCTGGCGCGGAACATCTGGGCGCAGCCGGAGGCGCCGCAGGCGAAGGCGCTGGTGGGCTTTACCAGGGCCACGCTGGGGATGGACGCGAGCGATTCGGCGCGCGACGTGACGGCGCTGACGGCCGAGTTGCGGGTGGTGAAGGACGAAGGGGAGATTGCGCTGCTAAAGAAGGCGGCGGACGCGTCCATCGTTGCGCAGCGGGCGATGATGAGGGCGGTGAAGCCGGGCGTGACGGAGCGGGCGCTGGCCGGGAAGATGACGGCGGCGTGGATGGAAAACGGCTGCGAACGGGCGTCGTATGCGCCCATTGTGGGGTCGGGGATCAACTCGACGGTGCTGCACTACTCAGAGGACGCGCGGACGCTGGAGGATGGGGACATTCTGCTGGTGGATGCGGCCTGCGAGTACTCGATGTACGCATCGGACATTACGCGCACGGTGCCGGTGAACGGACACTTTA
Organism: Acidobacteriaceae bacterium; assembly: GCA_003139795.1. Taxonomy (GTDB): domain Bacteria; phylum Acidobacteriota; class Terriglobia; order Terriglobales; family Acidobacteriaceae; genus Telmatobacter. Next base: position 7,065 of record PLGM01000265.1, on the reverse strand, counting down.
CGGCGCGGCAGCGTGAGATTTACAACATTGTTTTGGGGGCGCAACGGGCGGCGATCGACGCGTTTGTGGCGGGCAAGTCGAAGATCAACGACCGCGACCGGAGGGACCCGGATTCGCTGGACAATGCGGCCTACAACTACATCAACACGCACGGGAAAAGCCTGAAGGGCGAGCCGCTGGGGCAGTACTGGCTGCACGGGCTGGGGCACATGGTGGGGATCGACGTTCACGATCCGGCGGATTATCCGGCGGTGTTGAAGCCGGGGATGGTGTTTACGATCGAGCCGGGCGTGTACATTCCCGAAGAGAAGATCGGGGTGCGGATCGAGTGCGACTTCCTGGTGGGCGCGGATGGAAAGTTGATCGACCTGGACGCGGCGTTGCCGCATACGGCCGAGGATGTGGAAGCGGCGATGCAGGGGAGATAAGGGAAAATGGACCCGCGTGACGAAATGGAGCCGGATCGGCTGGAGATGCTGGCGCAGGCTTTCTGCGAGCAACTGCTGGCGTGCCTGGATGAGTGTGCGCGGGGGCGGAAGGGGCTGTTTTCAGACTACGAGGGTGAAGAGGAGCGGGGCTGGCCGGAGGCGGCGCGGCTGCGGGAGTTGGCTCTGGCGTTGCAAGGGGTTTTTGCGCAGCAGGAACGGCAGAATGCGCTGTGCGACGAATTCCTTGACCTGTGCTCGATCCACGGCGAGAGCCATCCCGGAGAACGGAAGCTGGCACGGGGGTTTCTGGAACGGATCGAGAGGGGCGAGGTGGGCGCGAAGCCAGAGGGAGAGAGAAGACCTTGGTGATTCTGCACACATTTCTGGCGCTGGCGGCCGGCTTTGGCACGATTGCGGTGCTGGTGATGGTGGTGACAGCGCTTCTGTCCTGGCTGACGCCCCACTGGGCAGGCGCGGAGGGCACACCGCAGGCGGGCTATATCTTCGTGAACTTGGGGTACTCGTTTCTGGCCTGCGCGGCGGGAGGGTACGTGACGGCGTGGGTGGCAGCGGCCAACCCGCTGATTCACGTGCTGGCGCTGGGGATGGTGGTGCTGGCGCTGGCGGCGCTGAGCGCGCTGCAATCGCGCGGCGAACAGCCGGTCTGGCATGCGCTGGCGCTGGTGGCGCTTACGCCGCTGGGGGTGCTGGCCGGAGGGCTGGTGCGGCTGAGGGTGATGGGGATTCTGTAGGGCGGCTCCCAGCGAAGTTGCTGCCAGAGAGCCGCGATAGTTTTCGATGCGGCGATCTTACCAGCGCACCCCAAAGGTTACGGGGATCAATTCGGTTGTTCCGAGGCCGTTGGCTACGGTGATGGCCGGGGTGTGGATATAGACGTAGCGGGCCTCGCCGAAGAGCTTCATCTTGCCGTCGCCGTAGACTCCACCCAAGCGGTGTGTGAGGCCCAGGCCGATGTTGAGGCCAGCCTGGTTGGACGAAAATGAGTTTGCGGTCACGTTCACCGGATACCCGTAGAAGTCACAGCATTCCTGAACGGTAAAGTTTGTCGACTTGTGATAATATCCGCCGCCGCCGGTCACGTAGGCGCTGTTGACGCGCGTGGGGAACAGGTCGATTACCGGATCGGCGGTCAGCGACAAGATGTGCGCGCTCCCTGCTTGTCCGCCGCCTGCGGCAACAAATGCGCCGGGGAGCTTGTTGTCCATGAACTGGAATTCGCCCAGCAGGGTGAAGCGCTTGGAAAAGTTCAGTCCGCCGCCGCCGGTGAAGTTGCCGCCCCATGTAATGTAGGGCGTGTCGTTGCCGATGGGGGCATTGAACCCGGCGCCGGCCTCGATGGCAATGCGGTTGACGGTGAAGTTCCCATGCTTCTCGCTGCCGTACTGGCCCGCGCCTGACCCGCCTGAGCCGAGAGCGGCGGCGGCAGTGCGCAGGGCCGCTGCGCCGTTGAGGCCGTCGTCATCCGCGAACTGGAACGCGGAGGAACTGGACTCGCCGGGGGCGAACTGAGTGGTTTGGTTGAGGGAGGGTGAGGACTGGGCGCTTGCGGAGACGGCCGCAAGGATAGCCAGGCCGGAAAGGAGACAGACACACTGCATCGGCGGCATCCAACGAGAAGAAGACATGTGAGGAACCTCAAGGATCGAATTTGTCTTAATTACGTCCGGGGTCATGCTCCGGTAAAAGCTTAGACACGGAATCGGGCGAAAGGTTGCGGTGGTGGGCGGGAGCGGGGTGGGAATTCTCATGGAGTTCCCACTTTCTTGAAAGGTGACACTATGATATGCTGGTGGGACAATTCGAGTGGGGTGGGATAAATGGAAGTGTTGGAAGTTCAAGAGCCAAAGGTGGGCCGGAAGTGGCCAAGGTTTGTTGACAAGCTCTGGGTCCGGGTTCGAATGGGTAAAAAGGGCCGCGTGGTGATTCCCGCGGCGCTACGGGAAGCGCTGGGGATGGCCGATGGGGATGTGCTGGATATGCGCGTTGTGGACGGCGAACTGCGGATTGCGACGATGCGGGAACGGCTGCGGCGGGCGCAGGAGCGGGTGCGGTATTTGGTTCCGCCGGGCACTCTAGTCTCCGACGAGCTTAGCGCGGAACGGCGCGAGGCCGCCAAGCATGAGTGAAATTGTGCTCGATGCTTCGGCGATTCTCGCCTTTCTTTTTGATGAGCGAGGCGGGGAGAATCTGACAGCGGAGATCTTTGCGACCGCTGTGGTGAGCACCGTCAACCTGGCTGAAGTCCAAACGAAACTGGTGAAAATGGGGCGCAACCCAGAGGACGCCTGGGCGGATGCCCTTTCGCTCGGGATACTGGCAGAGCCTTACACAAGCGAGCATGCGAAGACTACGGGCAACCTGCTCACGACGACGGAGCCGTATGGGCTTTCGCTGGGAGTCCGCTCGTGCCTGGCGCTGGCGATTGTGCTGAACGCACCGGTGTATACGACAGAACAGGCGTGGAAGGACCTGAAGGTGGGGGTGCCGATTCACGTGATCCGGTGAGGCGGTTACTCTCATGATTCGGCGGCGTCAAGCTCCTTGAAGAGATCGCGCAGATCGAGGTAAATCGGGGACCCGGCAACTTCGAAGCGCTCTTTTCGCGTCCAATTGCCGTCTGAGCAATCCCACCCGAGGCGCTTGATCGGATCCACAACCCAGATGTTGGGCACCTGGAACTCGCAATAGTCTTCGATCTTCTCCTGCACCCTGGAATGGCGATCTTCGGGAGAGAGCACCTCGACGGCGATAAACTGCGGCTGGTTGAAGACCGGCTGTACGGGAACGTCTCTTTTCCACACGCTCACATCCGGAATCCTCACATTGCCGTTGGCGAACCGGGTTCTCTGTTCCTGGATGGTCCGCGTCTGCCAAGTCTTGTCGTGTTGACGAAACCACGACAGGATCGCCCACTGCACCGTGTTGTGCTCGTACTCGCCCATATTCCGCTCCTGAACCTCCCCGCGGACGTATTCCGCATCCGGCTCATACGGAGTCTGCAGATACTGTTCGAGAGAGATTTGAGCCGTGGCTACCATAGGAGCTTCCCTTCGAGACCAGTGTACGCCTTGAGGGACGAATCGGCGCTGGCGATTGCGCTCAAGGCTCCGGTGTATACGACGTAACAGGCGTGGAAGGATCTGAAGGTGGGTGTGCCGATTCATGTGATCCGGTGAACTGGATTGCGGTTGAGTGCGCGGAAACAGCAAGGCCGGAGCGGGGCTCCGGCCTTCGATGTGATTGCGGGTTGTAGGCATCTTGCGATCCCACCCTCGCCGCAAAAACAAAAACGCGGCGAGGGTGGTGCACCCACGAGCTTACACAATCCGTAAAATACCCTCAGCCCTGGATGTCGAATTGTTCGGGGTGGAGGGTGGCGTCGCTTTTGACGAGGATGTTCTTGCCCGTCAACTCCTCGAATTCGGTGAGCCAACTGGCGTTGTTGGATTTGAGGACTTTGACGGTTTCGGGGTTGACGCGGAGCAGCACGTCGGCGCCTTCGAAGTGGCGCTTCATCTTGCGCAGCTCGGTGTAGATCTCGTTGCAGACGGTGGTGGGGCTCTTGACCATGCCGGTGGCCTGGCAGGTGGGGCAGGGGACGCTGAGGGTCCGCTCCAGGGACTGCTTGACGCGCTTGCGGGTGATGGCGACAAGGCCGAAATCGTTGAATTGGAGAACCTTGGTGGGTGCGCGGTCGGATTTGAGGGCTTCTTCGAGAGCCGCCAGAACCCGGAAGCGGTTCTTGCGGTCGTCCATGTCGATGAAGTCGATGACGATGATGCCGCCGAGGTCGCGGAGACGAATCTGGCGGACGATCTCAGGGACGGCATCGAGGTTGGTTTTGACGATGGTGTCCTCAAGGCGGGCGGACTTGCCGACGTACTTGCCGGTNNCCGGTGTTGATGTCGATGGCGACGAGGGCTTCAGTCTGATTGATGACGATGGAGCCGCCGCTCTTGAGCCAGACCTTGGAGCGGAGGGCCTTGGAGATCTCCTCCTGGATGCCGAAGTGCTCGAAGAGCGGGGTCTCCTTGGTGTAGAGCTTGACGCGGCGGACGAGCGAGGGCGAAAAGCGGTTGAGGAAGCGGACGATGCGCTCGTAGTCGGCCTCGGAGTCGACCCAGATGGAGGAGAAGTTGGCGCTGACCTGGTCTCTCAAGATGCGCTCGATGAGGGACAGGTCGTGATAGATGAGCGCGGGCGACTTGGAGGAGTCGGAGCGCTGCTTGATGTCATTCCAAAGGTTCATGAGGAAGCGGAGGTCGGCGCGGAGATCTTCTTCCGAAGCGCCCTCGGCAGCGGTGCGAACGATGAAGCCGCCGGAGGCTTCGCCGCGCTCGTGGACCAGAATCCGCTTGAGGCGCTGACGCTCGTCGTCGGAGGCGATCTTGCGGCTTACGCCGATGTGGGAGACGGTGGGCATGAAGACCAGAAAGCGTCCGGGGAGGGCGATGTGCGAGGTGATGCGGGCGCCCTTCTTGGCGATGGGCTCCTTGGCGATCTGAACGAGGATCTCCTGGCCGGGCTTGAGCAGATCGCTGATGATGGGCAGGTCAGAGGTTTGGGCGGAGCGGCGCGAGGGACCACGGCGAATGCCCTGGCCCGGCAGAGCCTGGCCTCCACGGCCGCTCCGGCGTCCGCGGCCACCGCGATCGCGGCGCTGCTGGGCTGAGTCCTGAGGCTGGCCGGAGGCTGGCTGGCCTTCAGCAGTGGGCTCCTCTTCTTCATCGTCGTCTTCATCGTCGAATGCTTCGTCCTCGCCGCCTTTTTCGTCGAAGTTCAACTGGATGCGGTGGTCGAGGTGGGCCTCCTGGAGTAATTCGCCCAGGTCGCCGGAGCGGATTTGGGTGGGCAGCGTCTCCTCTTCATAATCCTCGAAGTCGTGTTCTTCGGTTTTGACGTGATGATGGGGAGCGGCGTCGAACTCTTCGCCTTCGATGACCTCTTCTTCGATTAGGCCGGCGCCGGGGGCGTAGGCCGAGACGGCGGTTACGGTGGTGGGCTTTGGAGCCGGCTGGGCAGCGACGGGTTCTTGGGTCTTCTTCTTGCCGCCGAGGCCAAAGGGGAGCTTGAAACCCGTGGGCGGCATGGGGTCGACGCGGTGACGGGCTGTTCGATCAGACGCCGGGTCCTGGGGCTCGGGTTCCTGGGACTCGGACGGCTGGGGCTCGGAATCCGGCGACTCGGGCGGCAGCGGTTCGGTGGCGATGGGAGGCTGGTCGGAGCCAAGATCGGTTGTGACTTCATCCTGCCTTACGACCGGGTCCGCGAGGGGTTCATCGGCGGAGGGCTGTTCGATCACCTCTTCGACTTCAAATTCCTGCGCATCGGGAGCGGCCGGTTCGGGCTGCGCTGCAGGGTGGGGCGCGGTTTCGCTGGATTCCTCGAATTGATACTCTTCGACCAGGTGGTCTTCCGTCGCTTCGGGAACGAGGGTTTCCGGAGTTGCTTCAACCGCGCGTTCGGCTGTGGGCTCGGTGTGCTCCGCGAGGAAGTCCAGCTCGAAGAAGTCCCGCTCTTCGATGGCGTCGGGGGCGTCGCCGGTGAACTGCCCGGCAGCGGGACCGCCGCTCCGCGGCTCAGGATGGACTTCGGAAGCAGGTTCGGGCCTGGAGGCGCGATGGCGGGAAAGCGACTCGCCGGGGAGCAGGCCGCTGCCGTCCCACGCGAGGGGGGCTTCAATGAGCGTTGCCGGCTTGAAGGTGCTGGCCGGACGGGCCGGAGCAGTGGGGCCGGATGCGGACGCGGCCGGGGGAGCTTCGTCTTCCGGCGCACCGCCGTACCTGGAGAGCGACTCGCCGGGCATGACAAAGGGAACCGGGGCCTGGCCGGCGCGAGGCGAAGGGGCGGAAACAGCAGGCGGAGCATTCCAGCGCTGCGACGAAGACCTGTCGCCACGACCCCCGGAAGCAGAGTTCGCTTCCCGGGGACCCCGGTCGCCACCACCCCCAGAAGCAGAGTTCGCTTCCCGGGGACCCCGGTCGCCGGCGGAGGCTTGAATGTCGGACGCTACGGCAGGTTCCGCGGGCGATTCCGGATAGCTTTCCGTGGATTCTCCGGTTTCGGCCTGGCTTCCAGACGAGCCGGCAGGGGAACGGCCACCGCGACGGCGGCGGCGTCCACGCCAGCGCTTGGCGCCGGGTTCGGTGGAATCCTCCTGGGTGCTGTCCGCAGGTTCGGAGAGGAACGAGGATTCAGGAGCGGCGGGGCCGGCTTCGGATTCTGGCTCGACGACGAGACGGCGACCGCGGGGCTGGCGGTCGGTGGCGGGCCGTTCGGGACCAGGCTCCTGCTTCTGATCGGGCTTTGGAGCGGAGCGTTGGCCGCGATCGTCGGTCCGTCCCTCGGCGCGGCCGTCCTTGCGGGCATTCTGGCCGTTCCTGTCCGGGGCGTTGGTGTGGTGGACCTCGCGGGGCGGCTGGTTGCCGCCGCTGGCCGCGGCTTTTTCGAGCTCGTCGGTCTCTTCCGAGTCTTCGAGTTCGAGGAAGTCGGTTACATAGAGGAAGGCGTCGCGTTCGAGGCCCACGTCCACAAAGGCGGACTGCATGCCGGGCAGGACGCGGGTGACGCGACCGTTGTAAATGGACCCCGCCAGGGTGTACTCGTTTTCGCGTTC
>PLGM01000041.1 GCA_003139795.1 Acidobacteriaceae bacterium | reverse complement strand
TGACCGGCGTCTGAATCGTGGCGTTGGAAATCATCGTAATCCTCTGCTGCATTGGATGAGCGCAGGCGACCGAACGGTTCGGTTTAATAGTTGCCGTCGGCTTCAAACTGACCCGCTACCCGAAGGTTGGATCGATTGCGAAAACTGGTGCGTTTGCTTTTTTGTCAGACGGCATGCGCATGCTGGCTCTCTTGGAATTGGAATTTGGCTCTGGCCTATTCAACCGCTTGACCGAACTTCGTTGGCAATCCGAATGCCTTCAAGATCGCGAGATCGAGAAGCTTTTCGGGAAGCAGCCTTGCGAGGGTAATCAACATAATCGAATCCTTTCCCGCCGGATAGCGCGTTCTTGGCTTTTTGGCATTCAGCGCCTTTTCCACAACTTTGGCAACAACATCCGGGGAGCTTCCTGCTTTTTCGTTTTTGGCGAACGCGGCCGCCATTCGGCGAAGACCTACGGCATACAAACGGGCTCCTTCAGGAGGCAGCGAAGTGATCTGCTTTTCGACGCCGCCAAGGGTTTTCTCAACAGCGGGCGTATCGACCGAACCCGGTTCCACGACGATGACGTAGATGCCCTGGGCGCGCAACTCCAGCCGCAGCGACGAACTCACAGAAGCAAAGGCAGCTTTGGAACTCGCCAGCACTCCAGCAAATGGAGGACTGAGATGGTCAACTACCGAGCACGTGTTCACGATGCGTCCTTTCGCTCTTCGCAACAGTGGCAGAAATGCCTGAATCATGCTGATTTGGCCAAAGAAATTGACTTCGTAAACTCTTCGTATCGAATCAACAGTTGTGTACTCAATGGGAGAAACAGCCCCGATGCCGGCGTTGTTGAATAGTCCGTCCAATCCATCAGCTCCTAATCTCGAGTTAACTTCTTCCGCTGCTGCCCGAATTGAGCCTTCGTCTGCGACATCCAGCAGTACAGTTTCAACGCGGTTTCCTGATTGGGAGCGAAGTAACTCGGCGTCCTGTTGGCGTCGAACCGCAGCGAAGACCCGCCACCCAGTTGTTGCCAGCCGGAGGACGGTCGCTCTGCCGATACCGCTGGAGGCGCCAGTGACAACCACTGAACGTTTGAGGCGTGTACTCATAGCAATCCTTTCGATGCAAATATCTGCGTTACGAGTTTCATGAGTTCCTCTAAGTAACTGACGAACAGCCGGTCATCCAACCAGAGTCTGGAAATCGCAGAAAGCAGTTGGGAAGCCGACGTATCATTACCGATCAGTCCTCGACGGGTGACTCGGCGATTACTCGCTCGTCCGCGGAAACTGTAGTCCTTACTTTGAACGACAGATCCACACGGCGAACGGCAGATTCTCAATTCAAGGCTCGCTTCGATTTGCTGAATTCCGAATAGAGTGCGTCCGCAAACGGCCCAGACGTCATCCATTGAACCCGGCCGGTTGGCCCCAGCAGTATCACACAGGCGTAGCGTTCATTGCCGACCTGCAGCCGCTGTCTCCAGAGGTCCTCATCCCGGTACAGGAGGATTGTTCGATCCTGCAGGGCGGGCGGCATTCCATCTTTGATTCCAGAGACGGCCATGGCACGAAACAATCCGGGAACAGATTCCAGAAAGATGACAGTGTAGATTGTTAGATGCGGATCGTCTTTCATGAGGCGTTGAGTCCACAGCTGCGCGTCGCGGCCACCGGCGCGACTGAAGGAAAAGACCACCACCGCCGGGCTGCCGCGGTTAGACGAAGCAATATCGAGCCACTTTCCGGTAAGCGCCTGACTGGCGAGCGGCGGCAGGATTTCGCCGGGCTTCAAGTAAGGCTGGCCTAGCTGCGCGGGCGAATGCGCAGAGAGCAGGAATAACGATATTGCGAGACCGGCGAAGAAAAATGAACGGCGATGCATGATCCATCTCCCGAGGGCACCGAACTTGATGTTCCCCGCACGGCGATGCTTACGGCAGTTTTTCCGTTTTGCTTGACAAGTGCTGGATCACCATCCAGAACACAGCCAGTCCGTTCAAGGTGATCAAAGTCGCGCGTATCCAGTGCGTGCTCATGGCGCGCACATACATGGGGTCGAGCGCCCCGTCCGGCAGCTTTGCGTAATGGGTTTGCGCCTGCCAGCGTGCCCAGAAGGCAGCCGTCAACGTGTAGGTCGCCACGTGCAGGGCAATGTTCAGCCAAACGGGTGCGGCCGTAACGCCTTCGGGCCGCCACCAGATCAATGCGATCGACCCGGACACCGCGATAGCCGCTACGGGGAAAATGACCGGCTTGATCATCGCCCACCATGCGTTGTGATAAGCGCCAAAGTCATCGGGAGCAACATACGGCCACAGGCGCCAACCAAACTGAGTCATCCAAATGTTGCCAACACCATAGAAGCTGGCTGCGAACGTTGTCATGAGAATCCATTGGGATCTATTCACGGTTTCCTCGCTTTCACTGTTGAATTGATCCGTTCTGCCCCGGAGACAGGCGGTTCCCCGCGAGTCTCCGGTTCTCGGCGGAGGGATAGCTTTTCTGAGCCCGGAAGGCCCTGTGCGAATTCATCGAGCAGCGCCAGGAACTCGCGCCTCCGGGAATCCGTCATGCTCTCCAGTCGTTTCACGAGAACACTGTTTGCATCCATCTTCGGGATCTGGCCAAAAAGCACAGCACCCTTTTTCTCCAGCGAGAGAGGTTCGCGGCGGCGGTCGTTGGGATCTTTGCCTCGCTTTACCAGCTTCTTTTTGACCAGTCCATCCACGACATATACCAACGTAGAGGGCGCGACCCCCATTAAGCGGCTGATTTCGGCCATTGAATCGACACCGCGGGAGAGATGGCGGAGGACTCCGTGTTCGATGGCGCTGATTCCGGAATCATGGTTGTCCAGGCGCGTTTGGAGGTCTGCGCGAGCGATTTTCGTGATGATGGAGCACAAGAACCGTATCTTGTCCGCCATGGCGATCGTCTCGGCAGATGCTACAGGATGCTTGCAGTCAATTCGCATAATTCAATTCGAATACTTCAGACTGAATGATATTCAACACATATGTGATTGTCAAGGGCGCGTCGATGCGCGATATCAGCCCAATGCACTCGCTGAGGCACTCCAGTCGATCCGTTTATGAATTGGCCAGCATTTGAATCGCCTGCTAACCGGCGCTTAGCCTCGTCGAACGGCAGACTACTAGACTTGGAGCGGCTACTGGTACGACGCCTGATCCTGTTCATGGGTTGTTGAGAGAAAATAGAATCCCGGTTGGCTGAAGCGTGACGAATGATTGTCACATCGCTCTTCCCAAAATACCTTCATAACTTATTGCCGTGTCAGTGAGGGCTCCTGCCCTACGCTCCAGGCGCGCCGCAGTAAAAAACGGCACGTCTTGGGCTATCCCCAGAGCGGCTGCTTGCGCTGCTCGCTGAAAGCGAAGATCTCATTGAGCGCCTTGGCGTAATTGCGCTTGGAGTGTTCCGAGGGCACGGTCAGAAGAACCATTCGGCGCAGCTCGGCTATATGCGCCCCACGCATACAGGATCACGCTCCAGCCGAGATCGGTTGGAACATTATTGTTTGACTTGGTATCGGGAGGGCTGTCTCGTCAAGAAAGCAGGCGCGGGGCGTGGGTCAGTTTTCAGTTTGTCCGTGATCTAAGCGTAACGCCCGAACCGGCCTGTGGGACGGTGGACCCCCAGAGGGTTGGGCGGCTTTTTCAACTCAGTTTACGCATCGGCGGAGATAACCGGCCAATAAGCTGGACTACGCGATTGCGGCTCGCAGCAAGAAGTTATATTTTCTTTCAGTTGGATTTTCTTCAGGAGGCGGNNNGGCGCAAGCAGGCGCACGACGAGTATCACGATTGGATCGGGATTCGCCGGGGCCGCTGTGTTCGTTGCGGAAGGACCCTCACCTTTCTGTCTGTGTTTTCTCTGCCTTACACGCATTACAGCCTTTTGGCACGCTGCCAAGCGTTGTTGCGGCGGTTTGTGGAGCAGTGCTCATGGGAGAAGGCATTGCCCAAGCTTCTGGATCCTGATCGGTTGCCTGACCCATCCACTGTCCGCCGCTGGGCAAGCGGCCTGGACTGTTCTCATCCGGCGCCTTCCTTTCTCAGCCAGACTGTTTCCCGCGTTGCTCATTGGCTGATGCGCAGTCATCAGGTCGATGGCGAAGCTGGGCCACTGCGCTGGATCACACCGGTTCTCAAAAACCTCTGGCCGTTGCGTCTCTGAGAAAAAACATTTTCACCCACCATCCTTGCCTGGGAACGCCGATGTAGTTCTCCTACGCTGAGCTCCGGAGGCGAAAAAGCGCTGTGGGCGAAGACGTCGAAACACTTAAGCGGCGAACGCCGCTACTGGACTATCTGCGGCAGCATAACTGGACTGGTCATCCTGCGAGTCGATCCGAGTTCGTCGGACTCTGTCCGCTGCACGAGGAGAGCCGTCCGTCGTTCTATGTCAACACACGCAAAGATGTCTTCTACTGTCACGGCTGCGGGCAGGGTGGCGACCTGATCCGCTTCGTTCAGTTATCGCGCGGTCTGTCCTTCCGCCAGAGCCTGGCTTGTCTTGATCCGGAGATCACTCCGGAAGCTGATACCACCGCTGTGCTCGATGAGGCTGCGGATTTCTATCAGCAGCAACTGGATCACAGCCCCGATGCGATCAGCTATCTCCGACGGCGCGGCGTGCATGATCTGGTTCTGCTTCGGGAACTCGGCATCGGCTATGCGCCCGGCGGAACCCTGCGGCGATATCTGACGGCGCAAGGTTATTCGTTCGATGTGTTGCAAAGGCTCGGCCTCATTAACGCTCGCGGTGCAGACGCTCTCTATCAGCGCATCGTGTTTCCGTTGCAGCAGGGCGAGTGCATCGTCAACCTGTACGGCCGCAGCATCGGCTCTGCGTTCGCCCATCGCTTCCTGCCCGGAAGCAAGGGCGGCCTGTATGCATGGGAGAAGGTTCGCAACTGCTCCGAAGTGGTTCTGGTCGAAGGACTGTTCGACTATGCCGTGTTACGCCAAGCGGGCTTCTTCAACGTGACCTGCTCGTTGGGCACGCATCTGAACGATACCCAGCTCCGCCAACTCTGTGAAGGCGAGCGCACCGTGTATATCGCCTTCGATGTCGATCGGAACCAGAGCGGCCAGCACGCCGCAGAACAACTGGCCCATCTTCTTATCACACACGGTATCTCCGCACGTCGCGTTCCCCTACCTGATGGTCATGATCCTAACTCCTTCTTCGTTGAAGGAGGAGACGCACCTCAGTTCCAGTCTCTGCTGGAGGCTGCGCAGCCATGAAGTTCCACGTGATCTCGAAAAAGACCTCTACGGGCGCGCATAGTCCGATTCAGGTGGTGGAGCAATCCACCGGCAAGGGCGTTGCGTGGATTAATCGGTACCTCGACCGCGAGTATGTCCGCCGCCTCGCAGACAAGTCCCTCTACAGCTACGCGCACAGCCTGTTGCACTTCGTACGCTGGTGGGAGAGCGTCCATCACACTGGTGAAATCTCTGCCGCGGACCTCACTGAGTCGACTCTATTCGATTACGTACGCTTCCAATCGGGCCTCCGACCTCCGCCTTCTGCCTCCACCATCAACGACCGCACCGCCACTGCCGATCGCGCTATCCGTAATCAGTTCCCTGATGCCCCATGTCAGGTCGCGCACGGCTTCCATCAGCCCTTCCTGCACCGCAGGCCGATGGGCCTGGGACGGCCCAGGTTCGAGCTGAGCAGACTCAGAGTGCGGGAACCCAGGCTCAACGTCGTTCCTCTCTCGGTCGATGAANNCTGGCCATCGTCGGCCTGATGCTGATGCAGGGGCTCCGCTCCGCCGAAGTGATGGCCTTGAACCGTGATGATGTGCTGTTCTTCGAAGGGCAGCTTCGGGTGCGTGGCAAGGGGAACAAGCTACGATTGCTGCCCCTGGCGCCGGAAACCACGCAACTGCTCGATCACTATCTTCGCGTGGAACGCCCCGATCCCTGCTCGGCGGCACTGTTCGTGGTGTTGAAAGGGCCCGCTCGCGGCCAACGCATGACACCTGCGGGATTACGTTCCCTGTTCCGCCATCATCGCCGCACCACCGGCGTCCAACTTGCCAATCCGCACCGGTTCCGACACACCTTCGCCTCGGATATGGTGCGCGCCGGCATCAGCCTGCCCGCGCTGATGCAGTTGATGGGCCACGCCGACATCGAGACCACCATGCACTACGTGAAGGTCTCGCCGCAGGATGTCTATCTCCAGTACGCGCGCGCAGCGGCGCAGTGCATCCATCCTCAGCCGAGGATCGCGTGATGCGCTGGCGCCGCCCACCGCTTCAGCATCCCCTGGCGCCGGCCTTCGCGCACGCGATCGAGTCTCTGTGCACAGCACTCACTCCTTCCAGCAAGCGCAACTACGACATCGTGGTGCGCAGCTTCCTCGTCTATCTCGGAACGAAACACCCGAAGATTACTCGTCTCGAACAACTGCGCCGCGATCCTCATATCCTCGGATGGATGGCGCACCTGCGCGCCCAAAACCCTCCTCTGGCCACGGCAACCTGCATCGGCCGACTCTTCGCGCTGCGCACCATCTTCCATGAGCTGGCACGCACCAGCCATCGCGCTGAACTGGCCCAGTTGCTGCTGCGCGAGGATATTCCGCGCTCGCCCCACACTCTGCCACGACCGCTCACCCCCGAACAGGATCAACTCTTGCAGCAGGAGTTTATGCGCCGCAACGATCTCGGCGGAAATGTGTTCCTCCTGCTCCGCTCGACCGGTATGCGCATCGGCGAATGCGCCGACCTGTCTTATGACTGTCTGCGCTGTACGGGGCCTAAACAATGGGCGATTCATGTTCCCCTCGGCAAGCTCAAGACCGAACGCATGGTCCCCATCGATGCCTTCGGCCGTGACCTCGTGCACCGCCTGCGCTTCTTCCGTTCTCTCGACCCGCTGCCTCCCGATGGACGGCTTCTGGCTCGGCTCGGAAGTAAAGTGGCCATCGTTGTTCAACTCCGCGATTACCTGCATCAGGTCTGTCACTCGCTCGGACTTCCCACAGCTATCGTCCCTCATCAGTTCAGGCATACCTACGCCACGGAGATGCTTCGCTCCGGGGTCAGCTTCCCGGTCCTGATGAAGTTACTCGGTCACGTCGATCCAGGCATGACCATGCGCTATGTCGATGTCGCCCTCACCGATCTCGAACGCGAGTTTCAACTGGCTCGCTCCAAGCCCAGGCATCTGGCTCCGCAACCCAAAACATCTGCCATACCCCTACGCACAGGCCTCGATGGTCTCATCGACTCCCTAATCGCCGCTCAACACGTGATGGAGATGTTCCGCCGCTCTCTCTCAGACGGCGATGCTCGCAATCGTCTCCTCAGGCTCTCCGTCCGCCTCATCAAGATCCTGGCTGAAATAAGAAAACTCCAGACCACCTGAATGAAAATGGGAAGCGATTGGCCGGTTATGGCTGTTATGCAACAGTTAAGATTTCTGGTCACTAGCCTGCCCCACTATTTCGCCGCAGCTTCTTCCTTCAAATAACTCGCGCTCAGCGTCTGTTTCTCCTTCGCAATCGGCAACAAGGTCGGGTAGAACTGCACGAACGTCGTGTCCACGGCGGCGTGCTCGGCGTGGCAGGAGTAGCAACTCGCCTCTTTTGGAAAGAGGCTGCCGCTGACTTCGTTATCCATGTCGAAGAATGCCCACTTGCCTGGGAACCGTGCTTCATCCTTGACGTGTACCTCGACACCCATCAACTCCGTGCCTTGGTAGTGTCCTCGATGATTGATCGAGCCTTTGTCCATGCCACCTCGCGACTCCAGCACAAGCACTGTCTTATCCGGCCAGGTGCCGGTTTGGACGAAATAGGCATAAGCCTCCGGGTTCACAAAGACATTGTCAAAAGCCGGGTGGTCGGAGGCGAGTGCCTTTGGGTTGTAGCTCATATCGATGCCGGAACTCAGAAACACCCACTCGCGATAATGCGTGGGAAAGAGCAATCGGCCGTCCTTGTCGTATGCAGGCGCGTTCTGCGATTCGGCCTTTGCAGCGGGCTGCGCAGATCCGGTTGGCGTTGGCGGGCCTGGAACAGCGGCTAGGCAAGCAAGCAAAAGAAGTCCGCTACCCAAATACATGATTTTCAAAGGCACTTGGAGCTCCTGTCCATTGATGAGTACGCAAGCGAATGAGCCGTGGTTTCGCTGATTTGTCTGAATGATCCGAGCTAGGGCGTTTGCCATTACCGATCCGAACAGCAA
>PLGM01000175.1 GCA_003139795.1 Acidobacteriaceae bacterium | reverse complement strand
TACCAGTAGATCTGGCCCACCGGACTCCAGTCAGTGCCCATCTGCGGAACAAGCCCGGCAGGCAGGTTGACCTGGCTTAGCCGCTCCAGCACATGCTCACGATTCACATCGCTCGTGGAATCGTCATCAAAGATCAGCATCAAGCTGGAAAGGCCGGCCAGCGTGGTTGAACGAAGATGGGTCAGGTGCGGAATGCCCGCCATCTGAATCTCAACCGGCACGGTCACCTGGCGCTCGATCTCCTCAGCGCTGCGGCCGGGCCACTGCGTGATGATCTGCACGTAGTTGTTGGCTACGTCAGGATAGGCTTCGATGGGCAGATTGCGGAAGCTGACGATGCCCCAGCCTGTGAGCACAACCACCCCGCCCAGAACCAGCCAGCGATTTTTCAGGGCGAAGTCGACGAGCGCGCGAAGCATTTATTTGTTCCCCGCGGTTTCAAGAAGCAGGGCATTGCCAACCACTTGCTGGCCCGGATCGATTCCCGACAAAATCGCCTGCTTGTTGCCGGCAATCATTTGGCCGGCACGCACCTCAATGCGCTTGAACTGGTTTGCTCCCGCAGGAGCAAAAACCCAGTCGCGGTCATGCAGGTGAAGCACGGCATCGGCCGGGACCGCCGCATGGGTTTCCTTGGCACGGCCTGTGAACGTAGCAGTGGCAAACATGCCGAGTTTGAGGAAGCCAGGATTCGCAACTTCAATGCGAACCTTTGCGGTACGCAACGACGGATCGAGGATTGGGCCGATGTCGCTCACACGGCCTGAGAGGGGACGGTCAGGATAGGAGTTGATGGTGATCCGGGCCTGCTGGCCGAGTTGCAGTTTGGGAATATCGTTCTCGTAAACGTCGCAGACCACCCACACGTGGGAGAGATCGGCGATGGTGAACGCCGTGGCAGAACCGGAAAGACCCACGCCCGCTGCCGCCCCGTCAGTCACATTCTGCGCAACAATGACGCCGCTGATCGGCGCATAGACATTGACGATGCTGCTGGGGTGGTCCTTGTCGGCGCCCAGGGTTTTCAACTGGTCTTCAGCAGCCGTCACATCGGCCTTCGCATCTTTCTCCGTATCCTCGGCCTGCTCCAGCATCGCCTGCGAAATTGCTCCATGCGCGTAGAGATCCTCGCTCCGGGCGTAAGCCTTATTCGCAAGCTGCTCGTCGTTGGCCGCCTTCAAATAGGTATTGAATGCGTTTGTAATATCGTTGCTCTGCACCTTGAGGAGCAACTGGCCTTTGGTCACGTTGTCGTCGAGGCGCGTCTTGATATCGACCACGCGCCCGCTTGCCAGTGAAATGACCGGCACCTCGCGAGACACATCGGGAACCACGGTGCCGGTTGCCCGAAGCTCGGAGGCGAGCTCAATTTTCTCCGCCTGAACAATTTGAAACTTGGCCACGTCGTTGTTGTCGATTGTGATCAGGTTCATGTCGGGAACCTGAATGACGCGCGCCGGCGGGGGCGCACCATCACCAGACGGCGAGCTCTTGCAGCCTGAAAAAACTGGGATCGAAAGGACGGCCGGCAGGATGAACACGCCGGTCAACCGGAAAACCCCGAGTGGAAATCTCTGCTTCATACCCAACCTTTCGCCACCTGTGGGGTGGCGACGACCAAGAGAAAACAATGTCCCGATAAGAAGGATGCTTCGACGATCAGGCGGTGGGCGGGGGCCGGTTCTGGATTGGAGCGAGGGCAGGATTGTCGGGGACGGACTGAGTGGGGGGAAGCGAAACGGAGAAACGCTGGATTCCAAAACTCAACTCTGCAAATACCGGCAGAGGGAGCGAAGCTACCGCCTGAAGGCTAGTGTGCGAGCAGCAATCGCGATGAGCGCGGCGCTGGCAGGTGTCTGTCTCAGCAGGATTCTGCCCCGCCCACAAATCATCACTGACTGAGATGACCGGAAAAAGGATGACCAGAAGCATGACCAGCGCGACAAACGACGCACGCCGATCGACCCCGGTGCGCCGTCCAAAGCGGAACCATAGGCCCAGGCACGCAATTGCCATCAATGCCCATGCGAAATTGAGGAGTGCTTCCATGCCCAGCGACGATTCTATACCAACCGATCAGCATTCGGCATTCACACCATTATGTCCGGGACGCGGCAACAAGGCCACACAACAAACTTCGCATGGGCATCCCGATCATCGGGGGATGGCCCGCGAAATCTGCATTCAATTGAGATTACTGCGCGCGCCGAAAACAGATATTCTCGCCATCCAGCCTGTACTCAGCCGAACAGACTTCGCCACCGCAAATCATGGTTTCGCCGGCATAGAGCTGCCTGCGCGTGATCAGGCCCAGCGTGCCGCAGCGCGGGCACGACATCACAGCCACAAACGGATTCTGCGCGTGGCCCAGCTTGGCCTGGTTTTCCAGTACGAACACTGTACCGGGGTCCATTCTTTCGGGGATCCATTCTTCCAGAAACTGCAAGTCGGCTGACATCCTGCCCTCCGGTGAGGTTGATGTAACCCGAGCCGCATCCGATGGCTTCCGGCCGGCTCCGTTGTCGAACAACAGCAGGCAGCGAATGGCATTCCGGGGGCAGACATGCCTCCGGTCGAACCTAGTGTTCATGGAGAGGGCCGTTGAAGTCAACTGGAATCGAAGCCGGAGAGTATCGAGGGGGATTCCCCGGCCCGCATCGGAACCGCTCCCCCTAACGCGATGCTCCCATCCCTGTCCTACCCTGTGAACCGGAAGACTCGTCGATCGCCTTGTACATCTCCTCGTTGCGCAGGATCGCCTCAACGTACTCGCGGGTCTGTGTGAAGGGAATGGACTCCACAAACTCGTCGATGCCGCTGTAGGGGCCGGCAGCCTGCCAGTCCACCACGCGCTCGTCGCCCGCATTGTAGGCCGCCAGAGCGTATTCCTGCACCCCGCCAACCTTATCCAGCATCTGGCGCAGAAACCGCGTTCCCAGCCGGATATTCATCTCCGGGTCGAGCAGTTGGAATGTCTGGAAATGGCTGATTCCCTCTTCCCGCGCCATCGCCTTGCCGGTTGAAGGCAGCAGTTGCATCAGCCCGTAGGCATTGGCATAGGAGATGACCGAGGGGTTGAACTCCGACTCCTGGCGTATCAGCGAAACCACCAGGTAGGGATCGAGATTGTTCTTTGCCGACTCCGCCTTGATCGTCGCCCACCACGGCTCCGGGAAAAGGATCCGCCAGTAGACCAGCGGGATGGACTTGATCGGAGCCGTTGCCGCATAGGGCAGTCCCCTCTTAAGCGCCCGCATGGCCCGATACGTCTCGCCATAGGACGCATAAATCTGCGCCTCGGCCAGCGCGCTCCACGACGAGGAGTCGGGATCGGCGGCTATCTCCTGCGCGATGTAGTCGTTCAACCCCGCATTGGCCAGCAACCGCGCCTTGGCCAGTTGCGGGCTGTCAACCGGAAAGCTCTCCTCCAGAATTGGCACGGGAGGCGCCTGCAACCGATCGAGCTGCGGTTGCGCCACCGGCTGTGCATTGCCTAGCGCAGCCAGCCGTTCCTTGGCCATTTGCGCATAGAAATAGTGCTGGTAGGCGCGGATCACAGTGCGGTAGTTGGCCGCCGCGTTGGCCGGCTTGTGATCCTGCATCTCATACAGCCGTCCTCGCCAATAGATGGCGGAAACTGTCTCCTTGGCGCCGGGATAAAGCCTGATCTGTTCGTCGAACAGATGCTCGGCCTCGGCGTAGAGCCCCTGCCGGTAGCTCAGCCAACCGGCCCGCCAGTGTGCCGCCGCGGCATTCGTATTCTCGGGAAAGTGTGTGGCCAGGTAGCTGTAATAGATCACCGCGGCGGGATAGTCGTGCCGCAGCATGTACATGTTCCCACTGGAAAACAGCGCCTCCGCCAGCCACGGACTTCGCGGGAAACTCGACTCCATCTCGGCAACCATCTGCTGCTGATAATCGAGGTCGTTCCGGTTACGGGCCAATTCCATCAGCAGGTAAAGCCGCCGCGCGCCGTTCTCGTCGTGGGTGTTGGCCAGCGCCTCCACCTCCGCCGTGCTCGCTCGCTTCAGTTTCAGGTCGCATGCCGCCTCAGCCACGGCAAAACCGTTGCGGGCGGCGGCATCGAGTCCGGGCTCCCGCGCCAGAACGCGATAGTGCTCCGCTGCCTCCTCGTAGCGTCCTGCGTTGTAGTAGGCATCGCCCAGGCTGCGCAATTCGGCCGCAGTCAGGGTTGACTCGGCGCCCATGGCCGTCAGTTTGGCGCGCGCGATCCGCGCCTCGGAACTCAAGGGGTGCCCCAGCAGCAGGCGCTTGAAGTCCCGCTCCGCCTCCTGCGTCTGCCCCAGGGTCAACGCCACCTGCCCCTGCGCAAGTTGGTATCCAACGCGGTCCGCGGAGTCTGCGCCTGCCGCCAGCACCCGCTGCGCACCCGCCGCATCCCCCAGCGACAGCAGCACGTTGGCCTCCAGTTCAGGCGCCCCGGCAGCGAAGATGCTGTCCGGATAGCGATCCGCGAAGCCCCGCAGCAAGGCTTCGGCAGCTTGCCCATTGCCCGCATCGTGTTCCGCCTCGGCGCCCAGAAAATCCGCGTAGTCGGCCAATTCCTGGCCGGCCTGCCGGGCCTGACGCAGGCTCGTTTCCGCCTCGGCGTAACGCTTGTCCAGCAGGTAGGCGTGCCCCAGCGCAAGGTAGGCAGCCGCCGCTGCCTCGCCGCTGTGCTGGTGGGCATACTTGCTCACCCCCGCATAGGCCGCCGGCGTGCGCATGGTCGCCAGTTGCTGGGCCATCGGGCGTAGCTCGGCCGAAGCCACAAAGGCCCGCTTGATGCGCGCCGTCCGCGCCGCTCTTGCCGCCTTGCTCCCTCGCTTCTTGCCCTTCTTGCCCGCCTTGGCCGGTTTCCTGGTCTTTTTTGTTTTGGCCGCGGCAGAGCCCGCTGCCTGAGTGGAGGAACCGCCGGTGCTTTGGCCGGCAACCGGAGCCACCGCCAGCAGCACGGCAAGTACGCCGGCCAGCAATAGCACCCGTTTTGAAGTGGGTGTTGGGGAAATCGAAACCCTCATCTCTCCACTTTATGCTGCTTTCGCCCACCGGGTACAACCCGGAACCAGTCGCGTTACTGCAATGTGAACCAGCCGCCCATTCTGGTCCTCCATCCCGTGGTGCGGAAACCCGTACGGCCCTGCATCGTTGTCTGCGTTTGGTTCCTTGCCCCCCCGTCCGGTAAACTCATCTTTTGCGGCCTGCTGCAATCGTCCGCAGCCGGCCCCGAACGATTTCCCGCAACCAACCTCCATGGCGACCATCCAACCTATTGCTGGTGAACTCGAGCCCCATCCCGACGTAGCCCTGGTCGACAGGGTCCGCGGCGGCGATGTCTCGGCCTACGATGAGCTGGTCCGCAAATACGACCGCCAGATCTTCCGCATTGCGCAGCACATCACGCAAAACCGCGAAGATGCTGAGGACGTCATGCAGGACGCGTTCCTCAAGGCCTACGAAAAGCTCGATCAGTTCCAGGGGAATTCGAAGTTTTACACATGGTTGGTCCGCATTGCAGTCAACGAAAGCCTGATGCGGCTGCGCAAGCGCCGCACCGGCAGAATGGTCTCGATCGACGAGGATGTCGAGACCGAGGAAGGCAGCGTCCCTCGCGATTTGGCCGACTGGGCGCCCGATCCGGAGCAGAATTACAACCAGGCCGAGTTGGCCGAGATTCTGCGCAAGACCATTCAGGGGCTGCCCCAGGGCTTCCGCATTGTCTTTGTCCTGCGCGATGTGGAAGGTCTTTCCACCGAGGAGACGGCCGAAACCCTCGGCCTCAGCATCCCCGCCGTCAAGTCGCGTCTTTTGCGCGCCCGGCTGCAACTGCGCGAACGCCTGAGCCGTTACTTCCGCAGAAACAAGGTTGGTGAGAAGTGACCTGCTCTCAGTTTCTCGCTTTGCTCGACGACCTCATCGACGACTCGGTAACTCCCGAGCTCCGCGCCGGGCTGCAACAGCACCTGCGCGGCTGCGAGCACTGCGAGGTCATCCTCAACACCACGCGGAAGACCATCGAAATCTACCGCTCCCACGAGATTTATGACCTGCCCGCCGGCCTGCGCGAGCGCCTCCACGCCGCCATCATGGCCCGCTGCAAAAAAGGCTGCTGAGCAAGCCTTTTCGCCCTTCCAGAACCAAAAGCCCCGTGCCCCATCCTTTCGCCTTTTTTCTGGCGATAGGGTGGGAAGCCACGAACCTCAACCCTCCAAGCCTTTCCGTGCCCCCCACCCACAAAAGCCAAAGCCTCAGACCAACCCTACTTCGCCCCCGTCCCGCTTTCGCTCCACGGCTCCACCGGCCCCAGCTTCAGCTCCTTCAATCCCGCCTCGATCTTTCCCTTGTCCCCCACCGCTATCACCAGCAGGTTCTC
Organism: Acidobacteriaceae bacterium; assembly: GCA_003139795.1. GTDB lineage: Bacteria > Acidobacteriota > Terriglobia > Terriglobales > Acidobacteriaceae > Telmatobacter. The sequence goes on along the minus strand of PLGM01000175.1, from coordinate 11,720 downwards.
CGCATGAATGTATTTCGCCGCCGCCGCCTGCGCCTCAGCCGACGTTACGTCCTCGATCTCGGCCGGCAGCTTGGTGTAGTAGTCGATCGGCAATCCGTAGAGCCACAGATCGGCCAATTGCCCATTCACGCTGGAGGCGCTCTCAAATTCGCCCGGCAAGCTGCGAATGATCGAGTCCTTTGCCAGCCGCAGCTCCGCATCCGTCAGCGGCCTGGTGTGGATGCCGTCCAGCTCCTTGAACAACTGTTCCGCCGCCGGCGCGGTCACGTCCGACCGCACCTGCGCTCCCGCAATGAACGGACCCGTGCCGCGATAGAACCGGAAGAACGAAAAGGCGCCGTACGTGTACCCGTGTTCTTCCCGCAGGTTCATGTTGATGCGCGACGAGAACAGCCCGCCCAGCATGGTGTTCATCACCGTCACCGCCGCGTAGTCGGGCGAGTTCCGCTTCATGCCCACCCCAAACGTCAGCAGCGCCGTCTGCGGCGACCCCGGCTTGTCCACCAGCAGGATTTTGCGCTCCGGAGCCGCCGGAGCCTGGGGCACGCTGGCCGGCGCAGCGCTCGAATTCCATTTGCCGAAAGCCTCTTCCGCCAGCTTGCGCGCCTCGGCGGCCGTCACGTCCCCGGTCAACTCCAGCAGGCTGCTCTTCGGCGCGTAGTGGCCGGCGTAAAAGCCCGCAATCTCCTCGCGCGTGATTGCGTGCAGCGAGCCCGCCGTCCCCAGCGCGTCATACCCATAGGGGCTCGCCGCGCCGAACAGGTTCAGCGCTCCGGCACGAAACGCCAGTTGCACCGGGCTGTCCTGCTGTTGCAACAGCGAAGTCAGCCGGTTGGCGCGAATCCGTTCCAGATCCGCCGCCGGAAACGCCGGGTGCTCGGCCGAGTCCGCCAGCAGCTCCAGCCCCCGCCCAATGTGTCTTGATAGCAGCGACAGCCCCAGCTCCGCGCTGTCGGTATTACTCGACGAATACAGATCCGTCCCCAGCAGGCTGGCTTCGTTGGCAATCTCCTCCGCCGACCGCTTCGCCGTGCCCTCGGTCAGCAGCGCGGCCGTGATCCCCGCCAGGCCGGGGCGCTCCGGCGGGTTTCCTTCGCTACCCGCCAGGGTCAGCAGTTGCACTGAGACAATCGGCAGATCGTGCCTTTCCACCAGGTAAACCGTCAGCCCGTTCTGGAGCGTAAACACCGTGGGCTTGGGCAGCGCCAGCTCCCGCTCCGGGCCGGCCTTGGGAGGCGTTGCCCGCCACGCCTGCGCCGCCTCGAACACCGCGGTGTGCTGCGGACTGATCTTCACGTTCGCGTCGGTGTCTTCCGGGCTGCGCGGCACATCGTTCAGCACCTTTTTGCCCGGAACTCCATACACCACCACCCGGTGATCCTTGCCCAGCGTCTCCTTGACCATCTTCTGCACGCTGGCCGGCGTCACCGCGTCATAGCGCGCCAGGTCCTTGGGCAGGTATCCTGGGTCACCGGTGTACTGGTTGTAATAGTTCAGCTGGTCCGCGATCCCGCCAAACCCGCCCAGCCGCTGCAATCCTGAAATCAACTCGGTCTCTTCCTTGTTGCGCGCCCATTCCACCTCGGCAGCTGTGGGACCGGCGTCCGCGAACCCATCGATAACCTTCTCTGCCTCGGCTTCCAGCTTTTCCGGCGTCACTCCCGGCTTGGCAATCATCTGGCACTCGAAGGTGGATGTCAGCGCCAGCGAAAAGTTATAGCAGAAAGCGGATTGCGCGATCTGCTGCTTGTACACCAGCTCCCGGTACAGCCGGCTAGACTTGCCCGAGCCCAGAATTCGCGCGGACAGATCGCCTTCCGCGTCTCCAGGCGTGAACGCCGGCGCCGCCAGCCACGCCAGGATCACCTTGGGCAGTTGCACCGTGTCGGTAACCACCGTCCGCCGTTCCGCCGTGATCGCCGGCGTCGCCACCGGTGTAGCCGGCACCGCCGGACCCTCCGGAATCGGCCCGAAATACTTTTCGATCAGTGCCTTGATCGTCGCCGCATCATAGTCTCCCGCAATCGCAATGGTGGCGTTGTTGGGCGCGTAGTACTGCGTAAAGAACTCCCGGATATCGGCCAGCCGCGCAGCCTCGATATCGGCGTGCGAGCCCATCACGTCCGCGTAGTAGGGATGCGTCTTGGGAAACAGTTGGTGATACACCTCGTCATCCACAATGCCGTACGGCCGTCCCTCGCCCTGCCGCTTCTCATTGCGCACCACGTCCCGCTGGTTGGTCAGCTTGGCCCGGTCCAGCGTGTCCAGCAGAAACCCCATCCGGTCGCTCTCCAGCCACAATGCCGTCTCCAACTGGTTGGCGGGAACGGTCTCAAAGTAATTCGTCCGGTCGAACGACGTCGTGCCGTTGATGTCCGTCGCCCCCGCCGCCTCAAGATACTTGAAGTGCGCCTTCTCGCCCACGTGTTTCGACCCCTCGAACATCATGTGCTCGAAGAGGTGCGCAAATCCCGTCCGCCCCGCGCGCTCCTTCACCGGGCCCACGTGGTACCAGATGTCCACCGCCACAATCGGCAGCTTGTGATCTTCGTGCAGCAGCACCTCCAGCCCATTGCTCAGCTTGTAGCGCTCATAGCGAATCTCCGGTGCATGTGTGGAACGCTGCGCTTGAGCCTGTGGGGCCCCGGCTGCCTGCGCCGCGGGCGCGGCATAACTGGTTGGGTGGCAAAGGCTGAGCGCGGAAAGCATGAGTACGCCGTAAATGAATCTCATGGATGCGGGATCTCCTTGGGCTGGTTTCTGATTTGCTGGGCCTTTTGGGCTGGTTTCTGGTTTGCCGGGCTTCGGCTTGAGTGGTACAGACGTCAAATTCCGTGGGGTGAGTCTGCGACCCAAGGATAACTCAGTCCTCCCCGGTCGAGGCAATCGCGTCACGCTCATTTCAACTGCACAAGCGGGTCTTGCCCCAAGCCGGAGGAGATTCCTTTTCCCCCAAAGACCGTCGCAACACTCAGAGCCATGCCGTGAATTCAAAGAGATTGACTCGACCTTTTCCGCAATCGTGCGCGCGTTCGCTCAAGAATCTCTCCGGCAAATGCCATGATCCCATGACTTTGGGTCAATCACGCGCATAAGATTGCCCTGTCACACCCCCACGCAACAACTTCCCGGCGTAAGCTGGGTTCAAGCTAACAGAGAAGCGTGTGCCGCGCGTGCGGCCTCCAACCACCCCCGCAGGAACCTGAAGGGACAATAGAGGTCAGGAGCCCCATCGATGGAACGACTCAGAGGATCGCTCGCCGTTCTTTTGTGCCTCATCCTTTCCATCCCCTCCGCCTCCGGATTGGCCGAGACCGCTCCACCTCCGGCAAAGCAGACCACGAACCACTCCCCTGCCCGGGCCGCCTATCAATCCGGCCAGTTGCGCGGCGACCAGCGCATTCTCCACGCCCTCAACCGCTTCACCTTCGGCCCCCGCCCCGGCGATCTGGAAGCCGTCCGCGCCATGGGTCTGGAAAAGTGGTTCGCCCGGCAGTTGCACCCCGAAACCCTCGACCAGTCCAATCTCGCAGCCCGCCTCGCCCAGTTCCCCGCCATGCAATGGAGCCCGCAGGACCTGCTCTTCCGTCTGCCCAGCAACGCCGTCATCCGCCAGGCGGCCGACGGCAAAGTGCCCATCCCCGAAGGCGCCGCACTCCATGCTGTCTATGTCAACGAGATTGCCCGCTACCAGGTTCGCCAGCAGCAGAAAGAACAGCAGAAACAGCAGGCTTCCTTGTCCGCCAGCGCCGCCATGCCCGGCCCATCCATGAATAACCAGCCCATGAACGGCGACGCCGCAAGAATGGCTCCCGAACCGCCCCAACCTGTCCCGGCCCAACCCGATTCAGCCCAGATGAGCATGATCCCTGCCGCTGAGACCCGTCCCGAGCAACGGCCCCCTGACGAAGCCCAGATCGCGCGCATTCTGGCCCTCGCGCCCCAGCAGCGCGTTGCCCGTCTGGCAACCATGCAGCAGCCGGACTACGACAGCTTCCGCAAGGCCCTCAAGCCCCCGCAGCGCGCCGCCCTCGCCGCCGGTCTCACGCCCGCCCAAAAGGAGGTCGTCGCCGCGCTCGAAAACCCCCAGCGCGTGATCAACGAGGAACTCGCCGCTCAGCGCCTCACCCGCGACATCTACTCCAACGCCCAGCTCCAGGAAGTCATGACCGATTTCTGGCTCAATCACTTCAACGTCTACCTCCACAAGAACGACGAAACCCCTTACTACCTGGTCAGCTACGAGCGCGACGTCATTCGCCCCCACGCCCTGGGCAAGTTTGAAGACCTGCTTGAGGCCACGGCGCACAGCCCGGCCATGCTCCTCTATCTCGATAACTCCAGCAGCATGGGCCCCGATTCGCCCGCCGCCGAGCGCAACAAGCTCAAGGAAGCGCGCAACCCCGGCAACCAGAAAAAAGCCCCCGAGGGCCTCAACGAAAACTACGCCCGCGAGCTCATGGAACTGCACACTCTGGGCGTGAACGGCGGTTATACCCAGGCCGACGTCACCCAGGTGGCGCGCGTCTTTACCGGCTGGACCGTCGATCGCCCGCAGCGCGGCGAGGGATTCAAATTCGACGAAAATCGCCATGAGCCGGGGACCAAGAAAGTCCTCGGCAAGAAGATCAAGGAGCACGGCGAGCTGGAAGGCCGCGACCTGCTGCACATGCTTGCCACGCGCCCCGCCACGGCCCGTTTCCTCTCCCGCAAACTCGCCGTCCGCTTTGTTGGCGACGACCCGCCGCAGAGCCTCGTCGATCGCATGGCCAAGTCTTACCTGTCCAGCGGCGGCGACATCTCCGCGGTGCTCACCACTCTCTTTCATTCCCCCGAATTCTGGTCCACTAACGCCTATCGCGCCAAGGTCAAAACCCCCATCGAGTTCGTCGTCTCCGCCGCCCGCGCCGGCAATGCTGCTACTGACAATCCGCAGCCGCTGGTCAACGCCCTCCGCGACATGGGCATGCCCCTCTACGGCTCGGTCCCTCCCACCGGCTACAACTGGCAGTCCTCCACCTGGGTAAGCACCGGCGCCCTCGTCAACCGCATGAACTTCGCGCTCGCCCTGGCCGCTAACAAGCTCCCCGGCGTCTCCGTAACCTGGACCGCGCAACAGGATGGGAACTCCGTGCCGGCCGGCATCGTTTCCAGTTCTGCGGCCGAAGAACAGCGTCTGGAATCCCTGCTCGTCGCCGGCGGCATAAGCGACTCCACTCGCGCCGCCCTCCTCGAGCAATTCCAAGCCCAGAGTGCGCAAAACGCGGCTCCGGCCATTCCAGTTTTGGCATCCGCCAAGCCAATAACTCCGGCCCAGGCCGCCGCTGCACTCGAAAAACAGGACCAACTACTTGCCGGGCTACTGCTCGGCTCTCCGGAGTTTCAACGCCGGTAAGTGAACTGTAAGTTGGGCTATAACTCGCAGTTTTGAAAGGGCGCGGCTGGCAAGCCCTGGTTTTTTAACCCCGGCAGAATCCGTGCCGCAGGAGCAGCAAAGATAACGCGGCTTTAGCCGCCGAGGGAATGCAAGCTGGCCCGAAGAGCAAAAGGCAGCAAAAAAGGAAGGCACACCATGCAGACCAACCGGAGATTTTTCCTGCGCAACGGCGCCCTCGCCATCGCCGGCACCGCGGCCATTCCCAGCTTCCTTGTCCGCTCGGTGCTGGCCCAAGCCTCCACCACCCCCACCCGCCGTCTCGTCGCCGTCTTCCAGCGCGGCGCGGCCGATGGCCTCAACGTCGTCGTCCCCTACCGTGAGCAGAATTACTACTCCATGCGCCCCGGCATTGCCATTCCCCAGAACCAGGTCCTTGATCTCGATGGCTTCTTCGGCCTCCACCCCTCTTTGGCCGCCTTCAAACCCCTCTATGAACAGGGCCATCTCGCCGTCATCCACGCCGCCGGCTCGCCCGACATGTCCCGCTCCCATTTCGATGCCCAGGACTTCATGGAATCCGGCACGCCCGGCGTCAAGAGCACCGAGGATGGCTGGCTAAACCGCGCCCTGCAATCGGAAGACCTCCGCCATCGCCAGCAGCACACCGCCTTTCGCGCCCTGGCCCTCGGCTCCCAGGTTCCGCGCACTCTGGCCGGCAAAATCCCCGCCATCGCCCTCTCCAGCGTCAACAACTTCGCCGTCGGAGGCTCCAACAAAGGACCAACTCCCTCGCCGGCCGCCGCCGCCTTCGAGGCCATGTACGGAGAAAGCGGCGACAGCATCTTCCACGCCACCGGCGAAGAGACCTTCGCAGCCGTCAAAATGCTCCGCGACGCCAATCCCGCCCAGTACAAGCCCGCCCCCGGCGTCGACTATCCCAACTCCGAATTCGGCAACAACATGAAGCAGATCGCCCAACTTCTCAAGTCCAACCTCGGCGTTGAAGCTGCCTTCACCGACGTTGGCGGCTGGGACACGCATCAGAACCAGGGCGGCGTCAACGGCCAGCTCGCCGACCGCCTCCGCGACTTCTCCTTGAGCATCGCCGCCTTCTGGCGCGACCTCGGCGACAGCACGGAAAACGTCACCCTCGTCACCATGTCGGAGTTCGGCCGCACCGCCCGCCAGAACGGCACCGGCGGCACCGACCACGGCCACGCCAACGCCATGTTCGTCCTCGGCGGACCCGTCAAAGGCGGCAAGGTCTACGGCCGCTGGCCCGGCCTCGCCAACGAGCAGCTCAACGAAGGCCGCGACCTCGCCGTCACCACCGACTTCCGCCAGGTCCTCGGCGAAGCCGTCGCCAAAACCATCGGCGCCGGCAACCTCGAGTTAGTCTTCCCCGGCGCCCAGCTCCGCCCCGACCGCTTCCTCCGCCTCATCTAGGCTTCCATCCTCAACTCCCCTCCCCTCCCCTACCCTCAACCAAAAAAACTGAAATCATTCCTCCAATGGTTTCTTTTTCCGTTAAGCTAAGGCTTGTTCAACGGAAAGGCCGATCCCATGCGCCCAATTCTGACCTTTTTCGCCGTCGTCCTCGCCGCCATCGCCTTTCAAGCTCAAACCCCAGTTCAGCCCGACCCGCCCCACCGCGACTGGAAAGCCTCGTGGATCACCCATCCCACGGCCCCTTTGCGCGAGCCGGTGGTGCTCCACTTCCGCCGCACCCTTTCGCTGGCCTCCGTGCCCGCCACCTACGTCGTCCGCGTCAGCGCCGACAACCGCTTCATCCTCTACGTCAATGACCATCGCGCCGGCGACGGCCCCGCCCGCGGCGATCTGGCCCATTGGCGCTACCAGCGCTTCGACCTCGCGCCCCTGCTCCAGCCCGGCTCCAACCTCATCACCGCCACCGTCTGGAACTTCGGCGTCTACGCCCCCATCGCCCAGATAACCGACCGCACCGCCTTCCTGCTCGAAAGCGAGGCCACCGGGACCGCTTCCATCAGCACTCCCGAGGACTGGCTGGTCGAGCAGGAACTCGGTCACCGGCCGCTGCCCCGCGTCGCCAACGGCTTCTGGGAGTACATGGCCTCAGGCCCCGGCGAGGAAATCGATGCCGCCCGCTACGACTGGACCTGGCAGACCCCCGCCGCCCCCGGCCCATCCTGGCTCCCTGCCGCCTCGCCCATCCGCGAAAGCGTCTTCGCTGACGTAAGCAAAGCCAGTTCCGCCGACACCACCGCCGACAATCCCTGGGGCCTGGTCCCCGACAACCTTCCCGCAACGGAGTTTTCACCCACCCCCGCGGGCGAATCCGTCCGCGCCAGTCAGCCCGATCTCCGCGCCTTTCCTGCCGCCCCGGTCACCGTCCCCGCCGCCAGCCACGTCCACCTGCTGCTCGACCGCAAGACCCTCACCACCGCTTATCCCCTACTCACCGTCTCCGGGGGCAAGGGTGCTCACATCACCCTTGTCTACGCCGAAGCCCTCTTCGACAAGGACCACCACAAGGCCGACCGCGACGCCGTCGACGACCGTGCCGCCCTCGGCATGACCGACACCTTCCTCCCCGACGGCGGCTCGCACCGCTTCTTTGAGCCGCTCTGGTGGCGCACCTGGCGCTATCTCGACCTCGACATTCAGACCGCCGCCGAGCCCCTCCAGTTGGAGTCTCTCACCGCGCAATTCACCGCCTACCCCTTTGAAGAACGCGCCACCTTCAACTCCAACGACCCCGACCTCGCCAAAATCTGGGAGATCAGTTGGCGCACCGCCCGCCTCGACGCCCATGAAACCTACATGGACACGCCCTACTACGAGCAACTTCAGTACGTCGGCGACACCCGCATCCAGGCCCTCATCTCTTACTCGGTAGCCGGCGACGGCCGCCTCGCCCGCCAGGCCATCGAGACGTTCGACCAGTCCCGCACCCCCGACGGCATCACCCGCAGCCGCTATCCCAGCTCTCTGCCCCAAACCATCCCCACCTTCTCCCTGCTCTGGATCGGCATGGTCCACGACTACTGGCTCTACCGTCCCGACCCGGAGTTCGTCCGCTCCTCACTTCCCGGAACCCGCACTGTCCTCGACTGGTTCGCCACTCACGACCAGCCCGACGGCCTGCTCAACCAACTCCCCTGGTGGAGCTTCATTGACTGGGTCGGTGACAAGCAGGAGATCCCCACCTACGACGCCCAGGGCGAATCCTGCGTCACCACCCTCGAGTACCTGGGCGCCCTCGGCGAAGCCGCCGATCTCGAAAAGGCCCTCGGCGACCCGCTCCTCGCCACTCGTTATCAGTCTCGCGCCGCCCACGTCCGCACCGGACTCTACGACAAATGCTGGTCCGCCTCCCGCGGCCTCATAGCCGACACCCCCGACCAGAAGGGCTTCAGCCAGCAGGCCAACATCCTGGCCGTCCTCTACGACGTCATCCCCAAAGACCGCCGGCAGCAAGTCTTGCGCCAGATGCTCGCCATCGATCCCGGCACCACCCCCGATGGCACCCTCAGCGCCTCCTACTATTTCCGCTTCTACCTTGCCCGCGCGCTCGACCACGTCGGCCTCGCGGACCAATACCTGCCTTCCATCGACCCCTGGCGCAAACTCCTGGCCCTTCACTTCAGCACATGGCCCGAGGTCCCCGGAAACACCCGCTCCGACTCCCACGCCTGGAGCGCCCATCCCATCTACGACCTTCTCACCCTCGTAGCCGGCATTGAGCCATCCAGCCCCGGCTTTGCCACCGTCCGCATCGCACCCCACCTGGGCACTCTGCCCTCCCTCACCGCCGCCTACCCGCATCCCGCAGGCGAAATCAAGGTCGAATATCAGCGCCAGGGAGCCGGACTAAACGCATCCATCACCCTGCCCGGTCAATTGACCGGCACCTTCGTCCTCAACGGCAAAACCTGGCCCCTCAACCCCGGACTCAACCACATCCAGGCCCCCTGACAGTCCGCCCCTCGCTTCGACCCCAGCGGCCAGGAGAGATCGCCGGGAACCCGATTTTCTGACCGAAAACTCAATCACCCGCAGGCATTCTGTATCCCACAACTGGAAAATCGATGTATTAGAGGGGAAACACTGTTTCCCCTTTGCGGAAAACGTGTTACAACTCCAACATGGCAAAGGGTAAGCTTTCTACGCCACCTGGGTACGTCAACCTCAGAATGCTCGCCGAGCACCTGGAGCTTTCACAGACCACGATCTCCCTGGTCCTGAATAACTCCCCTTCCGCCAAGTCCATCCCCCAGGAGACCCGCAATCGGGTCATTGAAGCAGCCGCCCGGCTCAATTACCGCCCCAACTACTTCGCCCGTTCCCTGCGCCAGAGCCGCTCCATGAGCGTCGGCGTCCTCGCCCCCGACTTCAGCGAAGGTTACTTTACCCGCGTCATGAGCGGCGTCGTCCAGGAGCTCACCGCCGCCCATTACTTCTACTTCACCGCCTGCCACGACTGGAAGCGCGACCTCATCGAAAAATACCCGCGCATGCTGGTCGAGCGCGCCGTCGATGGCTTTCTGCTCCTCAACACCCCGGCCGACCACATTGCAGTCCCCGTTCCCGTCGTCGCCATCTCTACCCACAGCGTGGTCGAAAACGTAACCAACATCATCCTCGACCATCACCTCGCCGTCGAGCAGGCTCTCACCCACCTCTACGCGCTCGGCCATCGCCGCATCGCCTACATGCGCGGCCCTCACGCCATCCCCGATTCCGAGTTCCGCTGGGAAGCAATCCAGCAGGTAGCCCGTGAAATCAATCTCAAGCTCGACCCCGCCCTCGTCATCCGCATCGACTCCGCCGGCTGGTCCATGAAGGACAATTACCACCCCATGGCCCCCGAGATCGGCTACAAGCCCATGCAGGCCCTGCTGGATAAAACCCGCGACTTCACCGCCATCTTCTGCTTCAACGACATTGCCGCCATCGGCGCCATCCGCGCCCTCAAGGACGCCGGCCTCTCCGTCCCCGGAGACGTCTCCGTGGTCGGCTTCGACGATATCCAGTCCGCCGCCTATTCCACGCCCTCGCTCACCACCGTCCGCCAGCCCCTCCTGGAGATGGGCCGCCGCGGCGCCCAGATCCTCCTCCAACGCATCGCCCACCGCGAAAACGAATACCCCTCCGAGGTCGTCATGGCCCCCGAACTCGTCATCCGCGAGTCCACCGGCCCCGCGCCAACCAAACCAAAGGCCTGAACGGTCGCCCGGCCTCCCAGGTTCAGCATCTGATTGCGCTTTTTGAATTGAGCACGTAAACTTGTGCTACACGGTATTAGGTGCAAATATGAAAACCAACGTCACGTTGAAGATAGATGCCGATTTGCTGCGGGAGGCTCGCGTTCTCGCTGCCGAGGAAGGCTCTTCCATCAGCGCCTTGCTCGCCGCCCGGCTGGAGCAGGCCGTGCGCGAGCGCAAGGGATACGAGCAGGCGCGCCGGAGCGCCCTGGCGCGGCTGCGGACAGGCTTCGATCTGAACTGGACGCCCCCTGTCTCCAGGGATGAACTGCATGAGCGATAAGTGCTTCGTCGATACCAACATTCTTGTTTACGCGCATGACCGCTCCACCGGATTCAAGCGTCAGCGCGCTCAAATGCTGTTGGAACAACTCTGGGACTCGGGCAAGGGCGTTTTGAGCACACAGGTTTTGCAAGAACTATGCATCAACCTCCGCCGCAAGGCTGGCAATCCTCTGCCCGTGGAGGAAGTCCGCCGGCTGATTCGCGAGTACTCAACCTGGGAGGTGGTTACGAACACTCCCGAGTCGGTCCTCAGAGCATTGGATATCGAGATCCGCTACAAGACTTCCTTTTGGGATGCGCTCATCCTTCAGGCCGCCGAGGATGCTGGCGCATCGATCCTCTACTCCGAAGACTTGGCAACGGGACAACGCTACGGGGCGATTCAAGTCGTCAACCCGCTGCTCGATCCAGCAGCCTCTTAAAGGACGCCTCCCATCGGTTGAGTCGAAATCAGATCCTTCCAGTAGCCAGATTTCTCGCCATAGGTATCCCTCTTCGCAAACCCACTCGATTCGCCCTTTTCGAAGCCCAGTCAACTGCACAGGGATTCAAGCCAGCGGCTGATATAAACCTGCGCGTGTGCTTCGCCGCAATAGTGCCGCGCGTGGGGCGCATTGGCAGCTTCTTTCGTCCATTTGAAGACCGTCAGTTGCGCGTCGCTGCAGTGGATCGCAATCCACCGCACCGGATTGTCGCTCTCGGTTCCGCAAATCTCACATCGATAAATCGTATCGATCATCGCCCGACCTCCCAAAGCAACTCTCGTTCCATTCACCATTGCCAACGCCGTGCTAGGGAACCTCTGCGCAGGT
>PLGM01000180.1 GCA_003139795.1 Acidobacteriaceae bacterium | reverse complement strand
AGAACTTGGCACTGTCCAGTAAAAAATTGACACTTTGGCATATAAATAGTTAACTCTCTGGTAGATACGGAGGGCCGGGAGGGCATTCTTCCTCGCGGTTCCTGCCAGGGAAGGCCGGGGATCGCACAATCGGTTACCTTCCTGAAAACTTTGGTGCCGTGGGTCAAAGAGGGACAGATGGGATAGAGTGACGAGAAGGCCCATTTCAGGGCTTGGATGCAGCCTATGAACGCTTTGAAACCGGGGTTAGCGGTTCCATCCGCAGTTGCCGAGCCGGCCATCGCACGGCAGGAGGTGCGATGTGCTGTGCGGTTTCCGCTGGTGCTGCCCGTGGTGGCGTCGACCGGCGGCGGGGAGGTTGCGGCGCTGACGCGGAATGTTTCCGCCAGCGGTGTTCTTTTTGAGCTGGATGGTGAGTTGCAGGTGGGGCAGACGATCCGTTTTTCGCTTCGCATGCCGGGTGCGGTGCTGGGTACCCAGCACGATGTTCTGGTTCATTGTGTGGGACGTGTGGTACGCTGCTCCATAAGCCAAACTCCACATTTGGCTGCCGCCACGATCGACGAGTACCTATTCGCGGAACAGTGACGGTCCAGGGTTGGCTTGATAGTCTCCATGACGGAATTTCTGGACGATACCGCAGACGGCGAGATAGTTGGCGCACCGGCCAAGCCGGGAGCGGTTCGCATCATTCTTGCGGATTCGCAGGCTATTTACCGCGTGGGCATCCGCAAGGTGTTCGCGCTGGAAGACGATCTGCGCGTGGTGGCCCAGGCGGATTCAATTGAGAATCTGCGGTCGGCGGTAGAGCGCTATCCCACCGACATCGTGCTTCTGGAGGGGAGTTTGCTGGCCGGCACGGCCAATGTGATCCCCGACCTTTTGAAGGTTGCCCCGGACATAAAGCTGATCGTGCAGGCGGTTGCGGCCGATGAAAACCACACCGTGGAGCTTTACCGGCGCGGCGTGCGGGGCATCATCTCGCGGTCCATCTCGCCGGACCTCCTGGTGCGGTGCGTGCGCCGGATCGCAGCCGGCGAAACCTGGATCGACAATCAATCAGTGAACTGGGTGATCGAGGCCTATCGCGCCCAGGCAGCGACCTTGGTGAACCCGCGCACCCAGCCGCGGCTTTCGCCCAAGGAGATGGCCATCATCACCTGCATTACGCAAGGCAAGCGCAACAAGGAAATAGCCTTCCAGTTGGGAACGACCGAACAGGTAATCAAGAATTATCTACGCAAGATCTATGACAAGCTGGGCGTGAGCGACCGGCTGGAACTGGCTCTCTATTGCCTGCACAACAAGATTATTCAGACGGATGCGGACGAGGCACTGGTGGCTCAGAAGGTCGTGGAGAGCTAGGAAAGCCAGGCATAAGCTCTCGCAGCGAGTCAGCAATCCGTCGGGGGATGAAGCCGCGCCCTTTCAAAACGCCGACTTATGCAGAGATTCCCTAGAAACTCCACCAGTTTTCCCCTCAAGCGATAGCCCGAAAAGGGGCGTCAGGCGCTCCCAAGGACTTCATCGCTCCGCCGCCCCAGCGGCGGTAGAGCTCAAAGGCGTCAAAGCGTCCTGGATGGGCTTGCGGGCCAGCTCCAGCAAGCGGACAAACGCAACCAATTTGGCGCGGTCGAGGTGTCCCAGCAGTTTGGCGGGAAGGTTGCGGATGGCCGGGTCCATCCTGTGCAGCAGATCGAGGCCAGGCTCGGAGATCACGGTCCAGACCACGCGCCGGTCATGAGAGTCGCGGCGCTGGCGGACGAGTTTGAGCGCCTTGAGCCTGGCCAGAAGCCGTGTGATATCGGGTTCGGCGGCGATCATGCGGCTGCCGATGGCCGAACAGGTGAGCCCGTGCGGCTGCGCGCCGCGCAGAATCCGCAGCACGTTGTATTGCGTGGAGGTGAGGCCCCATTCGCGGGTGTGCAAGTGGAAGGCGCGCTGCAGGCAGTCGGCGGTGCGGAGCAGGTTGAGGAACGCCTCTTCTTCCACGCTGGAAAAGGGAGGCTCCTGCACGATTTCGAGTTTCAGGCCTGCCATCGGCGGCCTCCGCAGGCGGCTTTGGAGCATTCAAAAGAACATGGGGTGAAGGGCACGGGCTGAAACGCCGCACCCTTCAAAACCCACTGGCGCCCGGAACCGGTCTCCTGAGACCGGTTCCCATAGTCCGTTTACGGCTTGACTTCCTGCTTGATGATTTCCAGCTCGATGGTCAGCTTGACCTCGTCGCCCACCAGGGCCGCAGGGAACTTGGTTCCAATCCCGTAGGCTGCCCGGCTGATGGTGGTGGTGGCCGAAAAGCCTGAGTGCAGCTTGTGGTCCATGCCGTTCTGGACCGGCGTGCTGGGACCTTCCACATCCAGGACCAGGGGTTTGGTGACGCCGTGCACAGTAAAGTTGCCGGCCACGGTCAGCTTGTTGTTGCCGTTCCTGGCCACATTGGTGCTGGTGAAGGTGGCGGTGGGGAAGTTGGCGACGTCAAAGAATGAATCGCTCTTGAGGTCTGAATCGCGGGGCGCCACACCGGTGTCGACGGTGCTTATGTCGATGGTGGCGGTGACGGTGGACTTGGTGACGTCGGCCTCGTTGTAGACAAGAGTGGCAGCTACGCCGCCAATGCGGCCATGTACGTTGGAGACGCCGCCGTGGCGTATGGTGAAGTCGACCTCGCTGTGGGCCGGATCGGAGGTCCAGGTGGAGTATTGCGCCAAGGCCACGGGAGCCGCGAGCGCCAGAATGCCAGTGACAATTGCCAAACGCTTCATAGGTCAAATCCTTTCGATGCCGGGCCGTTGGGCCGCTTTGGGGTTGGGGAAGAGCGGAGCGCTCTCGCCGGACGGGCGCGGAACGGGGATAAGCTGGAGCGCTCCGCGCTGAATCTTTGGATGCATGTAGGATGCGGCAGGCAATTTATTCGTTGCAACAAATATTTTTTTGAATTTTCGGTGCGGCCGAAATTTCAGGGGCCCGGGAAGGGCCGAGCGCCGCGGGATCAGCGCCTTTGGCCGGCGAGAATGCAAGGGGATGGCGAGCGGGCGCGGGATTTTTCCAAATCCGGTCTGATATGCTCCCGGCTATGTCCTCGTCTGTGATCGGCCACTTCCGCCGGCTGACCCGCCCGCAGCGGCACACGTTTGTGGCCGCATTTCTGGGCTGGACGATGGATTCGCTGGACTTCTTCATCCTCATCTTCTGCGTTCCGGCCATTGCCAGGGAGTTCCACACGCAGCCATCGGCGGTGCTGGGCACGGTGTTTTTGACCCAGGCCTTCCGGCCGGTGGGAGCGATTCTGTTTGGGATGCTGGCGGATCGGTACGGACGGCGGCCGGTGCTGATGGTGAACATCTTCAGCTTCTCGGTGATTGAGCTGGCCTGCGCCTTTGCGCCGTCACTGGCCGTGCTGCTGGCGCTGCGGGCGCTGTTCGGGCTGGCCATGGGCGGGGAGTGGGGCGTGGGTGCGGCGCTGGCATTTGAGACGCTGCCCAAGGAGGGCCGCGGAACGTTCAGCGGCGTTTTGCAGGAGGGTTACGCGATGGGGTCGATTCTGGCCTCGGCGGCCTTCGCGCTTTTCTTCCATTGGATCGGCTGGCGGGGGTTGTTCATCCTGGGCGCGGCGCCGGCTTTGCTGGTGTTCTATGTGCAGGCGCGGGTGGGTGAATCGCCGGTGTGGCTGGCGGGGGCAAAAGAGCGGCTGGCGCGGCAAGCCGGAGGGGGCAGGCGGGCCGGGGCCGGGACATGGGCGATGCTGCTCAAGTTTCTGCCCACGTTTCTGTTTCTGGTGCTGCTGATGACGGCCTTCATGAGCTTCTCGCACGGCACACAGGACGTGTACCCGACCTTCCTCACGGTATTCGCGAAGCTGAAGCCGGCGACGGTGGGGCTGATCGGGGTACTGTATGGGTTTGGCTCCATCGCGGGCGGGATCGCGTTTGGAACGCTGTCGGAAAAATGGGGGCGCAAACGGGCGATTGTAGCCGCGGCGCTGCTGTCGATTCCGGTGATTCCGCTCTACGCGTATGGACATTCGGCCATCACGCTGGGCATCGGCGCGGTGCTGATGCAGTTCATGGTGCAGGGGGCCTGGGGAGTGGTTCCGGCTTATTTGACGGAGCTGTCGCCGGCCCCGGTGCGGGCTACGGCGCCGGGGCTTGCGTATCAGTTGGGCGGGCTGGTGACCTCGTGGAACGGCAAGGCGCAGGCTTTGGCGGCGGAGCGGTGGGGCAATTATCCGGCGGTGCTGGCGGTTACCGTGGTGGTGGTGGCGCTGGCGCTGGCGGGGTTGGCGCTGATGGGGCGCGAGGCCAGGGGACAGGATATGACGGCGGTGTGAGAGCTATTGAAAAAGACAGGTTCCGGCGTACTCTTGGAAGAGGGAGATCGAGCCATGGCGAATCTCGATTGGTCACAGTGCGACGCTGTCGAAAGCGTTCCGGGGAAGGTGAGTGGGGCCTGGGTGCTGCGGGGAACCCGTATGCCCGTCTCTTCCATCTTTGAGAATATAGTCGCCGGAGCCAGCATCGACGACCTGATGGAATGGTTCGACGGGCTTGATCGCGAGCAGGTGAAAGCGGTCATCGAGTTCGCCGCACGCAGTCTCGACAAAGAACCGACCTACGCGGCCTAAATGCTCATTCTCTTCGAATGGATGCAGCAAAGCCAGGGCAGGCGGGTAAACGGGCTGGACATGTTTGGGCTTTCCTGGTTTGGTTTGACGGTATCCCACCCTCGCGATAGTCTTTTGCTCGAACAGCAATTGCAAGGATGAGGCAGCCGGCACTGCTGTGCACGAATCGAGATATACTGCTGTTCCGCGAGGATAAAGGCCAGCGGGGATGGGATGCGCATACCGGTATGTGGCTGCGAAGGGCGAGGAGGTTCCGATGAAGATCACCGACACGATTGGGTTGCTGCTGAAAGGCAAGGGAGAAAACAGGGTCCTGTCGATAGCGCCTGAGCGGTCAGTCTATGAAGCGATCCAGATGATGGCTGAGCACGATATCGGCGCCTTGCTGGTCGTTTCCGACCACCGGCTTGTCGGCATCCTGTCGGAGCGCGACTACGCGCGCAAAGGCGTGCTGATGGGCCACCATTCCAAAGAGACCCAGGTGCGGCAGATCATGACCAGCCCGGTTGTCTTCGTGAGTCCGCAGCACACCGTGGATGAATGCATGGCCCTGATGACCCAAGACCGTGTTCGCCATCTGCCGGTGTTGCAGGGTGACGCGGTGGTGGGATTGGTGTCGATTGGCGACCTGGTGAAGTGGGTGATCACCGGTCAGGCGGAAACCATTCAGGCGTTGCAGGGCTACATTACGGGAGGGTTTCCGGTGTAGGTTCGGCAATCGGAAGCTGGCCCGGCGCCGTTGCTCAGCAAACTGTACAGCCGTGCCCTTCACCGAGAAGAATCTTGCCGCAGCGTGGGTTGCGCCGCTTGCTGGCCGCACTCTGGGGATCGAATTGGCGTCGGGCATCGCATTCATCAGTCTCTGCCAGGGGCGGGCTGACGCGTCCGCCGTGAGTTTTGCGCCATCCCTGGCGGATGAGGGCCAGAAACATCGTGGCTTTTTCAGCGCGGGCGGGGGCGTAAGGGCTATCCGGGCCGGATGAATTCGATGCGGTCACGGGTGCGGACCCAGGAGTTGCCGGCCATGCGGCCCACGGCGTCCAGGCCGGCGGGATCGACGCGGAAATCCTCGAACAGATCCTCGCGCAGGTGAAAGCGGACCACTTCGCCCAGCACAATGACGCCTCCGCCCGGCGCGTGGCTGGTGTAGATGACCTGAAGCAGTTTGCACTCCATCTGGGCGGGGGACTCGGCCACACGAGGCGGGCGCACAGCTTGGCTGGCCAGGGGAGTGAGGCCGGCCAGCATAAACTCGTCCACTTCCGGCGGGACCTCGGCTGAGGCGGCATTGGCCGCCGCGGCAATGGCTTCGCTGACCACATTGACCACGAACTCGCCCGTCTCCTCGACGTTGCGCAGGGTGTCCTTGCGAAGGTCGGGCCAGCTAATGGAAGCGGACCGGTTCGGGGCGCGCACCGTGGGGCAGAACAGCACGGCGGGCGGATTCGATCCCACACCGGAGAAGAAGCTGAAGGGCGCCAGGTTGGCTATATCGTTGCGGTCCATGGTGGAAACCAGCGCGATGGGCCGCGGCACGATGATGCCGGTCATCAGCTTGTAGATCTGGCGGGGTTCGCAATTGGCCGGGTTGAGGCTGAACATCGGGCCTTCAGAAGAGCCTGGGACGGTCATACGTTTAGCCTAGAACATCTTCCCGGCGCGTGGCGCATCAAAACAAGGACAGAGACAGTTCGCCGGCGGGGCGTGACCATTGTGATGCCGGCCACGAAATTTGCACACCGGTAACACTGAATGATGCACAATCAAAGATTACGGGGGAAACCGCGGTGCCGCGAATTCATTTTCAGCTGCAACTCGCCGAACTGAAGGACAAGCTGCTTGCCATGGCTGCGCTGGCGCAGCAGACGGTGGAGTCCGCGGTAGACGCCTATCTGCAGCGCGACAAGGGCCTGTGCCAGTACGTGAAGCAAAACGAGGCCGCCATCAACACGGCGCAGCACGAGCTGGACGAGATGGCCTATGAACTGCTGGCCAAGGAACAGCCCATGGCCATCGATCTGCGCTTCATCCTGGCGGTGATCAAGATCAACGGCGACCTGGAGCGGGTCGGCGACCAGGCGATGGGCATCGCTCGCCGGACCAAGGAGATTCTGAAGACCGAAGAAGTGGATCTGCCGGTGGATTTTGCGGCGATGGGCGAGTTTGCCGGCCGGATGATCCGCTCGGCGCTGCAGGCGCTTCTGGAGGGGGATGCGCGGCTGGCGGACTCGGTACGGGACATGGACGACGAGATCGACCGCATGCACCGCCGCGCGCACGCCGACCTGCTCAAGCTGATCCAGGAAAAGCCGCAGTTTACCCAGCAAGCGATGCACGGCATCCTGGTGGCGCGCAACCTGGAGCGGATTGCGGACCACGCGTCGAATATCGCGACCGATGTGATTTTCTGGATTCGCGGGGCGGATGTGCGGCACCAGCTGAGCATGTCGATGGATTGATGGGGCAGCGAGCCAGCAAGTCAGCGGGGCGCCTCTGGTGCAAACAAGCTGCGGATTGGACCGCGGAGCGCCCGAAGCACGGGGCCGGATCGAAACATGGCTGCAGCAGCGTTCGATACGATTTCACTGCTTTTGGAACT
This sequence comes from Acidobacteriaceae bacterium, assembly GCA_003139795.1. Taxonomy (GTDB): domain Bacteria; phylum Acidobacteriota; class Terriglobia; order Terriglobales; family Acidobacteriaceae; genus Telmatobacter. The sequence goes on along the minus strand of PLGM01000180.1, from coordinate 50,640 downwards.
GCCGGTGACGCGGGAGAACGAATCGCGGCGCGCCGATCACTGACCGCGGATCGCGCACCTGCTGATTCCCAACGGCCAAACCGACCAGATAAGATGGAGAGACTTTAGAACCCGAGGTCCTGAATGCCATCTCGTCTCTTTTCGCTGATCGCACTGCTGTGCCTGTCGTCCGCCCTTCACGCCCAAAAGGAGGCGCCCGCGCGCTACCAGATCTACGGGGGCTATAGTTACCTCTCCAACTCCCTGGATGGGGTGACCGGATCCCACCAGCCGCTGAACGGATTCGATGCCGGCGTGGCCTTCCCGTCCTGGCACAACTTGCGTTTCAAGGTCGACGTCTCCGCATACCGCGGGACCAACCTGGGCGCGCCGCAACACCCCTACTTCATCATGGGCGGCGGGCAATACAGCTGGCGTATCAAAAGAGAATCCGTTTTTGTGGAGGGATTGGCGGGAAACGGCGGCGCGAACAAGACTTGGGGGGCAGACGGTGCAACCGGCCAAACCGCCTCGTTTTCAGCCCTCGTTGGCGGCGGCCTGGACACACCGATCACGCGGCATATCGCTTTCCGCGTGGAGGGCGGCTTTCAATACTCCTATTTCGCCCTCGAGCACTCAGTAACGTTAGGCCCATACCGGATCCCCGGCCTGCCCACCAATTTCGGCCGCATCTCCAGCGGATTGGTCTGGCAGTTCTAGTACCACAGTTGTACTTCTTTCTTTCGCGGAGAATGGACCAAGGCCCGGACCTGAAGGCCCCGGCAATTCGTGCTTTTTCCGGGAGCTGAAGCCCCCGGCTCCCTCCGGAAAAAGCGATCTACAACTGTAGTACTGGCTGTATAGCCATATAACTGAAGCAAAAGCGAGGAGCAGGCGAGGGCAAGGAGATCCTGGAAGCGGGCTACGGGACGAGGCACCCACGGCACGCTGTTCACAAACGCGCGGTTACCGGCCGCCGGGCGGCCCACATGTTCCTTGCGTCCAGGCAGAAAATCTCCGATCCGCTCCCACTGTGATTCGCTCATTTCATACCGGTTCACGGATACCAACCCCCAAGGTCGCCAGGTTTTTACGCCGCTGCGGAGTATATATGCCGGCAGAGCCTACAGCGGTTCTCCAATTGCTATTCCCCGAAACCACCACTGCTGGGTGGCTCGCCGCGGCGAGCCACCTTGCAGAGAACTGGCAAGGGCACGTGAAATGGAGAACCGCTCCAGGTCTCTGACCGTGTGATTTCGTACGTGTGATTGAGTGTCGCGGCCTCCCACCCTAGGCGCAAAAAGTCGCCGCGGGGACACGCGCTGCCCCGGCCCCGAGGGTACCCCGGCACCCAGGTGGGGCACCCAGTTTTGGTACAAAATCATGCGGTCAAAGGCCTAGTCGGCGGCGGAGAACGAGTTCCTTGGAGTGGGCAGCCAATGATCCTCAAACTCCCGGAGGGGCAGAGGACGGCTGAACAGGTAACCCTGAAACGCATGGCAGCCGAGACGGGTGAGGAACTCCCGCTGTTGCTCAGTCTCCACTCCCTCGGCGATGACCGGCAAGCCCATTGCCCGGCTCAACGAGATGATGGTTTGTGCAATGGCGCCGCTGCTTTCATCCACCAGCATGTCGCGGACGAAGGACCGGTCGATCTTCATTTGGTCCAAGGGCAATCGCTTCAGGTAGGCCAGCGAGGAATAGCCGGTGCCGAAATCGTCGAGGGAGAATCTGAGGCCATGGGACTTGAGAAGACTCATCTTGGCGATGATGTCTTCGATATTTTCCACCAACATGCTCTCGGTGAGTTCCAGGTCCAGGTCTTGCGAATCGGCGCCGGCGCGATCGAGGGCCGCCAGCACCTGTTCGACGAATTCCGGCTGGCGGAACTGGCGTGCGCTGATGTTCACCGCGACGGAGATATGGGTGGATTGCTCCCGATTCGCCCATGCCGCAATCTGCGCACAGGCGGTTTCCAGCACCCAGTTTCCCAAAGGCAGAATCAGGCCGGTTTCCTCGGCCAGGGAAATAAAGTCGCCAGGGGCCAGGAGGCCGCGCGTGGGATGCTGCCAACGGATCAGGGCCTCGGCGCCGATCAAGCGGGCGCGGTCGACTTGAGGCTGGTAATAGAGCACGAACTCGTTGTTTTTTATCGCCTTGCGCAGGTCGTCCTCCATGGTTGCGCGGGCGTTCACGGCGGCCTGCAAAGCAGGGGCAAAAAAGCGAATGGCGTTGCGGCCCGCCGCCTTGGCCTGATACATGGCAATATCCGCCTGCTGCAAAGCTTCGTGGGCGGTTTCGCGGCGATTCCCGACGACGGAGATGCCGATGCTAGCGCTGCTGCGACACTCACGGCCGTTGAGCAGGTAAGGCTGGTCGATGGCCGCCAGAACCTTCTCGCCGACGGCTTTGGCCTGGGCCGCGGCTTCCTCTGGAGTCCCGCTCAAATCTTCGAGCAACACCAGAAACTCATCTCCGCCCAGGCGAGCGGCGGTGTCGGCTTCGCTGGTGCAGGCGACAATGCGCTGGGCGACTTCCTTGAGCAGAAGGTCGCCTGTCTGATGGCCGAGGGTGTCGTTCAAGGTCTTGAAATGATCCAGATCGACGAACAGCAGCGCCTGCGAGCGGCCGCTTCGGGCGCCGGCAGCCAGGGCCTGGCGCAACCGGTCCAGCAGCAGGCGGCGGTTGGGCAGACCGGTCAACGGGTCATAGAAGGCGAGATTGCGGATCTCGTTCTGGGCCGCCTTGGCATGGGAGATATCCCGTATCTGTGTGACGACGCAGGGGACGCCTTCAAGCTCAATCGCCGCCGCGGATACAAGCGCGGAAAAAACCTCGCCGTTCTTTCTTTTAAAGCTGACCTCCAGATTCCGGCATTGCGATTGCAGGCGCAGCAGTTCGACAAAAATCCGCCGATCGCGAGAATCCGCCCAGGCGTTGAGTTCCAGAGACGTATGTCCGAGGACCTCTTCGCGTTCGAATCCCGTGGCATCGACGAATGCCTTATTGACATCGACATACATTCCATCACTGAGACGATTGATGGCGATGAGATCGAGACTGGTCTGGAATACGGTGCGGTAACGGGCTTCGCTCGACCGCAGTGCTTCAGTAGCCGCGGCCAGGCGCGCCTCCGCGGTCTTGCGGGCATTGATGTCTTCGACCAGGGCGATGGTGTGAAGCGGGCGTCCCTCGGCGTCGCGTTGCGTCGAGACCGTTACCTTTACCCAGGTCAAGCTGCCGTCTTTGCGGAGGTAGCGCTTCTCGCAGGTGAAACTTTCGGCCTCGCCGCTCTTAATTCGTTGGCGTGCTGTCTCACTTTCGGCCCGATTCTCTGGAGCCGTGATCTGCTGGAAGGTCATGCCGGGGATTTCCTCCAGCGGGTAGCCGACGATCTCGGCGAAACGTGCGTTGCACCTCAGGTACCTGCCGTCGAACGAGGCATGGACGATGCCGACCGCGGCCTGCTCGAAGGTCGAGCGGTAGCGCTCCTCGCTCTCGCGGAGCTGCGCCTCCGCCAGTTTGCGCTCGGTGATGTCCTTGATAACGCCGCGCATCTTCAAGGGCTGGCCCTGGGCGTCGAAGTCGAGTCTGCCCCGTCCATACACCCAGCGCTCCGCCCGGTCTGTCTGGCGAACGATGCGGTATTCCTTGTCGAAGGCCTTTCTGGCCCCAACAACCTCGTCGGCGAAGTAGGCAGTCATCATCGCCCGGTCGCCGGGATGGACAAGGGCCACCCATCCCGCCACACTGCGCTCATAGCTTTCGTCTATGCCGAACAGCTCGTCCAGCAGACTGGAACTTGTCCACATTCCGGTGCCGAAATCGAGGACATAGCTTCCAAGCTCTCCAATCATCTGCGCTTCTCTCAGGGAGTCCCTGCTCTCGCGGAGTTCTATCTCCGTCCGCTTGCGCTCGGAGACGTCGCGGATGATGGCGTAGATCAGCGGTCTACCGTCCACAACGAAGGGCGAGGTATAGGCCTCAACTTCCCGCTCTTCACCGGAAGCCAAGCGAATGCGATAGTTGAAGACATCGTGTTGCCTTTGCAGCACGCGCTGCCTGTCAAGGACATTCGTTTCGGGTGACGCAGTGTTGATCTGGTCCGCGGGCACGCCAATCAGCCGATCCTGTGGCAGGCCGTAATAGTCCGCAGCCGCCTGGTTGGCGGCGACAATGTTGCTGCTGATCGGGTCGAGAAGCACCATCATGGTGCCGTTTTCCTCGAAAAACCTGCGAAAGGTGGCTTCGCTTTCAGCCAACGCCAGTTCGACCCGCTTGCGTTCCGTGATGTCTTTGCCGAAGACGGAAATACCGGTTGTTTCCCCATCGATCACGATGGGGTTGAAAGCCACCTCGTGGGTGTGCCCGTCGAGCAGAGAATACTCGATCCGGAAAGGGCCTTCAGACAGCGCCCGCCTAAAAAGCTGTGGCCAAGGCGCAGTTCTCTCTGGCAGGGGTAGATCCTCCGGGCGCATCCCCACCGCGACCCGGACGCCATAAACCTGCTCGATGTGCCGCTGAAAAGCCCGGTTGAATAGAGTGAGACCATAATTCAGGTCCACCGACCAGATCAGGTCTTCCGTGCTTTCGATCAAGGCCGAGAGATTGGCTTCAGCTTGATTGCGCATTGCGACCTTTCCTGAGCCCGGTGACGCCCTTTTCGGCATAGCAGAATCCCTCGGTTTGGGGATGGGCATGAGCGAACGGTCCAAAGTGCCCATTTGCCTGGAGTGCCCCAAGACGCAAAATCCCCCGTCAAACCGCGATGCCTCTTTCATCGGAGAAAGCCGGGGCGACCTTTATGAATTTGTCGAGAAGCCGCAACAATTCAGTATGAGTGTACGCTGCACGCGGGCAACCAGTGCACCATTTTCATTGCAAACGACGGATTGGCGCGCAAAAACGGGCGCCGCGGTCCCTGCATTGAGGCCTGGGCGCCGCAACCGCGCGCAGCTCTAGGTTTCCAAAGGCGCGGATCGTCCGGGGGGCAATGGAGATTCATTCGACGCCTCGCGGCGGGGGCTGGAGATGAGGGAATCTTTAGAATGTAGAGTGCCCCAGGTCTGAAAAAGCGAGACCTGGGCACTCGGGACGGCACCAATGGCGGGGCTGAGAGGGGTTACCGGGTGGCCTCGAACAGGAACCAGGAGCGGCGTTCGGCCTCGTCGATCCAGACTTCGATCAGGCTGGTGGTGGCATATTCATTGGCCTTGCTGGTAACTTCATGCGCCGCGCGCAGGCTTTCTACCAGCGCTTTATTGTCGCCGTGCAGTTCCCTGAGCATCTCGGTGGGGCCTACAAACTCCTCGTCGTTGTCGAGAATGCGCTGCAGCCGGGAGATGTGCCCGATGGAACGGATGGTGGTGCCGCCGACCTTGCGTACGCGCTCGGCGATGGCGTCGGTGATTTCGAATATCTGGGCGGCCTGTTCGTCCAGGAGCAGGTGATAGTCGCGGAAATGCGGTCCGTTCATGTGCCAGTGGAAGTTTTTGGTCTTGAGGTAAAGGGCAAAGGCGTCGGCCAGCAGCGCGTTGAGCACGCTGGAAAGGTTCTTTACTTCTTCGGGGGCGAAACCGTCTGGAACCAAAAGCCTGGCGGCTTGAGATTCTTTTGTATGGGTGTGTGTGGGCATAGGGAAGCTCCTTTGCCGGGGAGGGCCATCGGGACGTCCGGAATGGAGCGTCTGCGCGTGTTCCCCGCGCAAGGGATTGGATGCGAAGGCGGGCGCAAGGATTCTCCGCAAAGGTGTGGCAGAAGCAGAATCAATTCCGTAGGCCGTAGCTCTTCCGCCGGACAGTTATGCAAGCAGGATGGGAGTCTTGCCGCCGGCCTGGGCCTCAGGATTCCCCGGCCACATCAGGGCGGGCACGTCCGCCGGAGTGGCAGCGACGGCGTCGGCCTGAGCACGCTCCTCGGCTGAACCGTAGCCCCATCCGGCGGCCAGGCAACGGATGTGGTTGGCGTGGGCCGCCTCGATATCGTAGATGCGGTCGCCAATCATCCAGGCGGCGTTGGGACTGAGTGAATGCCGGAGCAGAAGCAGGGCGAGCAGGTCGGCCTTGCTGTGGCTGGCATATTCGGCCTGGTCGCCATAAATGGCTGTGAACAGGCCCGCCAGCGCGAAGAAATCCAGAATGCGCACTGCAAAGCGCTGCTGCTTTGAGGTGCAGACGTAGAGGGGAAATCCGAGGCGTTGGAGCTCGGTCAACATTTCGCGCACGCCGGCAAAGACGGAGTTGTTCTTCCAGCCTTCGCGGTCGTAGCAGGCGCGGTAGTCGCGGGCCAGTGCGGCTCGGGCTTCTTCGTCCGCATGTGGCAGGAGTTCGGCGGTCCACTCTTCAACCGGCGGCCCCACGAAGCGGTCCAGCGGACCCTGATCGCCCATATTTCGGGCGTCGAGCACCTTGCGCAGGCAACCGACAATGCCGGGCTTGGAGTCCGTGAGGGTTCCATCGAGGTCGAAGATGAGGGATGGCAATGAGCTGGGCACGTTTTAAGTTTCGCAGAGGGGGGCGCGGCCGCCGAAAAATGGAAGGGGCGCAATCCGGGCGAGACGGCGGGCCGGCGAGTCAGCGGGTTGGCGCCGCTGACTCGTTGACGCAGATTCCGCGTTAGACCTTCACCTGGGGGTGGGCGGCATAGTGCAGGAGCACGGCCACAGCACAACTGGTGAGGCGGGTTTCAGCCGAATCGGCGCGGCTTGTCAGGATCGTGGGGATGCGTGCGCCGAGGACGATGCCGGCCAGTTGCGCACCGCCGAGGTATTCAAGCTGCTTGGCCAGCATGTTGCCGCTTTCGAGGTCGGGGACGACGAGAATGTCGGCCTGTCCGGCGACCGGAGAAACCAGGTTCTTGATGGTGGCGGCCTTGACGCTGACGGCGGTATCGAAGGCCAGGGGCCCGTCGAGAACGCCGCCGGTGATCTGGCCGCGGTCGGCCATCTTGCACAGGGCGGCTGCGTCCAGCGTGGACTTGATCTTGGGGTTGATCGTCTCGATCGCCGAGAGCAGAGCCACCTTGGGCTCGGGAATGCCGAGGGCGTGGGCCAGGTCGATGGCGTTCTGCACGATGTGGACCTTGTCCTCAAGCTCGGGGGTGATGTTGATGGCCGCGTCGGTGATGAGCAGGGTGCGCGCATAGGCCGGCGTATCCATGATGAAGACGTGTGAGATGCGGCGGGCGGTGCGCAGGCCGGTGTCGGCCTTCATGGCCGGCTTCAGCAGTTCGTCGGTGTGCAGGCTGCCCTTCATCATGGCCAGGGCGCTGCCGCTGCGGCACATCGCCACACCCAATTCAGCGGCTTTCCGCTCGGTGTCGGCCTGCAGGATGGGATACGGGCTTATGTCCAAGCCGATTTTGGCGGCCAGCGCCTTCATTTCGGCTTCATCGCCGATGAGCGTGGGCTCGATGAGGCCCTCGACTGCGGCTTCGACCGTGCCCCGCAGGGCCACGTCGGAGAGCGGCCAGACGACGGCGGTGGAAAGGGCCGGCAGCTCCTTGCAGCGCTCGATAAACTTGTGGAAGACGTGGTAGTCGGCGGGATGGCCGACCAAGGGGTCAACGGCAACACTTTCAGCCAGACCTGCAAGATCGCTCATGTGCATTTTCTCCCGGCCGGCGCAGCGGATGGCTGGCGGGCCTCACGGATTCATTCTTATTCTCGAAGAGGTCGCGCGCCTGTGCTAAAGGTCACAGTCCGGGCGATTATTCTGCATGTCGGCACGGGCCTGGTTCGCGGCGTGGCGGCAATGCGCCGGCCCCTGGAGCGGGCAAGCTTTGAACCATCCCGCTAACCAGGAGGAATGAGCCGAGAACGCCCGGCCGGCTCTTCCATGCGCCTGCGACGCCGGCGCATGGTTCACATGCGATGGCGATTCTGTAACAATGGACCTGTAACTGTCTGGGTTGACCTGTATACAAATGTTCACAGCCCGGTGAGCCTGCCTGCCCGCAAGTTGTTGACAAATCAAGCCTAGTGGCTTTGACCAGAATGGCCCTTCGTTTGCACTGTATAATTAGAGTCCCGTCTACTTCGGGCCAATACAACTGTTGGGCTGGCGGGCGGGAAGCAGCATGAAGGTTCTTGCTGAGCTGCTGGGAGAGCAATGCGGGATCCGTCCAAAGGGATCAGTACAACCGGTAGCGAGCGACGCGGACAAACGGTCCAGCGTGGCTTTTCGTTCATTTCGCCAGTCCTGGCAGGTCTGGCGTTGGCCGTTGTCGTGGGAGTGTTTGCGCCGCGGCTGGCAGCCGGCAAGGGATTCGATGAATTGCTGATCTTCGCCGCCGGAGCCGCCGCCGCAGTCCTCGTCCTTCGCCTGCTGGTGCAGCGCGAGCAGCGCGTAGCGCTGCAACTGGTGGTAAGCGAGATCGTGGGCGAAAACATGTCCCCCGAGGTCGCGTCCATGCGTATTCTCGAGGCCCTCTGCGTCTCCCAGGGCTGGGACGTGGCCCTCAAATGGGAGGTCAACGGCGAGGAAAACCGGCTGGAATTCTGCTCGGCCTGGAGCGCTCCGGGCAGGCACACGGAGGCCCTCGTCCAGGAGAGCATGGGGCTGACGCTTCCTCCCGGCGTGGAGATGGCGGGACGGGCCTGGCAGGACGGCCGCCCGGTTTGGATCGCCGACCTCGGCGGGGAACCGGCCAACCCGCACACGCAAGCCGCCCTTGGCCGCGGAATGGTCTCCGGCTGTTCGGTTCCTGTACGTGTGGGCAACAGGATACTCGCCGTTCTCGAATTCTATTGCCACTTTTGCCTGCGCGAAAATCGCGAGTCCATGGCCGCCGTTGAGACGGTGGCCGCTTCGCTGGGACAGATGCTGGCCCGCTCCCACGAACGGGGCCGGGCGGAAAAACTCTACCGCCAGCAGGAGATCCTGCTCAACTCGGTTGCCGACGGCATCTGCGGCGTGGATGGCAACGGCCTGATCAGCTTTGCCAACCCTGCAGCAGCCGCCATGCTGGGCGTAGCGGCCTCCAGCCTCACAGGTAAGCCGGTGCATGCGCTTCTGCACGGCTACGCGCCCTCCAGCAGCCAGTGCGGAGAGGATTGCGCCCTGCTGCGCGCCACCGGCCGGCTGCGGCTGATGGCCACGGCCGGCGAAGATGCCATCTTCCGCAGCGACAGCAGCTCCTTCCGGGCCGACTACGCCCTGACCCCCATCCTCGACCACGGCCGCCTTACAGGTTCCGTGCTGAGCTTCCGCGACATCAGCCAGCGCTATGCGCTGGATCGCCTCAAGGACGAGTTCATCTCCACGGTCAGCCACGAGTTGCGCACGCCGCTGACCGCCATCCGCGGCGCGCTGGGCCTGCTCTCCCACGGCAACCTGGTCCAGCTCAACGAGAAGGCCGCCAACCTGATGCGCATCGCCCTGGCCAACTCCGACCGCCTGGTCCGCCTTATCAACGACATCCTCGACCTCGAGCGCATCCAGAGCGGCCGCGAGCGGCTCGTCTTTCGCAAGGTGCAATTGGCCCAAATGGTCCGCCAGGCCATCGACTGCATGGCGCCTGTGGCCGATGGCGCCGGCGTGCAACTGATCCAAGACTCCACCCAGGTGGAGATCGCCGCCGACTTCGACCGCCTGCTCCAGGTTCTGACCAACCTGCTCTCCAATGCCATCAAGTTCTCGCCCCCCAACTCCACCATCTCGGTCTTGCTGCGGCCTGACGCCAGCGGCGTCACTCTCTCGGTCGTCGACCCAGGGCGCGGCATTCCCGCCGACAAGTTGGAGAGCATCTTCGGACGCTTCCAGCAGGTCGATGCCTCCGACTCGCGCCAGAAAGGCGGAACCGGCCTGGGCCTGGCCATCTGCCGCACCATCGTACACCAGCACTCCGGCCGCATCTGGGCGGAGCGCAATCCGGGCCGCGGTTCCAGCTTCCGCGTCTTCCTGCCTTACCAGCCGGTCCCCATCGGAACGCCAATCCCCGTCTTCGACCAGGAAACCGGCCAGGGCGACCTCCTGCTGGACGGCGCCGAGCCCGTATTGCGGCCGCAGCTGGTGGAAATGAACTACAACTTCTTAGAAAACTGAGCCGTCTGCCAACCCGGAGCCAGGCAACGGATTGCTCCCGGCTTGCTGCCCACTCGGAGGGTGATCCGAGGCTGCGCACCGCGTTCTGTTCCCTGATCATTGATCGTTTTTTCGTCCTTTCCCCGGCTGGCCCTCGGCTGTTATGCTGCGTGCGCCGGAAAAAGCGATTTACGCAAGGGAGAGAACGGATATGTGGTTGCTTGGGATGGATGTGGGCACGGGCGGGACACGGGCCGTGGTGGTGGATGGGACTGGGAAACTGATTGCCGGGGCGTCGAGCGAACATGCGGCGTTCAAGACGGCTCACCCCGGCTGGGCGGAGCAGGACCCCGAGGATTGGTGGCGCGCGGCGCAGGAGGCCATTCGCTTTGCGCTGGCGGCGGCGCCGGAGCCAAAGGAGCCCATCGCGGCCATCGGGCTGACGGGGCAGATGCACGGGGCGGTGCTGCTGGACGAGGACGGCGCGGTGCTGCGGCCTGCGCTGATCTGGTGCGACACGCGCACCCAGCCGCAGTGCGACTGGCTGACGGAGAAGATTGGCTACGAGCGGTTGATCGAGCTGACCTGCAACCCGGCGCTGCCCAACTTCACGCTGACCAAGGTGCTGTGGGTGAAGGAACACGAGCCGGAGATCTTCGCGAAGATCCGGCACATTCTTTGTCCCAAGGACTATGTGCGCTACCGGCTGACGGGCGAGTTCGCGATCGATGTACAGGAGGCTTCAGGGACGCTGCTGCTGGACGTGACGCATCGCCGCTGGTCGGGCGAAGTGGCCGAGGCGGCGGGGATTCCAGAAAGCTGGCTGCCCAAGGTGTATGAATCGCCGGAGGTCTGCGCGCGGATCAGCGAGAGCGCGGCGGGGCTGACCGGGCTGGGTGCGGGCACGCCCGTGGTGGCTGGCGCGGGCGACCAGGGAGCCGGGGCGGTGGGGATGGGGATTCTGCAGCCGGGTTCGGTTTCGGCCACCATCGGCACGTCGGGGGTGGTGTTTGCGGCCACGGCGAGCCCGACGAAGGACCCGAAGGGACGGCTGCACACGTTCTGCCACGCGGTTCCGGGGCTGTGGCACGTGATGGGCGTAACGCAGTCGGCGGGGCTGAGCTTCAGTTGGCTGAAGGAGACATTTTTCGGCGGGCAGAGTTATGACGCTCTGACCGCGGCGGCGGCGCTGGTTCCGGCGGGGAGCGAGGGGCTGGAGTGGGCGCCGTATCTGCTGGGCGAGCGGACGCCGCACCTGGATCCCGAGGTGAGGGCGGCGTTTGCCGGCATCTCGACCGCGCACACGGCGGCGCATTTTGTGCGCGCGGTGCTGGAGGGGGTGGCTTACTCGCTGGAGGACACGTTTACGCTGTTTGCCGAGTTGGGGATTCCGGTGAGCGGGATTCGGCTGGGCGGCGGCGGGGCGCGCGGGCCGCTGTGGCGGAAGATTCAGGCGGGGATCTACGGGCACGCGGTGGAAGTGCTGACCGCGGAAGAGGGCGGTGCGTTCGGGTCGGCGTTGATGGCCGGGGTGGGAGCGGGCCATTGGGCCAATCTGGACGAGGCGTGCGGGCAGGCGATCGAGGTTGCAGAGCGCATCGAGCCGGATGCCGGCGATCTGGCAGCCTACAAGGCTGGATATGCGCAGTGGCGGAAGCTGTACCCGGCGCTGAAGAGTTTGCGGTAGGGGATTGGGAGCTTGGCTGAATTCGCTGCCGGATATTTAGCCAAGCTGGCTCTTGCTATGCGCGTCAAACAGCGCTTCCTGAATCGCGCTGGAGGCTCGAAAACCCATCTGTCTGAGTTGTTCGAAGGCAGTTGGAAAGTGAAGATGACCGCGCAAAGACGCCTGTAGCAGGATGGCAAGCGTTCCTCTGGCTGCGATGTGCCGGGACTGAGCTTCTCTGCGTCCCGCTAAATCATCGATTAGCAGGGCATCGGCATGAGTCTCCAGAGCAAGACTGATCGCTTCACGCTCTCCCTCGCCCAGAGAGGAGTCAAGCCCGCACGCAATGCGACCTACCTCCACGCATTCCAGCCAAGGAGGCGGTGAGCTTGCGAATGTGTGGACCTCGGCAGGCGCTTGCGGATGCAGCATCTCCGTCAGTACAGCCTTGGGCACAAGGACCTTGCCAAAAAGTTCGGGAAGAATCCAGACATAACCAGAGCGGGTGAGGTAGTTGAGCGGGCTGGTGTTGGCAACGACGATCATGCGGTCTTACGCGGGACCCTTGAGCCAAGCAAATCTTCCAATCCGGCCATATCTTCACGCAAATCATCGACCGTGTAGTCGTAGATTTCATACCGCTGCAGGAAGGGATCTACCTCCATGCGGGTGGCAAAGCCGAGAAGCTGGCGCACCTGCTCCATGGTGAGGCGGCGCTCGCGGTAGGAGGCGGCCACCGAGTCCTCGAGCAAACGCCGCGCCGCATCCGTGCCCTGGGGCACGATGTAGGGGACAAACTGGTCGGGAATTTCGACGGTGACCTGCATGCAAGGATTATAGCGCGAGACGATTTTCTCGCGATGCGCAGACTCTTTTCCCATACAAGACATGTCCGAATCGGGCCGATGTCAGGCACAAACGATGTAATTACACTATGAAATTACAGAATGTAGTTCTATAATGTATTCAGGAGTTTCGGGATGCCCCAGACAATTGCTCGTCCAAGGGAATCGACGTTGAACCTGCGCATTGACGCCGGGCTCAAGGCGGAGTTTGTGGAGGCGGTCGAGGCGGACGACCGGACGGCCTCCGAGGTGCTGCGCGGATTGATGCGCAGCTACGTGGACGAGGCGCGGCAGCGGCGTTTCGCCGCCGAGGCACGCCGCCAGTCGCAACTGATCGCCGGTTCAGAGGATGAGACGGAAGTGATGCGCTGGATTCAGGACGTTAGCGCTCTCGGAAGCGGCCAATGAAGCGCGGCGACCTGGTAACCGTGGCTGTTTCGGGGGATTATGGCAAGCCGCGACCGGCTCTGATTGTGCAGGCCGACGCGTTCGACGGGCATCCGTCGGTGATTGTGCTGCCCCTGACCAGCGAAGTCCACGATGCGCCCCTCTTTCGGGTCCCGGTGAATGCCGGCAGGGCCACGGGGCTGCGTGTCGTCTCGCAGATCATGGTGGACAAAGCAACGACCGTGCAGCGCGTCAAGCTGGGGGAGCGGATCGGGCAGGTGGACGCTGCCACTTTGCAGGCCGTGAACGAGGCTTTGCGTGGGTTTTTCGGGTTATAGCCTCGCTTGAATCGACGAAGGGCAACTCATGAGCGCCAGGGACTGCCCCGGCTCCGGCCAACAGAAGCGGCAATGATACGCTAGGCTCACAAGCGATCCGGAATTGCCGAGGAAAAACCGATGCGCATTCATTTTGCTGTGGTCTCATTGTTGCTGTTGTGCGCTGGAGTGCGCACGCTTGCACAAACGTCGCCGGCAGCGGCGCCCACCTGCGCGGAGTTGCACCTGGTTCCTGCGCCGCGGGAGTGCGTGGCAGTGGAGGCGATTCCGATCGGGGGCATCGGATTCTTTGTCGCTGCTTCAAAGAGTCCGGAGGATGGGTTTGCGGCCGAGGACCTGATCGAACAATCTCTCGGCAAGAGGATTGTGCAGAAGGATGCTCCCTTCATTCGGCTGGAGCGGGCGGATTCAAGGGAGGCGAAGGCGCTGCTCGAGCGCCATCACCTGAGCTTCGACCCGGAGATGCACGACGAGGGCTACGCGATGGTGCCCGACTTCAAGGGCGGGTTGGCTGTGATTGCCGAAACTTCCGCCGGCATCTTCTACGGCGCGCAGACAGTGAAGCAGCTGATTCGCGGCACGGGGAAGGACGCAGTGCTGCTGGCGCCGACGCTGAGGGACTGGCCGGCGATGGCGCACCGCGGGCTTTCAGACGACTGGTCGCGCGGGCCGATACCGACGATGGATTTTCTCAAGCGCGAGATTCGCACGCTGGCGGCCTACAAGATGAACGCCTTCTCGCCGTACTTTGAGCACACATTTGCCTATGCGAGTTCGCCGGTGGCGGCTTTTCCCGACGGGTCGATGACGCCGGCCGAGGCACGCGAGCTGGTGGAGTACGCGACCCAATACCACATCACCGTGATTCCGGAGCAAGAGTCGTTCGGACACCTGCACAATGTGCTGAAATTCGAGCAGTACGCGGGACTGGGCGAGACCATGCACGGCGCGGTGCTGGCGCCGGGCGAGCCTTCGACGCTGCCGCTGATCGCGAATTGGTTTGGTGAGCTGGCCAAGGTGTTCCCTGGGCCCTATGCGCACATCGGCGCCGATGAGACGTTTGAGCTGGGGCTGGGGAAGACGCGCGATGCAGTAAAGGAGCAGGGGCTGGGAGCGGTTTATCTGAACTTTCTTACGCTGATCCACATCGCGCTCGCGCCCAACCACAAGCAACTGCTGTTCTGGGGCGATATCGCGGTCAACTCGCCGGACCTGGTGGGAACGCTGCCCAAGGACATGATCGCGGTGCCGTGGCGCTACGACGCCGAGCCGGACTTCACGCCGCTGATTTTGCCGTTTACGAATGCCGGGCTGGAGACCTGGGTGGCGCCGGGCGTGAACAACTGGAACCGCATCTACCCCAACAACAACGAGGCGCTGGGCAACATCCGGGCCTTTGTGCGGGATGGGCAGAAGCTGGGCTCGAAGGGGATGCTGAATACGGTTTGGAACGACGACGGCGAGGGGATCTTCGACGAGAACTGGTTTGGCGTGCTGTTTGGGGCGGCGGCGAGCTGGCAGGCGGGCGAGAGCTCGGAAGAGGCTTTTACGGCATCGTATGGGCTGGCGTTTCATGGCGATTCGACGGGCAAAATCAGCCAGGCGCAGCAGGCACTGATGGCGGCGCACGCGTTGCTGAAGCAGGCTGGGCTGGGCGATGCGCAGGACAAGTATTTCTGGGTCGATCCGTTCTCGCCGGAGGGCCAGCGGGTGGGTGTGAAGCTGCGGCCGGTCGAGAGCGAACTGCGACTGGACGCCGAGAGAGCCATCACGCTGCTGGCCGAGGCGAGGGCGGCGGGAGGCCTGGAAAATGGCCGACTCTCGAATCCGGAGGCGCTGGACGCGCTGGAACTGGGCGCGCGGAGGATCGACTTTGTGGGGCTCAAGTTTCAGGCCGCGGACGACTGCGTGGCGCTTTATGACCAGGCGCGGACGCTGGCCGGCGACGAGAGCCGGCGGAGCGAGGTCTCGCAGATGCTGCGGACGATCGGCTCGCACAGCGGACGCTTGGAAGACATGCGCGACGGCTACATGCTGTTGCGCGACCTCTACCGGCAGGCTTGGCTGCGCGACAACCGCCCGTATTGGCTCGAAACCAACCTGGACCGGTACGACCAGGCGGCGCAACTGTGGGTTGGCCGCGGGGAGCGCTGGCAGAGCCAGGTGATGCAGCAGTGGTTTGCCACGCATACGCTGCCGGCGCCGGCGGAGGCTGGGTTGCCGGAGGGGGCAGGAAAGTAAGGGACCAGGGACTGGGCACCAGCTTGGGATTTCTGTCCGGCTGGCGGGGCCGGTTGCTTATTGAAAGTCGGCGAAGACGAAGCCATCGCGATTGACGATTTCTCCCGGTTCCAGGTGCAACGGGACGGTGAACATGGGGCCGGCGTAGACGCAGGTATGAAACTCGCCGCGCTCTCCACAGGGGTCTGTTTCCTGAGGCAGATCCTGCAAAAGGGCGGCATCGAACTCGCGGCCTGCAAAGGATTCCGGCAATTGCTTCGTATCCACGCAAGCCAGTTTGGCGCGAAGGCCGCCGGCAATCATGGTGCGGGCCAGCTCGCCGGTGGGAATCTCCCATAGAGAAAACAAGGGCTCGAGGCCAGTGGGCTTGAGCTGCGTCTCGCGATAGGCGCGCACGTCGGCCAGGAACAGGTCGCCGAATGCAACCGCGTCGATATGCTCATCGACGGCGCGTTTGCAGACCTCGGCCATGCGCTGCTCATAGACTTCGTTGGGGCAGGGCCAGGGCAACGGAACGATCCACAAGGGGAGTTGCGCGGCGTCGGCCTGTGCTTCCAGAATCGAGCGGCGCGTGCCGTGCATGGCGACACGCTGGAATTCAGTGTTCAGCGTGGTGAGCAGGCCGACCAATTCAATGCCGGGCTGACAGCGCAAAAGGTAGAGCGTCCAGGCGCTGTCTTTGTCGCTGCTCCAAGACAAGAGAACGCGCTTCATAGGATGATCATAATTTTTTGCCAATGAATGCAACAGAACGGCCCGCCCTGTGCAAGCGGGAGGCCGGTTCGGTTGGGTTGGGGCTCTTTCTAGTTCAGCGTCAGGTCGGCGTGCAACGGCGTGTGTTCACTGGAGTCGCCGACGCGGATGACGAACTTGCCGGGGTCGATGGTCCATTTGTGGGACGCCTCGTCCCAATAGCTGAAGGAGCGGGCGTCGAGGTTGAGGGTTACATGCCTGGTTTCGCCGGGAGCCAGACGGACCTTTTCGAAGCCCTTCAATTCGCGCTCGGGGCGGGTGACTTTGGCGGAGGGGTCGGAGACGTAGAGCTGAGCCACTTCAGCACCAGCCACGCTGCCGGTGTTGGTGACGTCGAAGCTAACAGGGACTGCTGAGCCGGAAGCGGCGGTTGCAGGGGCCTGGAGTTTGGAGAAGCTGAAGGTGGTGTAGCTGAGGCCGAAGCCGAAGGGATAGAGGGGGTGCTTCCCGGTGGTGGTCCAGTAGCGGTAGCCGACCATGAGGCGGTCGCCGTACTTCACGTGGGGAATGACGTAATCGACCGGCGGCTTGCCGGGTTCGATGACGTGCAGCGCGGTATCGGCGCCTTTGATGGGATAGTAGTAGGCGAACGAAGGGTTCTCGTCCCAACTGCGGTCGAAGCTGACGGGGAGTTTGCCTTCGGGATTGTGCTTGCCGAAGAGGACCTCCGCTACCGCAGTGCCGCCCTCCTGGCCGGGGTACCAGGTGTGGAGCAGCGCGGGAACCTTGTCGAGCCAGCGGCGGGTATCCATGCCGCCGCCGCCGTTGAGGGTAACGATGGTGTGTGGATTGGCGGCTGCCACGGCTTCAATCAGAGCGTCCTGTCCCCAGGGCAGTTCGAAGGTGCGGTCGAGGCCCTCGCTCTCGGTGCCAGGGTTGAAGCCGGCGGCGACTACCACCACATCCGCGGCGGCGGCGTAGGTCTTTGCTTCGGCGGCGACCAGGTCGGGCTCATAGGCGATTCCCAGCCCGAAGCGGACGCCTACAAAGCCGGGCAGGTAGTCGGCGACCACGTTGATGGTCTGGCCGGCCTTCAGATCGATGGTCCAGAAGAGCGGCGCCTGACCTTCGACGTGAGGGGGAGAGAGCAGCGGTTTGCCGTCGATGGCGAGCTTGTATTCGTCGTTGCCGGAGGCTGCGGCCAGAACCAGGTACTTGCCCGCTTTGGCCGCCTTGAAAGAGGTTGTGTAGCGAATGCTGCGGGGAGTCTTGTCCTCGGGCCCCCACCATTCCTGCTTGTAGTCGGCGATGTTCGAGGGGGTGGTGGTTTCCGGCATGCCGGTAAAGTCCTTGTTGGGATAAGTGGCAACTTTCACGCCGCCCTCCCAGTGTGTGCCCTGGAAGACATCGTTCATCTCCGGCAGTCCGCGGCTGTAGAGGACATGCACGTCGGGACCGAGCAGGTTGGCGATGCCGGTGACGGTTGAGACCGGCTCGAAGGCCTGGGCCTCAGAGGAGCCTCCGCCGCCGGTGACGGCCGGCCAGGCGTTGGGTCCGATGACGGCGATGGTCTTGATTTTGGCCGGGTCGAGCGGGAGCAGGGGCCCCGCGTTCTTGAGCAGGGTGATGCTCTCGCGGGCGCCCTCAAGGACAACGGCGCGAGCGGCCACGGAGTAGGTGGAGTCGGCAGGGTCGAATTGGGGACGGTCGAGGAAGCCGTAGCGGAGCTCGGTGCGGAAGATGCGCAGCACCTTGTCGTCAATGGTGGATTCGGTGACCGATCCGTCCTTGACCGCGGCCAGCAGACCCTTGGGGTTCATGAAGCGTGGGCTGGGCATCTCGAGATCGAGGCCGTTGTTGGCCGCGCCCACCGTGTCGTAGGTGGCGTCCCAGTCGGACATGAGAATGCCCTGGAAACCCCACTCGCCCTTGAGCACCTTGAGGTTGAGAAACTCGTTCTGGGTGGCATGAACGCCGTTGATGAGGTTGTAGGAGTCCATGACGGCGTCGACGTGGCCCTTGGTGACGGCGGCCTCGAAGGACGGCAGGTAGATCTCGCGCATGGTGCGCTCGTCGGCGTCGGAGCTGACGTTGTGGCGGTTGTACTCCTGATCATTCAAGGCAAAGTGCTTGACGGTGGCGATGACGCCCTGGGACTGGACGCCCTCGATGAATGGAACCACCAGGATGGAGTTCAAATAGGGGTCTTCCGAGAGGTACTCGAAGTTGCGGCCGGCCACGGGCGAGCGGGCAATGTTGACGCCGGGACCGAGCAGGAAATTGACGCTGCGTGCGCGGGCATCCTTGCCGAGGCTCTCGCCGACCTTGCGCGCCAGGGCCGGGTCCCATGTGGCGGCCAGCGCCACGCCGCCGGCATAGGCGGTGGTGGGTCCCCAGGTGCGCACGCCGACGGAGGCGTCGGACATCTTGAAGCGTGGCAGGTCGACGGCGGGGGCGGCATGGGTGTACATGTCATCGACGCCGCCGATGAGCTCGATCTTTTGCTCGAGAGTAAGTTTGGCCAGCCAGGCGTGGGCTTTGGCCTCGATGGCAGGCGAGGCGGGCACGGGCGCTTGTGCCAGGGCCTGGACGGATGCGGTCAGGGCGCAACCGAACAGGATGGAGAGAAAACATGCGAGGCGCAAGGGCGAAATCGATTGAATAGAGGATTTTTTTGAGTTTTTCATGACGCGGAAAGGCTACCGCATTTGGCCCGCGCATGTATACCTTTGCGACAACACCCACCAGCGGGAGGGTCGCCTGTGGGCGGGCAGTTGGGTGGGCCCAAGGGGTGGATTGTGACTCGCATCACAGGACGGAGTGAATGGTGTCACTGCCTGCCGGTCTATGGGGAGCGCAGACTCGAAGTCCAACAGGGATGAAGAGCGAGGGACGCCGGTGTGCGTCAGGAGGCATCCATGAGCTTTGCAGCCAGGATGAAGACGATCGTTGTGGCCACGGATCTGGAGGACCAGTCGGAAGCGGCGCTGGAATATGCCCGCAAATTGGCTGGCGGATACGGGGCGCGCCTGGTGCTGGCTCACGGCCTGGACCCGGTGGACTATGCGGCGGTGGATTCGGTACCCGGCCGGGTGCTGAGGGGGCTGACCGAACAGGCGCGGGCGGCGCTGGACACGCTTGCCGGCGATCTGATGCGGGAAGGAATTCATAGCCATTCGGAGATTCGCCAGGGCACGGTGGCGCAGATGCTGGTGGACGTGGCCCGGCAATACGAGGCGGGGCTGATTGTAATCGGGACCAAAGGATTCAGCGGGGCCGGGCCGGTGATTGTGGGCTCCATTGCGGAGCAGTTGGTGCGACTGTCGCCGTGTCCGGTGCTGGCGGTGGCGGCGGACTGGAATGCGGGGGAGTTTCGCCCCGCGCCGGGCGGGCCGGTGCTGCTGGCGATGGAGAAGAACGAGGCAACGGTGGCGGCGGTGTCCACGGCATACTCGCTGGCGGAGACGTTTCATCGCACGCTGCTGGTGTTGCACGCGCGCGGACCGGCCGAAGCCTCGGCGTTTCTAAACCCCGTCGCGACCACGCTGGAGGCGTTCGGGGTGCAGCCGAGCGGGCGTTTTCCGGTGCGTTTCATTGTGAAGGACGGCAACCCGTCCGACGCTATCGCGGCAGCGATCGCCCAGCACCATCCCAGCATTCTGGTGGCCGGGGTGAAGCGCACCAGCGGAACCCCGGGACCGCATGGGACGGCGTTTGCCCTGCTCGCCCGGTCTCGCGTGCCGGTGCTGTGCGTTCCGCCGGAACCGGTGGCCGCCAGCCAACAACGGGAGGCTCGGAGCCCAGTGGAGGCCAGATAGCGATGGCCGCGCGGGAGCCGAAGCCTGGCATGGGAGGGGAGATGGGGCGGCGCAGGGAGAAATGACCGCAACCGCTCTCAACGATGCGTTTTTTTGGAATCCGTTTCTCTGAACTTGTTGCATTTGGAGCGATTTGCAGGATATGGAGATCGAATCATGGCAAATCCGCAGCGTCAAACGAGCTCGCACAGGACCGGCCGGCAGGTGAATGCAGGCACCAGGCACCGCGGGACGGGAAATCGGGCGGCGACAAAGGGAGATGGGACCATGGAACCTGTGGCCATATACGGGCGAAAGGAAGCAGTCCAGGCACATCCACTGGCAGAGTTGCTGGATTGCCCTCCGGCGACCGGGAACTTGCTGAACAGCGCGGCCCAGTGCATCGATTTCGATGTTGGGGAGCCTGTTTTTCGCCAGTCGGGGACCTGCCGGGGACTCTACGTGGTGGTTTCAGGGCGGTTTCTGCGCCGGACGGAGAGGCTGGAGACGCGGTTGACGCTGGGGCCGGCGCGCGTCGGGGACCTGGTAGAGCTGGCGGCCGCGCTGGGCGATGGGCATCACACCTACACCCTGAGCGCGCAAACGCCGGGATCAGTGCTTTTGCTGCCCATGGAAGCTTTGAACCTGGCATTTCAGCAGTATCCGCAGCTGCGGATGCAACTGTTGGAAGAACTTGCCCGGGAGGTTTCCCGGGGCTACGACGCCAGCTGCCAGAACCGGATGCCGAAGGCACGGCGCAGCGCGGGAGCTTCGGCGGCGTAGGGGGAAGTATTGCACAGACAAATTTCCGTGCCGGGGATTTCCCTGGACCGCAACGGAAATTGACGGGAATCCCTGCCTTGCGCCTAGCCAAAGTGCGCTATACTGCAATTTGACCTTCGGGAAACCTATGGCATCGTTCCATCCCCATCACCCCCCGGAAGATTGTATTAACTGCGAGCACCGCCATCTGCGGATGTTCTGCAATCTCACACCGGAGGCACTCGAGGACTACGACGGGATCGGGATCATGATGAGTCATGCCCGAGGCGCCAAATTGTTTACCGAAGGCGACCCGGCCCGGAACGTGTTTGTGATCTGTTTTGGCCAGGTGAAGATTTCCTCGACCTCGCGCGATGGCAAGACCATGATTTTAAAGATCGCCGGCCCCGGCGATGTGATGGGTTTGAGCGCGGTTCTGGCCAATGTTGCGCACGAAGTGACGGCCGAGGCCATTGAGCCGTGCCAGGTGAAGACGGTGCGCAAGCAGGAGTTTGTGGACTTCCTGGGGCGTCACGGCATCGCCAGCATGCATGCGGCGCAATCACTCTCCGGCGAATACCTGACGGTGTTTCACGACGCCAAGCGTCTGGCGCTGTCGGGCTCGGCGGCGGGGCGGCTGGCGCGTCTGTTGCTGGACTGGGGACGCGCCACAGGCAACGGCAAGCCGGAGATCCGGTTTACGATGGCGCTGACGCACGAGGAGATCGCCAACATGGCGGGTACCTCGCGGGAGACCGTGACGCGGCTGCTGAATCAGTTTCGCCGCGACCAGTGGATCACCATCAAGGGCTCCAGCCTGACCATCGTCAAGCCGGATCAGCTGGAACGGCTAACCGCGTAGCATCTCGTTGCGACCTTTTCTTTCCAATTCCGCTTCACATCCGGGGCGGGTTTCCATCTTTTTCAGGGACAATCCGCACCCTTTTGCGCCCATCCGGCATTTTTCCGGCTGGCGCATCTACCAGGGCGGATTGCCAGTTTTGCAGCCGATCCCATGAGGTTCATCGAGAGCCCGGCCCTCAAAGATGGATCGCCAACTGCTCCGTCCTGGGGGCGGCCGGATCGGCGTGGGGTTCGCGGAGGGTGAGGACAGGACAGCGGGCATGGGCCAGAACCCGGTAAACGGTGCGGTCGCGGGTGAGATTTTCGATGGCCGAGCGGTGGGTGGCGCCGAGGACAATGAGGTTGGCGTGGCGCTCCGAGGCTTCGGCCAGGATCTCGATGGAGGGGTTGCCGTGCACCACATGGGGCTCAACGGCAGCGGCGCAGCCAGAGCCGGTTTCCGCGGCCAGGATGCGCAGCTCATGGAGTGCGGCCGAGTCCAGGCTGGCGGGCTGGCCGCTGCGCCCTATTGCGTCAGAGGTGGGCTCATCCATAGGGGGCAGGACATGGAGCAGGACCAGCCTGGCGCCTTGACTGGCTGCGATCTGACAAGCAAGTGCCGCGCTCGGGCGAGAGGTCTCTCGGAGGGTGGTGGCATGGAGCACAACGCGTTCGCGGGAGCTCAATTGCACCGGGAGATGAGCCTCGGGTCCCACGGTTATGACCGGGAGGTTGACCGAGCGCAGCACTTGTTCTGCCACGGAACCGAGGAGCAACTTGCCGAGCTTGCTCCGGCTCCGGGTACCGAGAAGGAGGCGATCAGCCTGGAACTGGCGAACAGCGGCTGCAATCTGCTGTACGGGGGGCCCCTCGCGCACCAGCGCATCGCAGGCGATGTTCTTCTGGCGGGCCAACTCGCACCAGGGCTCCAGGGTCCTGGTGACAAAGTCCAATGCGCCGGCCGGATCGTAGTATGGCATTCCGGCGGCATCGGCCGACATGGCTGCGGATGGGGAAAGCACATGCAGGAGAATCAACCGCGCCTGTTCCTGCGCAGCCTGTTCAAAGGCAAACGGCATCAGGCGGTCCAGGTCGCTCAAATCGGTGGCGACGAGGAGGACGGCCGGGTGAGTCCAACGGTCAAAGCCCGGATGCGGGTCTGAATCCGGCATGGCATACACCTCGTTTGGGACAGAGTGGCACCGAACAAGGGGAGGAAGATGTGCCAGGGCGCACCCGCGGAGGTGATTTATCTCACAAGGGCGTTGAGTGCGCGGAACTTGATGAGGCGGCTCCAATGACGATCGATGTCTCAGACGCGCCGCCGATTCTTAAGGCATTCAGAGAACTGTCCGATAAGTTGAGGAGAAACAAATAGTCTTAGCCGGATTCCCGATGGGAGTGGGGCGCATGCGGGCTCAACTCGACCAGCAAAATGTGATCAAGGCCAACGCTCAGTTCTGGGAGCAGATGCTGGCCATGACGCTGGAGCCTACGCTGACTCCGGAGCAGTTTTCAGTGAGCGAAGGACACTTGTTTGGTTGCGTAACCCTGACCGGGATGTGGAAAGGCCGTATCGAAGTGCGAATGGCCGGGTCGCTGGCCTACGAAGCCACGGCGGCGATGATGATGCAGCCGGTGGAAACGGTGGGCGAGTCCGACGCGCTGGACGCCACCAAGGAGATCGCCAACATGATCGCGGGGATGATCAAGTCCTCATTGCCCCGGCCCTGCGCGATGACCGTGCCCGAGTCGGCCGTGGAGCGGGAGGGATACCGGGGCCGGCCGCATATGGAGGACTCGGTGGTGGTGGCCTTCCGCCACGCGGCAGGAGATCTGATGGTGCGCGTGTGGGAGCAGGAATGCGGCCAGGAGTGAGGAGTGGCCGCGCGAAGGCCCCCGGCGGACGCTGGCTCGCCTGGTAAGCTATGAGCTTCCAACTGGCCGAAACTGGCAACGCAAAAGGGCCTCGCCGATTGGCGAGGCCCTTTTGCGTGGTTGTCAATTGCGGGTCTCAGGACAGGTGGGTGAAAGGATGCTCGGCGAGTTTGCGGGGCAACAGCGGCGGCACCAGACCCGCGGTCGAGGCGGCCATGACTTCAGTGAATGCTTTGCGGAAGGCGAGCATTTCGTTTTGAGTGCCGACGGTGATGCGCACCTGTGTGGGCCAGGCGGGCCAGATGCGGCCGATGAAGATTTCTTTGGCCGCCATGGCCGCCAGCACTTCCTTGCCGGGGCGGCGCACATCGAGCATGAAGCAGTTGCTCACTGAGGGAGTGCAGGCGTATCCGTCCGCTTTGAGCCAGGCAAGCGTGTCGGCGCGGATGTCGCCAATGATCTTCCTGCGGGTGGGGACGAGGTCCTTGTCCACAAGGCTGGCTTTGGCGGCGGCCACGGCGGTGATGGGCAGCGCGTTCAGCCCGCCCAGCGATCCGATCTTCTCAAGCAGATCAGGCCGCGCAATGGCCAGGCCCATGCGGATGCCGGCCATGCCGTATAACTTCGAGAAGGTGCGCAGAACGATCACGTCCTTGCCTTCCTTGACGAAGTCCAGCGAAGGGGTGGCGTCAGAGAGGTGAATATAGGCCTCGTCGATGAGCAGGATGGCGCCCCTGGGGGCGTTGGCCACGGCGTATTCGATGTCGGCGCGGCTGGTGGTGGTGCCGGTAGGGTTGTTGGGATTGCAGATGTAGAGGACGCCGGGAGTGGACGATGCGGCGAGCATGGCCCCGATGTCATGCGTGGCCGCGCCTTTTGGATCGGCAAGGGGCACCTTGATGACTGGCGTGCCGGAGACCTTTGCGGCCCAGATGGGCGCTTCGTAGCCTGGATCGGCAATCACCAGCGGCTTGTTCTTACCGGTAAAGGCGAGCACGGTGAAGTGAAGAGGTTGGCTGGAGCCTGGAAAGGGCATCACCGACTCGGGATTCAGGCCTTCGATCCCGGCAAAGGTCGCAGCCAGATCCTCCTGGATGTCGAACAGGTAGCGGCCGCCTCTGGGAATGATGTTTGCGATGGCCTGGCGCGCTGCCTCGGAGGGCCCGAGCGGGTTCTCATTGGCGTCGATATGAATGCCCTTGTTGGGATCGGCGAATTGGGGACGCTGGGCCAGGGCGAGATGGGCCTCAGTAAGGATGGGCAGGCTGGCCAGGGCGGAGGCGCCGGCGGCAAAGCGGAAAAAGGCGCGGCGCGAAAAGCCGCTACATCCAATGGGATCAACAGGCGAGGTCATGGGGAAGACTCCTGGGGTTGTGGATCGGCTGCACAGAAAATCGCGGGGCACTCTGGAGTGCTGTGCCAAGCGGAGAATTACGCAGGTGGAAGCAGGGGAAAGAGCGACCTATATTTCAAAGTACCTTCGCAGGGCAGAGATGACAAGAAAGAAATTGCGCGGGGATGTGCAGGACAGGGAGGATGTGTTAGACTGCGTTCGGTAAACGCTTACCCGGCCGTCGGCGCAGGATATTTCGAGCGCCGGCCCAGGGAATGTTTTTGCTGCTGCCCAGGTTGCCACGCTGATCCTGGGCCGAGTACCGGTTTTTCCTCCCGGCAGACGTTTGCCGCTTGACAATTGTTGCAGTAAAACCATTTACTTAGGGGCGAACGTCCGAGGGCTCCACGGACGAATTCACCCCTTTCAGGTGATGCAATGTTCGGATTGGTCCCAGCCTCCATCGCCGCCGGCTCTTTCGGCTCCTTGCCGGCCCTCCTGGCTCTCAGCGCATCGCCCCTGGCGCAACTGAGGTCGCTCGACATCGCCGTGATCGCCATCTACTTCGGGATGGTCATCTGGATCGGCTTTTACCTCAAGGGCAGGTCGAACACCAGCGAAGAGTTCTTCATGGCCGGCCGCGAGATGACGGCCTGGATTGCGGGATTGAGCTTTGTCTCAGCCAACCTCGGCTCGCTGGAGCTGATGGGCTGGGCCGGATCGGCCTACCAATACGGCATCCTGGCCACACACTGGTACTGGATCGGCGCCATCCCCGCCATGCTCTTCCTCGGCCTGGTGATGATGCCTTTCTACTACGTTAGCAAGACGCACTCGGTGCCCGGCTACCTGAACCTGCGCTACGGCGAGCAGGCCCGCGTCCTGGCCGCAATCTTCTTCGCTCTGGAGATGATCCTGATGAGCGGCGTGAACATGTTCGCCATGGCCGTGGTGATGAAGGTGGTGTTGGGCTGGAGCCTAACCTTCAGCATTCTGGTCTCGGCGTTCGCGGTTACGCTTTACGTTGCCCTGGGCGGGTTGCGCTCGGCCATCTTCAATGAGGTGCTGCAGTTTGTGCTCATCTGGGGCGGCGCGTTGCTGGTACCCATCCTGGGCATGATTCAAGCCGGCGGAATCAGCGGCCTGCAGACCAAGATCATCGCCAACATGCACTCCGACAGCTACTTCCACCTGTGGCGCGACACCGGCCACTTCGCTGACAACCCCATGGGCGTGCACTGGACCGGGATTGTGTTCGGCCTCGGCTTCGCGATCAGCTTCGGTTACTGGACCACGGACTTCCTGGTCGTCCAGCGCGTGCTGGCGGCGCGTAACCTGAGAGCGGCGCGCATGGCTCCCATCATCGGTTCATTCTTCAAGATGGCGGTACCGTTCATCGTCATCCTGCCCGGACTGCTGGGCCTGGTGCTGTTGCAGAATCCGGACGGCAGCCGCCGCCAGCTGGTCGGCGAGGACGTGGTGAAATCCTGCACGGCGAGCCTGTCCACGGACAAGATCGAAGATCCGGGCGCGTGCAGCGCCGCGATGCAAGCCAAATCCACGCTGCCCGCGGCCTATCGGCAGAGCGTCCTGTCCGGAGCGCCGGGAACTGAGTTGCACAGCTATAACGAAGTGCTGCCGCTGATGCTGGTGCGCTACTGCGGGCCGGGACTGCTGGGCCTGGGTATCACCGCGCTGATTGCCGGCTTCATGAGCGGCATGGCCGGCAACGTGAGCGCATTCTCCACGGTGTGGACCTACGACCTCTACAAGCCGCTGATCAACAAGAAAGGTTCCGACAGCCACTATGTGATGGTGGGCCGGCTTTCGATCGTCTTTGGCGTAATCGTCTCCATCGGCGCCGGCTACATAGTGCAACATGCGCACGGCATCATGGACTACGTGCAGGCGCTGTTCAGCATCTTCATCGCGCCGCTGCTGGGCGCCATTATGCTGGGCATGTTCTGGAAGCGCGCCAGCAGAATCTCCGGTTTTCTGGGCCTGCTGCTGGGAGTCGTCTTTTCCGCCAGCCTGTTCGAGTGGGTTCACCTCAATCCTGCGAATCTTCGATACGTGGCGCTTTCCGAAGCAGCCAAGCCGATGGCCGAAAACGTCTTTCGCGCGCTGTGGGCGTTCCTGTTCACGGCTCTCGTGATCTTTGTCGTCAGCATGTTTACCAAACCCAGGCCGGTAGCGGAACTGGATGGGCTGGTCTACGGCGCCACGATACTACCCAAGGCAGAGCCTGTCCCGTTCTACAAGAACGAATACCTGTGGGCGATTCTGGTGGGGGTCCTCTTTGTGGTACTCAACATCCTGTTCTGGTAACGAGAGAGAAGAAAGGGTAGAGACATATGCATGGTTCTGGAATTCCCATTTGGTTCTTTATCGGAGTGCTGCTGCTGATCTATGGGTCGATGATTTTCGTCTATGGCGTTTATCAGTGGCAAAGCGGAGTTTATCCGGCGGGGGTCGAGCTGACCAACCTGCATACGCCCGTCTGGTGGGGCGGCATTCTGGCGCTCCTCGGGTTGCTGTACGTGGTCAAGTTTCGTCCCGGCCGCTCGAAGTAGGCGTTGAGGGTGAGTCGCGGAGTTTGGTTCGGAAGCAATCGCCAAGCCGTTCAGGCGCGAGGAGCAGTTGAAAAACGGATTCCTGTCGAGGGATTCCCGGAAGGATGACGGTGCTACCGGGCCCGGCAGGCGCAATGCAGCCGCGCAGGCGGCAAGGATTGAAGGAGCAGAAGACATGGCAGCGCAACGTACGATGACATTCGGAGTGGTAGTAGGCAATCGCGGCTTTTTCCCGGGCCATTTGGCCAAGACGGGCCGCGATGAAATCATCTCTGTTCTAGAGGCTGCGGGAGCACGGGCCGTGGTGTTGGGCCCGGAGGAGTCGAGACATGGCGCGGTGGAGACCTACGCCGAGTCGCAGCGCTGCGCCGCGCTGTTCAAGAAGCACGCGGAAGAGATCGACGGCATCATCGTCACACTGCCCAACTTCGGCGAAGAGCGCGGCATTGTGGATGCTATCCGGCTCTCCGGGCTGAAGGTTCCGGTGCTGGTGCAGGCCACGCCCGACCGCTCGGACACCATGACCATCGCCAACCGCCGCGACAGCTTCTGCGGCAAGATGAGCGCCTGTAACAACATGATGCAGTACGGCATNNTTCAAGGCCGACCTGGAATGGTTCTCCGCGGTCTGCCGCATCGTGAAGGGCCTCAAGAATCTGCGTATCGGCTCCATCGGCGCGCGTCCCACGGCATTCAACACCGTGCGCTACTCCGAGCGTATTTTCGAAACCAGCGGCATCACCATCGAGACCATCGACCTGTCGGAAATCTTCGGCCGCATCAACCGCATGCAGGACACCGACGACGCGGCGCAGGCCAAGCTCGCCGCCATCAAGAGCTACGTCACCACCGCCGGGATTTCCGACGCGGCGCTGCTCAAGATGGCCAAGCTGGGCGCGGTGATCGACGGCTGGATGAAGCAGGCCAACGTGACCATCAGCGCCGTGCAGTGCTGGACCTCGATGGAGGAGTTCTTCGGCGTGGTGCCCTGCACCATCATGAGCATGATGAGCAACAACCTGATCCCTTCGGCCTGCGAAGTGGATGTGCCCGGCACGCTGAGCATGTACATGCTCGCGCTGGCCTCGGGCACCCCTTCGGCGCTGCTGGACTGGAACAACAACTATGGGAGTCATCCAGACAAGTGCGTATGCTTCCACTGTTCCAACCTGCCCAAGCACTTTTTCGCCCAGGCTCCGACGATGGACTACCAGGCCATCATTGCCGGCACCGTGGGCAAGGAGAACACCTTCGGCACCTGCGTGGGCCGCGTGAAGGCCGGCGGCATGAGCTACGCGCGCTACTCGACCGACGACCGCCGCGGCGTGGTTCGCGGCTACACCGGCGCGGGGAAGTTTACCGACGATCCGCTGGAGACCTTCGGCGGCGCGGGCGTGGCGGAGATTCCGCAACTGCAGAAGCTGCTGAAGTTCATATGTCGCGAGGGCTTCGAGCACCACGTAGCCGCCAACTTCAGCGACGTTTCGAAAGCCGTGCACGAGGCCGCCCGCTACCTTGGCTGGGAGAGCCATTATCATCCGGCGCTGGAAGACTAAGTGAAGAACGGAAACCAATCGGGCGTTGACGAGCCAAGGTCAACGCCCGACTTTCTCCTGAGCAAAAGAAAAGGAATCGCAATCGTGAGCAAGAGAATCGGCAAGAGCCTGGTGGTGAATGGCGCCACGCTGGTTACAGAAGCTGCGTGGAACGAAGAACTGGACGCCAAGCACGAGCAGTTGGTGGAATGGCTGCGCGGTCAGGGACTGGCGGGGGTTCTCATCCGGCGCAACGAAAATGTGGCGTGGCTGACTGCCGGCGCGGTCGAGGAATGCGTGTGCGCAGCCTGCGAAACCGCAGTGGTTTCGCTGCTGGTCACCGCCGCAGGCAAGCGTTATTACCTGACCACGGAGAATGAAGCGCCACGGGCCCACGACGAGGAGTTTGGCAAGCTGGACTTTGAGCCGGTGCTGTTTCCCTGGTGGGCAGACGATACGACCGCTGCCGCGGCGCGATTGACCGGTGGGCCGCTCGGATCGGATACGCCGGGCGCGGGTTTGACGCCGGTGAATCTTTATCCGCTGCGCGCGGCGCTGAGCGAATCCGAGATAGCGCGCTATCGCTGGCTGGGAGCGGAGACCTCGGCTGCAACGGTGGAGGCGCTCAACGAGGTCGAGCCCGGCCTGAGCGAGTATGACCTTGAGGCCATCACCGCGGCCGGATTGCTGCGGCGCGGCATTCTGCCCTCGGTCTATCTGTACGCCGTGGACGACCGCATCCTGAAGTACAAACACGCCGTGGCGCGCGGCCGGCGGCTCAAGCAATACGGCATGTTGAACCTGTGCTCGCGCAAGTGGGGGCTGGTCATCTCCATCACGCGATTCATCCACTTTGGCGCGCTGCCGGCGGAGCTTGGGGAACGATTCCAGGCTGCCGCAAATGTGAACGCCGCGCTGTTGAACGCAACGCGTGTCGGCGCCACTTCAGCAGAACTGTTTGGCGTGGCGCAGGCGGCGTATGCGGCGCAGGGTTTTCCCGGCGAGGAGCGGTTCCATCACCAGGGCGGAGCTACCGGCTACGGCGAGCGCGAGTGGATCGCCACGCCCCAGGGAACCGAGGTCGTGGTCAACAACCAGGCATTCGCGTGGAATCCCAGCATCCGCGGCGGCAAGACGGAAGATACGGTGCTGCTGCGCGATGGGGTGATCGAGAGCCTGACGCCGACGCCGGAGTTGCCGGTTATCGCAGCCAGCGTGGAGGGCAGTACGTATGCCGCGGCGGGCGTGCTGGTGAAGTAGAAGCAGGGAACAGGGAACAGGGAACAGGGAACAGGGAACAGATTGAAGCTTCTAGCTTGTTGAATGCCGGCATGCTGGGTGGGAAGGCACAAATCGCGCTGACCCGCGAAACCGCAAACAGAAAGGCCCTGCAAGAGGGGCCTTATCGCTAACTCCGCTAACTCCGCTNNAACTCCGCTAACTCCGCCAACTCCGCTAACTCCGCTATTCGGCTTCCTTCGGTTGCAGCGTGAGCCGGGCCGTGAGCACGACCAGCGTGGCCCACAGCGTGTCGGCGCCAAGCAGATGCGCCACCTGCATCCATAGCGGGGCCAGCAGCACTACGTCCAGCACACCCAGTGCATAGACTGCGGCCAGCAGCAACAGCAGCAGCGCGGAGAGTGCGCGATTGTCCCAGTGCGTGGAGCGCTGCGCCGCGCGCACCAGGAGCCAGATGAGGAGAATGCTGGCCAGGAACGCTACCGTGGGATGCATCCAGCGCCAGCGGACAAGCCAGCCGCTGTTGGCGGAGAAGTCCTGCGCCAGGGCCAGGCCCAGCGAAGAGGCGGGGAAGAGCGTGTCGCCCAAGGCGGCGAGTGAGCCGGTGACGCCCACAATCATGACCACAAAGACAGCGGCAACGGCGCCGAAGGGCGCAACCAGGCGGACGCTGCCGCGCAGGTAGCCCTTGCGGCGGCTGAGCAAGTGCGCGGTGAGCGTGAGCGCGGCCAGCAGCAGCAGCGTGTTGGTGAGGTGCAGCGCCAGGTAGGCGGGGCGCAGCGGCGATTGGCTCTGCGCGGTGAGGCCGAGCTTTACCAGCAGCGCTCCCAGCAGTGCTTCAATCAGCGTGAACGCCACGGAGGCCACGGCAGCCGTGCGCGCCAGGTGGCCGCGCACCGTGCCGGCGAAGGTCCACGCCAGCAGCCCAACGACAGAGAAGAGCGAGAGGCCGCTGGTGATGCGATGGGTGAACTCGATGAGCGTGTTCACGCTGGCAGAGTGCTGCATGACGGTGCCGTTGCACAGCGGCCAGTGGTTGCCGCAACCGGCTCCCGCGCCGGTGGCGCGGACCAGAGAGCCCCACAGGATGACGGCGATGAAGTAGCCCAGCACACCCCAGGCAAAGCGGCGCAGGGCAGGCGAGGGCAGGCGTTGGGCATTTACAGGAACGGCGATTGTAGACATAAAAGGAAAGCTCCGAATAGAACCCAACCAGTGTAGAACAAAGCACTGTCGGTTGCGGCTGGCCGCTTGAATCCGGGATTGCGATGGCGTACAATTTGTCTTACCTGGAGGTAAGACGTCATGGGGCAGATGGGGACGATCAGCTCAAAAGGGCAATTGGTGATTCCGGTGGAATTGAGGGCCAAGTACAACCTGAGGCCTCGGGCGAAAGTGGTATTCGGTGAGGAAAACGGCAAATTGACCGTGGAGTCAACAGCATTGGATGAGGTCCTGGCTCTTCGAGGATGCCTTAGCCATGTGAAGGAGGATGTTGAGGCTTGGTGGATGGAAGAGAAGCGCAAAGAACGTGAACGTGAGGACGCCAAGATTGAGGAATTTCTGTGAAGGAATATGTGCTGGACGCGAACGCGCTGGTGAGATTATTTCGCAATCAGGATGGCGCGGCCAGAATTCAGGATTTGCTCATTCAAGCGGACAAGAAGCTGGTATCGCTTCGCATTTCTGTCGTCAACCTTGCTGAGGTGCTTTACATCTACGCGAAGTTCTCCACGCTGGAAAAGGCGCGGACGGCCGTTCAAAAAGTCAAGGGTCTGGTGGAGTTTGTGTCGCCCGATACTGAGCAAGCTCTGGCTGCAGCAGTACTAAGATCCCGTTACAAGCTGGGCTTGGCCGACTGCTTTGCTGCGGAGCTGGCAATGCGCACAAGAGCCACACTCGTAACTGCCGATCCAGAGTTCGCAAAGTTGGGCAAGCAATTGAAGGTCCTGGCCCTGCCGCGGCATTCCGCATAATTGCGCTGCCAGACCAGTCCTTCTACTTATAAGTCGGCTGCGGTTACTCACCGAGCAGCCGCATTTGGGTCGGAATAGATTTCGAGCAGCGTACGCGCGGCTCGAAACGATGTCGTGCGGCCTTCCAGAACTTCCTGCTCAAGCGCTTCCATGCGGCTGCGGATGGCTGGATGAGACTCGAATCTTTGTCTCAATCCCTGCTGGATGATCTCATGCATCCAGTTCCGCGCCTGGTCGCGCCGCGCAAGACTGAACCAGCCATTGGCTTTGGTCAGGTCGATGTATTCCAGAACGCATTTCCAGATCTCGGGGATGCCCTTGCCTGTCTGCGCCGAACACGTAAGAGCGCGCGGCGTCCATCCGGACGGCGAGCCGGGAAGATAGTGCAATGCGTTCTGAGCCTCGGCGCGAGCTTTTTCCGCAGCGGCCAGGTTTGTTCCGTCCGCTTTGTTTATCACCACGATATCCGCCAACTCCATCACGCCGCGCTTCATCCCTTGCAGTTCGTCCCCCGCTCCCGCCAGCATGATGAGCAGAAAAAAGTCGACCATGTCGTGAACCGCGGTCTCGGACTGTCCGACTCCAACCGTCTCGACGAGAATGTTGCGGTATCCCGCCGCTTCGCACAGCAGCATCGCCTCACGGGTGCGTTGCGCGACGCCGCCGAGAGATCCGCGGGATGGAGAAGGCCGGATGAAGGCCATCTCGCTGGAGGCGAGAGATGTCATGCGGGTCTTGTCGCCCAGAATGCTTCCGCCGGAAAGTTGGCTGCTGGGATCGATTGCGAGCACGGCGACTTTCTGCCCGTGTTTGGCAATCAAGAACGTGCCCAGCACTTCAATCACGCTGCTCTTGCCCGCGCCGGGAACGCCGGTGATGCCCACGCGAATGGAATTGCCGCTATGGGGAAGGCAGTCTTCGACAATTCGCTCGGCCAGTTCGCGGTCCGCGGCGCGAGAGCTCTCGACGAGGGTGATGGCCTGCGCCAGAATGATGCAGTCGCCGCGCAGGATGCCATCGACGTATTGCTCAAGCGAAAGGGAGCGATGGCGGTTCGAGGCGCGCGCAATCAGGTCTCGCGGCGGCTCCGGGGCCCGGCAGCCGGGCCTGACACGTAACGCACTCTCTTCCGGGTCCATCAATCAGGAACGTCCTCCAACCAAACTGCTGCTCAGAATGTCGAGAATCCGCTGCGCCGCCACCGGAATCACCGTGCCTGGCCCGTAGATGCCGGACACTCCGGCCTGGTACAGGAACTCGTAGTCCTGCGTCGGAATGACGCCGCCGACGACCACCAGAATGTCATCCCGATGGAGTTTACGCAACTCATCGATCAACTGCGGGACCAGGGTCTTATGGCCGGCGGCCAACGAGGAGACGCCGACGACATGCACATCGTTCTCGACAGCGTTTCGCGCGACCTCAAACGGAGTCTGGAACAAGGGGCCGATATCCACGTCAAAGCCGATATCGGCGAAGGCAGTGGCGATGACTTTGGCGCCGCGGTCGTGGCCATCCTGCCCCATTTTCGCCACCAGAATGCGGGGGCGGCGGCCTTCGGCTTTCTCAAACTCCGCGACCACCTGCCGCGCCTTCCTGAACTCCGCGGCAGAGCCGCTCTCAGCGGAGTAAACGCCGGCGATGGTGCGCGTGGTGGCCTGGTAGCGGCCCCACACCTTCTCGAGAGCAGAGGAAATCTCGCCCAGTGTGGCGCGTTTGCGCGCGGCATCGACCGCGCACTCCAGCAGATTGCCCTGGCCGTTGGCGGCGCATTGTTCCAGTTGCGAGAGCGATTGGCGCACGGCAGTATTGTCGCGCTCGCGCTTCAGCTTGTCGAGCCGTTTCAGTTGCGATTCACGCACCAAGGCATTGTCGATATCGAGGACGGGAATCAGCGGCTGCTCGGGCGAGGGATAGGCATTGACGCCCACGATCACGTCGGCGCCAGAGTCGATGCGGGCCTGCCGGCGCGCCGCCGCTTCTTCAATGCGCATCTTGGGAACGCCGGTTTCAATGGCGCGGGCCATGCCGCCGAGGCTCTCCACTTCCTCTATCAGCGCCCATGCCGCATGCATGAGTTCGTGCGTGAGCCGCTCGACATAGAAAGAACCGGCCCAGGGATCCACGATGCGCGTGATGCCGGTTTCTTCCTGCAGATAAATCTGGGTGTTGCGCGCGATGCGGGCGGAGAAATCGGTGGGCAGCGCCAAGGCTTCATCCAGGGCATTGGTGTGCAGGGACTGCGTGTGCCCGAATGCCGCGGCCAGCGCCTCGACGCAGGTGCGCACCACGTTGTTGAACGGATCCTGGGCGGTGAGGCTCCAGCCCGAAGTCTGCGAATGGGTCCGCAAGACCAGCGATTTGGGATTCTTCGGATTGAAGGCCTTGACTAACTTAGCCCATAACACGCGCGCGGCGCGCATCTTGGCAATCTCCATGAAGTGGTTCATGCCAATGCCCCAGAAAAAGGAGATGCGGGGCGCAAAGTCGTCGATATCGAGACCGGCTTTTAGTC
Source organism: Acidobacteriaceae bacterium (assembly GCA_003139795.1). Taxonomy (GTDB): domain Bacteria; phylum Acidobacteriota; class Terriglobia; order Terriglobales; family Acidobacteriaceae; genus Telmatobacter. The sequence continues at coordinate 16,018 of PLGM01000180.1, read as the reverse complement.
CGGTGCGCAGATATTCCAGGCCGTCGGCGAGCGTGTAGGCCAGTTCGATATCCGCCGTGGCTCCGGCTTCCTGCATGTGGTATCCGCTCACGCTGATGCAGTTGAACTTCGGCATATTCTCCGCGCAGTAGCGGAAGATGTCGCCGATGATCCGCATGGAACCTTCGGGTGGATAGATATACGTGTTGCGGACCATGAACTCCTTGAGGATGTCGTTCTGAATGGTCCCGGTCAACTGCCGGGGCGTAACTCCCTGCTCCTCGGCGGCAACGATATAGAACGCCATGATGGGGAGCACCGCGCCGTTCATGGTCATGGACACGGACATTCGATCGAGAGGAATGCGGTCGAACAGAATCTTCATGTCGATAATCGAGTCGATGGCCACGCCTGCCTTGCCCACATCTCCGGTTACGCGCTCGTGATCGGAGTCGTATCCCCGGTGGGTGGCAAGATCGAACGCGACCGAGAGCCCCTTTTGCCCGGCGGCCAGGTTGCGGCGGTAGAAGGCGTTCGACTCTTCGGCGGTGGAGAAACCCGCGTATTGCCGGACCGTCCAGGGCCGCATGACATACATGGTGCTATAGGGTCCGCGGAGGTAAGGCGGGATTCCGGCTGCATACTCAAGATGCTCGAGTCCCTTGAGGTCATCGCGCGTATAGAAGCTCTTCACCGGAATGTGCTCGGGAGAGAGCCATTCATTGCTTTCTCGCGCTTGCGCCGGTTCCGCCGCGGGCTTGTAATCGATGTTTGAAAAGTCTGGACGCATAACTAATCCCCGATCCCCAGTAGTTGCTGCCATTTCGTAAGAAGCTCAATAGGATTGCTGCGGATATGAACGAAGTCAGCAACGCCGGCCGCTTGCAGTTGCGCGGCGGAATCGGGATTGCCCGCGATAAGAACCGGGGTCTTGCGTCCGAGCGCCTCTAACTTGAGCACAAGTTCCGTGGCCAGGGCGAGATACTCCGGATCGGAACTGCAGAGAACGATCAAATCGGCATCGCTGGCGGCAATCGCATCGGCGCTCGCGAATCGGTGCGTGACGATATCGAAGCCCGCGCAGGCAAAGAAATTGGCGGCGAAGTTGGAGCGTGCCGAACGTATCCTGACATCTCCGAATTCGGCCAGCAGAACGCGCGGAGACTTGCCGGTCCGGGCCGCGTGGCGTTCGGTACGCAGACGAAGCTGCTCATAAGCCTGCGCGCCGCGCCGTTTACCGGAGAGGCGCGAGAAGTCAATGCGATGCAGTGCTTTTTCAGAAAGATTGGCGTATTGGTTGGTCCCGGTAAAGATGCGGCGGCGAGATACCACGGCATTTTCCCTGGCAGCCAGCGATCGCTCCAGCGCCTGCGCGATCTGCCCACCGGCAAAAGCCTTGCGATAGCCGCCGGCGGCTTCGATTCCCTGCATCGATCTCCAACCCTCGCGGGCAATGAAATCGGTAATGACCTCCAGACAGTAGGACCCGGCGCCGGGATCGGCAACTCGGGATAACATCGCCTCCTGCTTGAGAAGAATCTGCGTATTGCGGGCAAGCCGGCGGCTGGCCTCATCCGGCGTCTTGTAACACTCATCGAAGGGCGCGACGGAGATTGAGTCCGCACTGCCGAGGACAGCGGACATAGCTTCCGTTGTTCCGCGCAGGATGTTGATGTGAGGATCGTAGATAGTCTGGTTCCAGCGGGAGGTGCGAGCATGAATTCGGGCCTTGGCGCAATTTTGCGTTCCGCCAAAACTCTCGATGACGCGCGCCCAAAGCATGCGGAAGGCGCGGAGCTTGGCAATCTGAAAGAAGAAGTTTGCGCCCATTGCAAAGGAGAACGCGATCGAAGCCGCGGCGCGATCGACCTCAATGTTCCGGGATTGCATTTCAGCGAGGAAATCGACTGCACCTGCGAGGGTGAAACCAACTTCCTCAACGGCGGTTGCCCCCGATTCTTCAAATTCCTCGCCATGGATTGTGAATGGCACGAGCGCGAGAGGAGAGGTCCCGACGACCTCCGCCGCGAAGTCCAGGTTGGCGAGCGGATCGTAGGCGGTCGATACCGGCGACGGCCTTTGCCGTTCGGTCAGCCGTTCAATCAAAAGACGAATAAGGGGCTCGCCGGCATATTCAAAATGCACGGGAATCTCATCGAGGTTGACCAGCAACATTCCCAGGTCGGAGGCATTCCCGATGACAACATTGCGAAATGCGATCTCCTCGGCTCCGGCAGCGACCGCACTGCACGCCGCGCGATTTGCCTGCTCCAGATCGAGCGCGTCGATTTCCTCGCGAATGCGCCAGTCGCCTGTCGAACGGGCACTGCGAGCATAAGGAAAATCGCCGGGCGGCGCATCCAGATAGTCCAACCCTCGGATATCTTCAGCCCGGTAGTAGGGCTTGACTGCCAGCCCTTCCTCTGTTTGCCAGATAAGTTTCTTAACGTAGTCGGCGCCCTTGAGGTCCTTACGAATAACTTCTTCCCACGACTCTGTACTTACCGGAGGAAACTCCTGGAGCAGATAATCGGTGGCCATATTCCTTCACTTGCTTTCAGGGGCTTCGACAATTTCAATGAGAAACCCGAAGGGATTGTCGGCTCTCGACTTGGGATGAACAAAGAAGACCGTGGTGCCCCGCGAGCCTTTGCGGGGAGCCTTGTCGATAAGTTGAAATCCGCTTGCCTTCATGGCGTCGAAGGCCTGCTGCGCGCTTTCCACGCGGAAAGCAATATGTGCAAGCCCGCCGCGGCCGCCGTTTCTCTCGATCAACTTTTGCACGGGAGAGTCAGTGGTCAAAGGTTCGAGCAATTGAATCAGGTTGGGACCGTCGCCGACTCGCAGCAAAGCTTCGCGCACCTGGTCGCCCCCGAGCACTTCTTCGCGGTGAACTTCGTGGAAGCCGAGCATCTCCCAGGCCTTGACCTGGCCGTCCAAATCGCCCTGTTTCACGGCGATCGCGACGTGGTCTACGAACCTTATGCCTGGAACATGTTTCAGATCTTCCGGAACACCGCTCATTTGTTACCCTTTCGATCGAGGCCGGAATCCGACGGTCATTCGAACTCAACGACGATCTGATTCAGTTTTACCGAGTCGCCGGGCGCCATGTGCACGCTCTTCACTATTCCCGTGCGGGGCGCGGTCACATTTGTTTCCATCTTCATGGCTTCGAGAACCATCATCAGATCGCCTGCCTGAACCGGCTGTCCCGGCTTGACGTTGACCTTTATGACCAGGCCCATCACAGGGCTGCGGCAAACTCTCTCGTCATAAACATTTCCCTCGGCCGCCTGGGTCTGAGTGTGCGCGACGGGAAGCGAAACCGGCTGAGGCGCGGCGGGAACCGGTTGGTAGGTCGGATAACTTGGCTGCAGCGGGCTCTCGTCGTCCTCCAGGACCTCGACATCAGCCTCGTAGGTCTTTCCGTCAATGGTTATGTGAAGCTTCAAGTAACTGGTTCCTTTCCTCGATAGACTTTCCCATCGCCTCAACGCTTCGATGGCAGGTTATGAGAGGCAAGAACCGATGCCCGTCCCTGCCGCGTCCATCGGCTCACTGCCGCGTCGGGCGACTGAAGCATCCTGGCGGACCGGATGCTGTGGTTTGCACCCAGGAATGCGGTAACCGCGGCGGCAATCACCGCCAGCATTTCCGGCGCAATTTCTTCTTCTTCCGGTTGACCCGCTTCCATCGCGGCAGCAGCCGCGGCTTTCATATTCAATGCCACGCGCAGCACCTCTTCATAATGGGATCAATCCATGTTTCTTTTGCGGACGCAACTCCCGCTTGGTGTGCAACGATTCCAGCGCCTGGGCCAGATACTTCCTGGTCTCGGCGGGTTCGATGATGTCATCCACAAGCCGGCGGCCGGCCGCAACGTAAGGGTTCGCAAACGTCTCCCGATACTCGTCGACCAGTTCCTTGCGGCGGGCCGCTTGATCCTCCGCGGCATCGATCTCATGCCGAAACACGATTTCCGCTGCGCCCTCTGCGCCCATGACGGCGATCTCCGCCGTAGGCCAGGACACAACCCGGTCCGCGCCCAGGCCCTTGGAGCACATGGCGATATATGCACCACCGTATGCCTTGCGCAACACCAGAGTGATCTTCGGAACCGTGGCGGCCGAGTAGGCAAACAGCAGCTTGGCGCCGTGACGAATAATGCCGCCACGCTCCTGCTCGACTCCAGGGAGAAAGCCCGGCACATCGACAAACGTAAGCAGCGGAATGTTGAAGGCATTGCAGAAGCGGACAAATCGAGCCGACTTATCGGAGGCATCGATGTCCAGCGCGCCGGCCAGAACATATGGCTGGTTGGCTACAATCCCGACGGGCCGGCCTTGCAGGCGTCCAAAGCCGATGACGATGTTGGGAGCGAATCCGGATTGGATCTCGAGAAAATCCTGATAGTCCACAACGCGCGCGAGGACGTTGCGGACGTCATAGGCAACCTTGGGGTCGACGGGAACAATTCCGTTCATATCCGGATCGGATTTCATACGCGCATTGAAGGGCATGCGGGGCGGATCTTCAAGGTTGTTTGCCGGCATGAAACTGAGCAACCGCCGGCAAAGCTGAAGCGCTTCGTCGTCATTCTGGGCGATGAGGTGAACCACTCCCGCGTTGTTCATCTGCGATTGAGCGCCACCCAGTTCCTCCGCGGAGACAACCTCGCCGGTAACCTGTTTGATGACCTGCGGCCCGGTAATGAACATCTGCGCCTGGCGGGTTTGGATCACGAAATCGGTGAGCGCCGGACTGTAAGAGGCGCCCCCCGCACAGGGTCCGCAAATGAGGGAGATTTGCGGCACCGTTCCCGAGAGCATGACATTGTTGTAGAAGACGCGGGCATATCCGGCCAGACTGTCAATGCCCTCCTGAACGCGAGCGCCGCCAGAGTCGTTGATGAAGATGAAAGGGCTGCCGGTTTTGAGAGACAGGCTCAACATGTCGGCAACCTTTTTGCTGTGCGTTTCGCCGGCAGCTCCGCCCAACACGGTAAAATCCTGGCTGGCAAGATGCACCAGGCGCCCATCGATGGTTGCGCATCCGGTGACGACGCCATCCGCGGGCAGCTTCTTTTCGGCCATCCCAAAATAGGTGGCGCGATGAAGGGCAAAGAGACCGATCTCCTGGAAGCTGCCTCGGTCCACCAGCCTTGCGACTCGTTCCCGCGCCGTCAGCTTGCCGCCGGCGTGCTGCTTATCGATGCGCTCCTTGCCGCCACCGAATTCGAGCTCGGCACGCTTGGCGCGAAGGTCGGAAACCTTGTCGGCAATCGTCTTGTTCTTCGGACTCTCCGGTTGCTTGGCCATCCCTGCTCCTGGATCAGTGGGTATGAATATGAATCTGCTTCAATGGTTCCGGAGCCACGGCTACCCAGCGCTCCTTGCCGCTCAGCGCAATGACATCATTCACCTTTGCGCTCAGTTCATGTCCACCGCTCGCTGCTCGCCGGAGCTCTCGGCTCCGATGTTTTATTGTATCCCTCCAAAACATGCGCTGATGTGATCGGCTTCACCCAGACGGACGGAAGCAAACTGGCGGACCGCAACGCGTTCGCCGGCTTCTTCGCACCCTGCCCCTGATGCCTTTGACCAGGCGATGCGCAACGAGCCCGGTGCGGAAAGCTGACAAGGCGCCGGCTTGGCGCGGGTTTCAGGGTTTTGGGCCGGGGAAGAGAATTGGCTGCTTTGGGGGATGCGTGCGCGCCGGCGGCGACCTTCGCGGCGGGGGTGTCAAAGCCAAAGGACGGTCAGGAGGCGCCCTTCTTCCGCAGGCATGGCCAGCGCCGGAGAGATTCCTTAACTTATTCATTCGATGATGGTTGAGAAGATTTTCCCGGGAAGGTCCGCTTGCTTCGGGAAGGCACGGACTTGACTCTCGCAGGAATGTGTGGAGTGATCGGAAGACGGAACAACCCGAACGAGGGGCGCAATTCGAGAGCGTTCTTCGCGATGGCGAAAGGACGATGAAATGACCGAGATGGACCCGAAGGATCTGCTGCAGCAGTTCGCGAGCGACAACTACGCCGGCATCTGTCCCGAGGCATGGTCTGCGAGCGAAGCCGCCAATCACGGACACGCAACGGCATACGGAGACGATCCCTGGACGGCAAGAGCATCGGATGCATTTCGCGAACTGTTCGAAACAGACTGCGAGGTCTTCTTTGTCTTCAATGGCACCGCGGCCAATTCGCTTGCGCTGGCGTCTCTTTGCCAGTCTTACCACGGTGTAATCTGCTGCGACTCAGCGCATATCGAGACAGATGAATGCGGGGCTCCGGAGTTCTTCTCAAACGGCTCAAAGCTGCTGGTGGCGCAAAGCGCGGAAGGCAAACTGACGCCGGCGTCCATTCGAGAACTGGCCACCAAGCGCCAGGATATCCATTACCCCAAGCCGCGCGTTGTGACCATCACGCAATCCACCGAAACAGGCCGGGTTTATACATTGGCGGAACTCGGCGCAATCTCAGATGAATGCAAAGCTCATGGGCTTTATCTGCACATGGATGGCGCCCGCTTTGCGAATGCCTGCGCGAGTCTGGGTTGCTCGCCGGCGGAGGTCACATGGAAGAGCGGGGTGGATGTGCTCTGCTTTGGCGGCACAAAGAACGGCATGGCGGTTGGGGAAGCAGTTCTCTTCTTCGATCGCAGGCTGGCCGCGGATTTCGATTACCGATGCAAACAAGCCGGCCAACTGGCATCGAAGATGCGCTTTCTTGCAGCGCCGTGGGTGGGAATGCTGGAGAGCGGGGCGTGGCTGCGCAACGCCGCACACGCAAACCATTGCGCAAGACATTTCGCGGCGCAAGTCTCTTCCATTCGGGGTATTCGGCTGGCAGCGCCGGTGGAAGCCAATGCGGCATTCCTCTTGGCGCCGGAGGAGATTCTCAATCCGGTTCGAGAGCGCGGCTGGAGATTCTATACCTTCATCGGCGGCGCGGCGCGCTTCATGTTTTCCTGGGATACCGATCCGGCGCGCGTCGATGCCCTCTGTCGCGATCTGAAGGAGTGTGCGGCCCAGGCGCACTTCCAGCAGTTGGGAATGGATACCTGATGCCCGACTTACTTGCCGAGCAGCCGGACGACGTGGTTAACGATCATCAGGTCTTCGGCGGGGGGAATGACGCGCACGGTGACCGGCGAATTCTCGGCGGAGATGACGGCTTCGCCGCGGACGTTGTTGCGGACCGGGTCGAGCACGATGCCCAGCGCGCCCAGGCCGGCGCAGATTTCGGCGCGGCCGGCGATATCGTTTTCGCCGATGCCGCCGGTGAAGACCAGCATGTCCAGCCCGTTCAGCTCAGCCACATAACTGCCGATCCAGCGGGCGATGGTCCAGGTAAACTTGTCCACGGCCAGCCGCGCCTTGGCGTTGCCGTCCTTGATGGCGTCGCGCAGGTCGCGCATGTCGTTGGAGAGCTCGCTCACGCCCAGCAGTCCGGACTTCTTGCTGACGACTATTTCCAGCCGATCGGCGGCCTCTGTGGCGCTCGAGGCCGTTTCGGCAATCTTGTGCAGAATGAAGAGCAGGACGCCGGGATCGATGTCGCCGGTGCGCGAGCCGCTGATGATGCCGCCGGTTGGCGTCAAACCCATTGACGTGTCGAGGCACTGGCCATTGCGGATAGCGCTGATGGAGGCGCCGTTGCCGAGATGGGCGACGATGAGCTTCTCAGGCACGTTGGGTTCCAACTGGTAGACGATCGACTCGTAGGAGATGCCGTGATAGCCGTAGCGGCGCACGCCCATCGCGGAATACTCCTCGGGGATGGGCATGTGGGTGACCACTTCGGGCATGGTGCGATGGAAATAGGTGTCCAGGATGGCAAAGTTGGGGATGCCTGGGAACAGGCTCAGGGACTCGCGCATGATGTAGACGGCAATGGGCGTGTGCAGCGGCGCCAGGGCGGCGTAGCTGTCAATCTCGTCGATAAGTTGGGGCGTGATGAGCTGGTTTTCCTTGACCGTCGGGCCGCCGCAAACCACGCGATGGCCGATGGCCGCCGGGGCAGGGAAGTCGCTGGAGTGGAGCGCGTCGACAACCAGCTTGAAGGCAACGGCGCGATTGGGCAAAGCAGGGGTCTCATCGACCAGCTTTCTGCCCTCGGCGTCCTTGATCCAGAAGGTGCCCAGATCGGTGCCGATGCCGTCGACCGCGCCCTCGTGGAGCTTGGTCCGCTGGCCGTCGCCGGCCTCATAGATGGAGAACTTGATGGAAGAAGAACCGCTGTTCAAAACCAGTACGGGCAAGGAAGCCATGAGTGAAAACCTCTGAGGTTGGGGCTGAACGAGTCAGCGGGTTGGCGGAGTTAGAGGAGTTAGCGTTGTTAGCCGGTTAGCGGAGTTGGCGGAGTTAGCGGAGTTAGCGGAGTTAGCGGGTTAGCAAGTCAGCTTTGGGGCCAGCGCCAATTCTTTATCTCGGGCAGGTCGTCGCCGTTTTCGGCTACATACAAACGATGACGCTGAATGGCCTCGGAGTACCACTGCTCGGCCGCTCCCACATCCGACCTGAGCCTGGGCACGCGCCGGATGACATCGAGCGCCAGTTGGAACCGGTCGATGTTGTTGAGCACGCACATATCGAAGGGGGTGGTGGTGGTGCCCTCTTCCTTGTAGCCGCGCACGTGAATGTTGTCGTGGTTGTGGCGCCGGTAGGTGAGGCGGTGAATGAGCCATGGATAGCCGTGGAAGGCGAAGACGACGGGCGTGCCGGCGGGGAAGAGCTGATCGAAGTCCTCGTCGGGCAGCCCGTGCGGATGCTCGGATGTCGGTTGCAACGCCATCAGGTCCACCACATTGACCACGCGGATGCGCAGGTCGGGCAATCTTTCGCGGAGCAGGCAAACGGCGGCCAGGGTTTCCAGCGTGGGTACGTCGCCGCAACATGCCATGACCACGTCGGGGCCGCCGTCGTCGTTCGACGCCCACTGCCAGGCGCCCAGGCCTTTTGTGCAGTGAGCGATGGCCTCGTCGATAGGGAGCCACTGCGGGGCCGGCTGCTTGCCGGCGACGATGAGATTGATATAGTGGCGGCTGCGGAGGCAATGATCCGCGACCGAGAGCAGGGTGTTGGCGTCGGGCGGCAGATAGATGCGCACCACATCGGCCTTCTTGTTGAGCAGGTGATCGATGAAGCCGGGGTCCTGGTGAGAAAAGCCGTTGTGGTCTTGCCGCCAGACCAGCGAACTGAGCAGGTAATTGAGCGAGGCGATGGGTTTGCGCCAGGGAATCTCGCGTGTGCTCTTGAGCCACTTGGCGTGCTGGTTCGCCATCGAGTCGATGATGTGGATGAAGGCCTCGTAGCAGGAGAAAAAGCCGTGGCGTCCGGTGAGCAGGTAGCCCTCCAGCCAGCCCTGGCACATGTGCTCGCTGAGCACTTCCATGACGCGGCCGGTTTCGGACAGTTGCTCATCTACGGGGAGGGTCTCGGCCATCCAGGCCTTGCCGGTTCCGACGATCACGTCGCCGATGCGGTTGGAGGCAGTCTCATCGGGGCCGAAGACGCGGAAGTTCTTCGTGTCCATATTGGCCTGCATGACGGCATGGAGCAAGTGGCCGAGGATGCGCGTGGACTCGAAGTCGTGCTGGCCGCGACCCTCTATTTTCACTGCAAAGTCGCGGAAGTTGGGCACCTTGAGCGGCTGCAGAAGGAGGCCGCCGTTGGCGTGGGGGTTCATGCCCATGCGCAGCCGGCCTTTGGGCGCGATTTCGGCCAGATCCTCGCGGAATTTGCCCTTTTCGTCGAAGAGTTCTTCGGGTTTGTAGCTGCGCATCCACTCGTCCAGTTGGCGCAGGTGCTCGGGCTTCTCGAAGATCTGGTCGAGGGGAACCTGGTGGGCGCGCCAGGTGCCCTCCACCGGCTTGCCGTCTACGAATTTGGGACCCGTCCAGCCCTTGGGCGTGCGCATGATCAGCATGGGCCAGGCGGGGCGCGCCGTGGAACCTTCTTCGCGGGCCGCCTTTTGGATGGCCGCGATGCGGTCCAGCATGGCGTCAAAGACCGCCGCGGCCTGCTGGTGCAGCACGGCCGGGTCGTGGCCCTCGAGAGTGAAGGGCTCATAGCCGTATCCGCGCATCAGGCTTTCCAACTCGGCGTGGGGAATGCGGGCAAGAATCGTGGGGTTGGCGATCTTGTAGCCGTTCAGATGGAGGATGGGCAGCACCGCGCCGTCGCTCAAGGGGTTGAGGAACTTGTTGGAGTGCCAGCTAGTGGCCAGCGGGCCGGTTTCGGCCTCGCCATCGCCCACCACGCAGGCCACGATCAAATCGGGATTGTCGAAGGCCGCGCCGTAGGCGTGTACCAGGGAGTAGCCCAGTTCACCGCCCTCGTGAATCGAGCCCGGCGTCTCAGGGGCTACGTGGCTGGGAATGCCGTAGGGCCAACTGAACTGGCGCAAGAGCCGCTTGAGGCCGTCCTTGTTCTGCTCGATGTGGGGGTAGATCTCGGAGTAGGAGCCTTCCAGATAGGTGTTGGCCACCAGGCCCGGTCCGCCGTGCCCTGGGCCGATGATGTAGAGCATGTTCAGGCCGCGCTCGCGGATCAGGCGGTTCCAGTGCACATAAAGAAAGTTGAGCCCCGGCGTGGTGCCCCAGTGGCCCAGCAGACGCGGCTTCACGTCGTCGAGGGTAAGCGGGCGCTCCAGCAGCGGGTTGTCCTTCAGGTAAATCTGGCCGACGGAGAGATAGTTGGCGGCACGCCAGTAGGCGTCCATTTTGTCCAGCATTTCGGGGCTCAGGGGTCCTTTGCTCGCTGTTTCTTCGCTCACATTGCACCTCGCATGGAGAGTTTTTGTGACGTTCAAAGCCTAGCAGCCGATGGTTACAGCCATGGGTGATTGATGTCACAAGCGGGTGGGCCGACGGCCCATTTTATGGAACATTCAAGCTCTCTTTACATTCGATGCGGAAATCGGCGCGGCGATGTGCCGCATCGATCTTGACATTCACCTCCATTCCGGGGTTCAATCGTTAGCTGCTATTGAACTCCTGGGTGTTTGCAGCGAAACATCCAGGGGACGGGCAGGGAAGAAAGGCGGAGGGATGAACGCTCAGGGGGGAGGGAACACTCTGCTTTGGATTGCGCAAATTCTATTGGCGGGCGTGTTTCTGTTCAGGGGAGTCAGCAAGCTGCTGGCCTATGAAGAGCTGGTGAAAGCGCCGGAGATGCGAGGCAAGGCCAAGGGGGTGGGCATGTCGCAAGGGCTGGCCTCCATTGTCGGTCTGTTGGAACTCGCCGGAGCGGTGGGCGTGGTGTTGCCGGTGGACCCTTGGCCTCCCAACATCCTTCTGCGGCTGGCGGCGGCGGGCCTGGCGCTGCTGATGGTGGTTGCCGGCATCTATCACATTCGCCGCCAGGAGACGGCCGCGCCCAGCGTGACCCTGTTTCTGCTGGCGCTGTTTGTGATTATCGGACGCTCGCGGTAGCGCCAACGCCGGTACGGCCGAACTAGTTTGCCGCAACCGTTACGGGGACTTCGAGCGAGCCGGCGCGGCCGGCGGTGAGATCGTGGACCGCGATGCGCAGGGAAAACTGGCCCGCGGGCAGATCGAGCGGAAGGCGAATGGGAATGCCCGAGGCCATGGTCCGCGCGTATTGTCCGGCCTTCATGTTCATCTGGAAGCCGCTGTCCAGGTAGTTGATGCGCTGACCGTCTGCGTCGTAGGCTACCAGCAGGAATTCGATCTGGGAATGTTGCGCGCCATCGGGAGTTGTGTCGTAAATGAGGCCGTGTGGGTCGACATTCAGGTCCACAATGAGGCGATGCAGGGGTACTTTCAGGGCAGGCGTCAGTTCCCCGGCTGGACCGGCGGGCAGCTTTGCGCCTAGCAGCAGCGGATCAGAGGCGGCCAGCAAGCGCGCCTGGAACAGGATTTGCGTCGATGGCGGCGCGCCGTGCAGGGTTGCAGCCACAATCAGGCTGGTCTGGCCGGGGTTGTGGGGCGAGGGTTTGTCCGGAGGGTCCGCGTAGTACCCATGGCGGTAGCCGAGTTTGTAGTCATGGCCGTCGATGCGAACCTGAATCTTGCGGAACTGGCCGTCGAGCTCGAGCGCGGACGGCACGTACCCAATCGAGTAGTAGCTTGAACCGTTCTCGACAACGCTTGCCACGGCCTCTTTCAGGCCGTTGGTGTAGATGTACTCCTGTCCGCCGGTCTGTTCGGCAATCTGCTTCATCGAGGCCTGTTCGTCCATCATTTGCTTCATGGCATTCAGGTCGTCCCTGGCAGCGCTGGGCTTGTTTGCCGTAGCTGCTCGCCTTGAGCCGCCCCGGCCGCCGTTCACGCTGGCGCCCATCAGGTTGGTGGACGGCGAGTAGGACGCATCGAGCGAGGGCAGCGTCATCAGGCCCCGCGCGTCCACCGGATAGACGGCCACGCGCGCGGCCGAAAGCAGTTCGGCGGTCTCCCGTATGTCGTCCGAGTAGCTGCGCATGGCTTCAAAGGGGTTGTCGAGCGAGTCGTCGGGATCGAGGGCAATGGGGAACGAGCCGGAAAACCAGATCAGGTTCTTGCGGCCCGGAATTCCGCTCAGATAGCGGGCCAGTTGCTGCATGGCTTCCAGGGTCATCCGCACCCGCCGGTCGGTTTGAAAGGCGGCGATGTCGGCCTGGAACTGCTGCAGCGCGCTCAGGGCGCTGGTCCCGCCGACGCTGAGGGGATCTGCGCCGGCGCTCATGTTCGCCATGTCGCCGATGACCGAGTCCACGGCTTGATCGGTCTGCGGGTCGAGGACGACGGAGGGCTGGGGGGCGGCCTTTGGGCCTTGCAGGGCCTTGGTGAGCTCGGAGGCGTCGGTGGTGAACCCCTCCACCAGCCGCAGCCGCGAGGAGAGGGTAAAGATGGCCAGCGAGGTGCCCGGCTCAATCCTGCCCAGGAACTGAATCATCTTGCGGCGCACGTCGATCTGGTTGGCCATGGGCGTGTTCAGACCGTCCAGGAGCAGCACGTTGACGGCGGTGGCCTCAGGGTACGGAGAGACGTTGGTGTAAGTGTGGGGCGGCAGAGCGGCCGGCTTCGCGGCCGGCTTTTTGGCAGCGGCGGCCGGCGCGGCGGGGTTGTGCTCGTCGAAGGAGGCGATGGGCTGCTCGCGCCCATCCTCGAAGATGTGGAAGCGGCTCCGATCGAGACCATGGGCGGGATGGTCCCGGTCGGTGACCACTACATCGACGAGAACGAGGTTGGCGTTGGCGCGCAGAACGGCCGGAACCGCGGCGGGAGCGGGGCCTGGAGCGGGGGGCTGAGCAGAGGCCGGTGCAGCGGACGTGGGTCCGGCCGCCGGAGGCGATGTCGCCTGACCGCGCACGGCCAGGGCCGACGCGGGAATCAGCAGGCCGGCAAGGGCGAGGCGGACGATGGGTCGGCGTGGATGCATCGAAGAGCCCTTTCATCCTGCGAGCAAACGGGGAAGCGAAGGCGCGCGCTTCCATTTTCTTGTATTTTGCATCAGGGCGAGCGAATCCGGCGTCAAAAATAGCGCTTTAGCTTGAGGATCTGCGACTCGAAGCCGTACCACAGCGCGGCGGCGAAAGCGGTGGAGGCGGCCAGGCGGAAGGCGACGACGGCGAGGTTGCCGGCCATGCCGTAACGGTCCATGCGCAGATCGAACCAGCCGAAGTAGATAAAAACCGCAATGTGAATCATGTAGAGGCCGTAGCTGATGCGGCCGTAGAAGGCCAGCGGACCGCTGCGCAGCGCGGCGTTGAGGGGATTGCGGGCGCCGGTGGAGGCGATCAGGGCCAGCACCGCGCCGGCAAAGCCCGCCGCCAGCGCGGAATCCAGGAACGCTGTTCCGCCGGCCACAGTGGCAGCGGCCGCAATGCCCACAACAAATGCGCCCAGGCCCATCCAGAGCCAGACGCGGCGGCTGAGCGGGAGGGTATGCATCCCCAGCGCCATCAGGCTCCCCAAGGCAATTCCGTCAAGGTGAATGAGCGTGTGCGTTGGCGTGAGCCAGGTGTACTGGCTGAGGCGTAACAGCGGCGAAGCCGCAAGCGCACAGAGCAGGACGGCGAAGAGCATCCAGGGCTTGCGCAGAAAACGCACCAGCGGCGCCCATAGAAAGTAGTACTGCTCCTCGATGGCCAGCGCCCAGGTTGGACCGATGGCCGGGGGCAGCGTCAGATGGAAAAGATTCTGCACCAGGAAGATGTACGCCAGCCAGGGTGCGGTTTTGATGGCGTCGATCACGCTGGGGCCGATGAACCAGGGCGCGTTAAGGTAAACCACCAGCAGCAGCAGGATGTAGACCGGCCAGATGCGCAACGCCCGGCGCGCATGGAAGTTATGGAAGTAATGCGGCTTGTCCCGCGTCACCAGCAGGATGGAGGTGATCAGAAATCCGCTGAGGACAAAGAACAGAATCACCCCCGCCCAACCCCAGATTGCGGCGTAGTAGATCCATGTGCCCTGGAGGCGCGGATGGCAGTGATAGAGGACCACCCACAGAATCGCCAGGCCGCGCAGGCCGTCGAGTTCCGGGAGGTAGGAGGGAAGCCAGGTTGGGCGCGAGATTTGAACCAGGTTCTGCACCGTTCTCACTCTGTGCAGAAGTTCGCGAGATAATCGGCCAGATGTTTGAAGTGAGGGCTGTCGAGGGGAATGAGGTCATTGTCGCTGCTTTGCAGCAGCGGCCCAGGCGTTGCCCAGGGATTCTTGGGGAAAGATGCCGCGACGAGGGCAGACATCTTCATCTTTGCCACGGCGTTGGGCTTGTCGATTGGGGCTCTTCCGATACATTCAAGCAACGTGTCCACGCAGGCTTGAGCCGTTGGAGCCTTGTCGAAGGCGGAGCGCAACAGAAGGTGTTCGAGTGTTCCGGGCTCATTCACTCCAGGAATCAGATAGATGGCAGTCTTGATACCATTCTCTTCCTTTAGGGTGAAGGCTGAATCTGGAACCGGATACTCCGCATACCGGAGCGCGGAGCAAGCTATGTCGAATGCCTTTTGAGGGGAATCGTCAGCATCCACAACCACAAGCAGGCCTCTAAGCATCCGAACGGTGTCATTGTTCGCTGCTAAAGCGATGGCGCTGAGATATTTGTTTAGGTAATCCTTCCCATCGCCACCAACTCCAGTACGGCTTGGGCAGCCCACACGGCAATTCTCGATTCGCTTGATCTTGAGAAGTTGTTCGGCCAGGCAAACATCGCCGAAGCCCTCACAGGCCACGACAAATGGCGCGTCAATCCGCTCGACCTTGTGCGGCAGGATATAGCTCATCGCAGCTCAAATTCCTGGGAAAGAGCCGAAGCGAACCGTCTTCCGTCGTTAACCGAGAACCGGATTGAACCATTGGAGCGGCTTGCGCGAATCAGGGCGAAGTCGTCCTCGTTCGCTTCCAAAACAGGAAGTAGGGCAGCAAGGCATTCCTGGCTATGCGTGGTGGCAAATATTTGGGTTCCATTCGCCTTGGCAAACCCGTGGATGACTTTCCAGGTCGAGGCCATCTTCTTGAAGTAAAAACCGTCCTCGATCTCGTCGATCAAAATGGTGCCGTTGGGGCTTGTGGCGATAATAAGTAGAATGGTGAGAAGCTTATGCACGCCGTCAGAGATAAGGCCGACTGGGAGTCTGTGTTTTTGCCCTTCTACTTCAGCAAATACAGTTGCGAACCCGGAGTTGATTTCCAACGACAAGGTGTTCACAAAAGGGAATTCTTCCCTCATTGCGTCAATTACAGGTTGGAGTCTTCCGTCTTTACTCAGTTCCGAGAACAGGCTCGCATTCTCTTGTGGCGAATTGGGAATATGTGGCCCAACGAAGTGGGTCAAAAAGTAATTCTCAGACCCACCCTCGAACACAAGCGCGTTGTCTTCAATCTTCGGTACAACTCGAACAGGTTCGCCCCCCTGTCGCGACCATTCGAATACTACAAGTGCAAAGGTTTGAAACGGTTGATTATGGCCTTGAACGATAACACCTTGAAGGTTAGACCTCGAGCGGTAGATATTCAGCGTACGGGAAACACTGGGGCCGACAACTTCAATATGAATGGACTTCTTTAGATCTGGACAGTGCCAGGTTCTC
>PLGM01000239.1 GCA_003139795.1 Acidobacteriaceae bacterium | reverse complement strand
TCCTTCGCGAGTCGGAGCGTGTACTGGTCGCAGTCGGGTCCAAGGATCGATGCGTATGATTCAGGTTCGAATTGACGGCCTGACCTGGTATCCAGATTACGAATTGGAGCTTCTCGACGAACCGCCTCCAGAGGATAGCGAGGCCCTTCGAACCGGGCGATTCGGACGCTCGGCAGATCTTCGCCGGCGGCTTACGCACATCCAGTTGTCGGGCGGACTTGCTGACGTTGTGTACAGCATGCACACGACGAACACCGATTTCTACGCGCACCAATACAAGCCTGTCCTTTCATTCCTTGACTCTCCATCCCGCGGAATCCTGATCGCTGACGAGGTTGGCCTTGGCAAGACAATCGAAGCTGGATTGATTTGGACCGAACTCCGGGCACGAATGGATGCGCGGCGGCTACTCGTCATTTGCCCCAAGATGCTCTGTGACAAGTGGCGTCTGGAGCTTCGAAACCGCTTCGGAGTAGATGCCCGAATCGTTGACACCTCCGGCTTGGTAACCGAGCTTTCCCAACCCAACGTTGAGTTCCCGGCCAGTCAGGCTCTCATCGCAAGCATCCAGGGCATTCGACCTCCCGTTGGTTGGGAGGATGACGTCGAACAAGCCACCGACAAGCACCGTCTCGCCCGATTGCTGAAGGACGCGTCTGGGAGGGAACCGCTGCTGGACCTGGTGATTATTGATGAAGCGCACTACATGCGAAACCCTTCGACAGCGTCCCATCAGCTCGGGAAGTTACTCCGAGAGGTGACAGACAACATTGTGCTTCTGTCTGCGACCCCGATCAATCTCAAGAGTGAAGACCTCTTCTCCCTTCTGAGCCTCGTAGACCCTGATACCTTTCGGTTCCGCGAACAGTTTCAGGATGTTCTTCTGGCAAACGAACCTCTCGTCAAAGCGCGATTGACGGCCCTTGCCCAAGAAAACAATCCGGATGCCGTACTGGCGCTTATAAACTTCGCCCGTCAAAACCCTGTTCTGGCCAGTTCAAAGCAGTTGGAGTCCCTTGCCAATGAACTCACCTCCAGGCGAGGGCGACCGTGGGATATTTCTGAACGTGTTCAGATTGCAGACCGAATCGAGCGGGTCAATTCTCTGAGTAGGGTCCTTACCCGAACACGAAAGATAGATGTCACTGAACGAAAGGTTGTTCGTCATCCCGTGGTGCATTCGATCGCGATGAGTGAAGCAGAGAGCGATTTCTATTTCTTAGTCACCGATGCCATCAGGGATTATGCCGAATTAAAGAATGTCTCCGACGGTTTTCTCCTCGCAACCCCGCAGCGCCAGCTTTCCAGCTGTATGTATGCAGCAGCATCCTCCTGGAATGCCCAGGACGAAGACGAAGAAGATGAGGAGTTGCTGTACGAAGATATCGGCGTCGAACCAAACAAGAAGCCTCTCACGTTCTTTCGGCGATTTCTTCTGGATAAGATTCGCGACAAATACGACATTCAAGCACTTCGGCGTACCGACTCAAAATTCAAATGCCTCTCCCAGCTACTGAGCGACTTTTTCAACCAATATCCCAACGAAAAGGTGGTTCTGTTTTCGTATTTCCGAGGGACGCTGCATTACTTGGAGAGGAGATTGAGAGAAGCTGGTATCCAAGGCTTGGTTCTCACCGGGGGTATGCAGGAAGACAAGTCAGAGATGATTGAGCGATTCAGGAACGAGCCGGACATTCGAATTCTCCTTTCGTCGGAAGTGGCGAGCGAGGGTGTTGACCTCCAATTTTGCCGTTTCCTCGTGAATTACGACCTCCCATGGAACCCCATGAAGGTAGAACAGCGTATCGGCCGTATCGACCGGATCGGTCAAACTGCCGAACGGATCGATATTCTCAATTTGGTCTATGCCGGTACGATAGACTCACGAATCGTGCAACGGCTATACGAACGTCTTAACCTTTTTGAGAGAGCGCTCGGAAGCCTGGAAGCGGTGTTAGGCGAAGAAATCCAACAGTTGACTGCTGATTTGCTGACAGGACGATTGACACCCAAGGAGGAGGAGGCTCGAATCAGTCAGACTGCCTTAGCGTTGGAACGACGCAGCCAAGAAGAACGCGCTCTTGAAGAGCAGGCTGGTCAGTTGATCGCCCACAGCGATCATATTCTTAAGAGAGTACACGCTGCGCAGGACTTCTCCCGCCACATCTCTGACGACGATCTTCTGCTCTATGTGCGAGATTACCTGAACAAGTATGCGCAGGGCTATCGATGGTTCCAGTCAGGCGACGATCACTACGAAATAGAACTCACGTTGCCGCCAGCAACTCTGGCAAAGCTCGAAGGCTTTATATCCGAAAAGCGATTGTACGGCCTAACGCGCTTGGCCGAAGGCGGCATTCGGCAATGCCGCTTTGCGAACAATGTCCGCACTAGGAGCGCGGGCGCCGAAGTGATTAGTCAGTTCCACCCATTCGTTCGTTTCATCAGCGAGGAACTTCAGAAGAATCGTGCCGAATCAATTGACCTGATCTCCGTTGCGGTTTCTGGGAGTGCCAAGGGCGGCGAACGGCTCCGCCCCGGCCAATTTGCGTTTAGCGTTCAGCGCTGGACCTTCAATGGCTTACGAACGGAAGAAGCAATTCGAGCCAGGGTCGTAGACGTTAATTCTCTCAAGGTCCTTTCTCCAGAAGAATCGTTGGGGATCGTCAATTCGGCCAGAATGTTTGGATTGGACTGGCCAGAAGCAACCGCAGCCCTTGACCATCAGAGTGCGGCAAATGCTTTGGAGGAATGCGAATTGGAACTGGTTACGGACTTCGGCAATGAAAAGATGCAGAAAGATGCCGAAAATGCAGACCGTGTTCAATTTCAACTGCAATCGATCAAGGCGTACAGAGACCGCAAGCTGGCTACCGAACGACAGCGAATTGCAAATCTTGGGGATGAGCCACGCAGCAGAGGTCTTGTAAGAGCATCCGAAAAGACCATCGAGCGTCTACGGGAGCGATTCGGAATCCAAGAAGCCAAGCTCGCGGCAACACTACGGATCGATTCCCATCGCGAGACTGTTGGAAGAGGCGTCATCAACGTTGAAGGAGAAGCGTTCTCATGATCGATTGGAAGCAAGCACTGAAGAAGATCGCTAAGGCAATTGGGATCAGTTCAAAAGCCGCCGAAGAGAAGCGCAGCCCCGAGCCCAACCGCCCTCAAGTACTCAACATAACTCGAACTAGCACTCTCCCTCCGGATAGTTCTAAAGCGAGAAGTGATGTGTTTCATGCCTCGAAGCAAGCAGTAAAGCCTACACCCCAAGCGCCATCCATACCTAACCAACGAGTCGGCGCTTCACCTACTAATGCACCTGCCACTGGAATTTCAAAAACTCCAGTATCGTCAGGTCCCGTGATGACAGAACATCGGATTAAGCATCCCGGCTGCGAGACCTTCCAAGATCAAAGTTGGCAGCAATTCGGATCTCAGACTAAAGTCGGGAACGTTCGACCAGGCTTACGCTCGATGTGCACAGTAGGGTTGGATTTCGGAACTGCTTTCACAAAAGCATGTGTCCAAGTGCGCAATTCATCCTACGTTGTTCACTGGGACAGAGCGGTCAGGATTGCATCTCCATTTCTGCTTCCAAGCGTCTTCTCGACATTATCCGATGGAACTTGCGTTCTCGGAAACGTGCAGGGGGCAAGACAATTCACCGACCTGAAGATGGCGCTCCTCGGAACACCTACTGAAGAAGACAAACTCAATGCAACCATATTCATCGCTCTCACATCTCGTTACGCGCGCTCCTGGCTGTTTTCAGAACATCGGAAAGTCGTTGAGGGTTACCAGCTCGACTGGGCGCTCAATGTGGGCCTTCCAGCCTCTTCCTGGGACGACGAAGTAACCCGTACCTTATACCGGTCTCTCGCTCTGGCAGGTTGGCGACTCGGCTGCACGGCAGGTCCGATCACGTTCTCCGGTGCTAAAGACGCGCTCTTGTCTGTCGAAAGCAGGGCACCATCGAGTCCTGGGCAGTTGGTTTGGGATATGGTAGAGGCTATCCCTGAATTTGCCGCACAAATCCACTCCTACCGTTGTTCAGCGCAAAGGCAACGGGATTTGCATCTTCTTGTGGATGTTGGCGCTGGCACGG
Source organism: Acidobacteriaceae bacterium (assembly GCA_003139795.1). Taxonomy (GTDB): domain Bacteria; phylum Acidobacteriota; class Terriglobia; order Terriglobales; family Acidobacteriaceae; genus Telmatobacter. Next base: position 3,116 of record PLGM01000239.1, on the reverse strand, counting down.
TCGATATCGTCACATTCCACGTAGGTGATGAGATCGATACGGAGACCCCAGTCAATTGCATTATGGAATCAACCGTGCAGAACTGGGGAACGCATGTTCTCCTAAGGCAAAGGGCACACGCCGGATCTTTAGCGAGCCGAGTCTGGGATGACGCAGCCACAACCCTGAGTCGCTCAGACTTTGAAATACACTATTCTTTGCAAAAGGGCGCACTAGTCCAATCTCAAGGAGAATTCAGTGAAAGGATAGATCGCGCCATTCGCAAGGTTCTGCTCACGACTCAGCGCGAAAGATATGCGACTTCACCGGCATGGACAAGCGGAATTCCTTTTTTTCTTACGGGCGGAGGCCGCACAGTCGATGCGTATCGTGAAGCAATTGCCGGAACCCAGGGATTTAGAAAACTGATTGAGATGAGTATGCCAGTACCAACTGACACTGCTCTCGGCAAATTAGGAAGGGGCGAGTTTCATCGCATATCGGTTGCGCACGGTCTGAGCTTTCCAGCCATGAATCTGGCAAAGACCCTGGGCAAGGATGAAGTTCCTCCGCTGACGCTCCCGAAGAGGCATCGCGAAGACTACAGAGACAGCTATATCGAAAAGTAAAGTGGAGAACTCAGACGTAGATAGGTCACTGGCTATTTTTGCCCACCCCTCGAAAAGGTAAACTGGCCGCTTCCACTGTGCTGGACCTGGCAGGGTTTTGTCCGCGGTGTGGTGCTTCGGCACCACCAAAACACGGGCGGGGTGCCGGGGCGCGTAGCGGGCGGTTCCCCCCATCCTTTGTGAGGCGCGGGCACTTCTACCGATCAAAGAAGCGCAGGAATCATGGTCAGAAACAGGAGGACTCCCGCCAAATAGAGCACAATCTGAAACACCGAGCATACGCGCGTTGCTCGCCGGTGAACATCATAGTCTCCTTGATGCTGCGAACCGGCTATGGTCGAGAGCACTAGATAGCCAAACAAGATGGACGCCACGAGCAGGCCCTCAGCCCATGAAAAGCGATGCCACGGGAGTGCTGAAACTGGCGGCACAGCGCAGCCTGGAGATGGAGTCGGCGCGGGTTTACGTAAGAACGACAGGACAGCGGGCGGCGCTAGAACGAATCCAGAGGCCAGGGTGATAAGAATTTTTGTCTGCTCGATGAAGGTCTTGAGTGCCTCTTTTCGGCCTTCATCTCGACGCACGTCTTCAGGCTCAGTCTCTTTATTCATGGTTACGTCCAGAGCAGAACGGCGGAATGTTGCAGAAGTTTCTCGCGTAAGCGCGAATCACAGCTATCGATGTTCTTAGGCTCCCATGACCTTCGCTCTGAGAGTGCGGCTCCTCGCGCAGCGACTCCGCGACTATGCGCAAAGACTGGTCGGTCGCCGCGGCATTGTGAAACTCAGCCGACTCAAATGCTTCAATGATCGGAATGCGCAATAGCTCTTTAGCGCCCCAGGAAAGGTCTGGAATATCGGGAATGCTTTGAAACCGTGAAAGACGGTCTTTGTAGAAACGGGTTGCAGCCCTTCTTAGCTGCCTTTCGTTTGAGTCTGGGCGATCCGGGACGGCACGCATCCTCTCAAACTCACCGCGCACGCTGAGCATTTGTGGGGTAAGGGAGGCACCGAGCGTGTCGAAGAGCTGCAAAATCTCAGCCTCTAGTCGGGACCGCTCTCTCGGGGATCGGGCCAATTTGTACTCAAGGAACAGAACCAGCAAGTGCTGGATGGAGTCTTCGTAGGGCATCTTTCTCGCTTCCTGTCGATGGTTATGACGTGAGCGCCGGGCGCTTTCAAGGAGCGCGTAGCGGACGATTCTTTCCCATAATTCGCGTTGCGGACATGATACACACGCCCAACCCCTCGAAAAGGTAAAATTGGCCGCTTCAACTGTGCTGGACCTCGCAGAAGATTTGTCCGTGGTGCTGTGCTCCGGCACCACTAAGACACGGGCGGGGTGCCGGGGGCGTAGCATGCGGCGCCTGTTTCAGCCGGCGCGTTGCGACCGTCAAGAGCCTCTAGTACTGCATTGGGTTGTACTGCAGCGGATGTGGTCGCGGATGGCCGGTAAGCGACCGTGCGGGAAATGTGCGAAAAAACGATCCTGCGTTGCTGGAGTGTTTGGTTTGAGCTCGACGGGTTGAAGCGCCCTGCTCTTCCCGCTGAAGACGTGAGCTGTCGCGTAGAGTAGCCTTGGAATATACGCGAACCGCATTAGCTATCGCCGGACAACGGAGAGGGGCATCTTCAATCAGGAGGAAGCATGGCAGAGGAAAGAATTAACAGTCTCCCTATTAGCGATATTCATTCCGAAGATGGTGCTCAGGAACTTGTCCGTTCTGAGAGGATGAAGCCCTATCTCGCCCTAATGAAGGCTCAGATTGGAGGGCAGGACACCGAACCATATTTGGCTGCATTGGCCGCGCTGCCGCTAGAAGAGCGATATGTGTGGCGAGTGACCTCTGCCTTGAAATGGGCTTTCTGTGATCTTGACACGGAAAATGCGATTGCCGATGTCCGCACTCTTTCGGAAGAGGATCTCAAGAAAGTGGTGGAACCGCTCTCCTTGAGAGCGATTCAATTCTGTTTGTTCGTCAACGCGCTGATTGGAGAGGATGCTACGGAGCGAATCATGCAACACGCGCTGCGGTGCGCAAAGGAATCGTCCGAGGCGGCTTCGGGCGAGTAGCGGGCCGCGCTGCTTGCTGCGCCGGTAGATGGAAGCAAGCAGACGTTGGGCTAACTCGCCCTTTTTCTGGAGCCGGTCAATTGCAGATTTCTGTGTTGAGCCTTTCGCAAAGCTCGTCTATCTCATCGGGGCTGAGCGGGGAGTCCTCGTCGTCGCAGAAGTGGTCGCAGGCGTTGGGTTCGCTCAAATCAAGTGGATTGTGAAGGCCGATGGATGTGCAGCCGTGCATCTTTGGTTCCCATTGCTCTTGCATGAGGCGCAAGCCGTGGAGGACGCTGGCGAGTTCACGGCGCGTGATGTGCTTGCCGTCGTCTGCTGACGAAGGGATGGTCGGCACATCAATCTTGTGCTGGTCCACGCTGTAGGTATTCAGTGACTCAATCACTTCCTCGTGAATCCACTCGTCCAACCCGTCAAAGTCCTCGGCCTCCATAA
>PLGM01000149.1 GCA_003139795.1 Acidobacteriaceae bacterium | reverse complement strand
TTGGCGAGCAGGTTCTGAAAGGCTGGGAGCTGCATCAACTCCAAAATGGAGTCGGGGTTGGCGGGGATGGTGCTCGATGCGTCGATGGGAGTCATGTCGTGTCTCCTGGTTCAGTGTAGCGAAGGATTCGGATTCCCGGAAGGTGCCGGACAACTCCGGGAACAGGGACTGCTGAATTGGACGAACTTGTGGCATTTCCGCCTCGCGATAGAGAGGGTACACGCAGATATAATATACTAATTGGCGTAGTCGTGTATTATTTACGATTTATTCTGGCATTTGTTTCTGCGCAACTGGCCATCTAAGAGAGGCGGAAGGACAGTGCGGGCAGAAACAGGCTCGTACGGTCGGGTGCCGGGGCGCAGTAAACGGCTACCGTTTTCTGCCCACGCTGCCGTTCTCCAGAGCCTCAAGTTTGCCATTCGGTGGCACCTGGGGAGTGTCCAGTTGAACGGGAGGCACCAGCCATGTCGTTTACCAGACTCAAATCTGAGACTCTATACTAAGTAGCAGGCAGACAGGAACTTGCATGTCCGTTTTGCGAAGTGTGGTCGAACTCGCACTGGATGAACTCGTGTCCAACCAGGAAGGGATGCGATTTCAGGGACTCGCTGTGGTTCTGGCAAAGCTCCGTTGGCCCGAATTCATCGCGTGCGAACGCCAGAAAGATCTTGGTTTGGATGCCTATGCTCCGTCCAGTCTCTCTCCCGGACAACTGGGCAAGGGACTTGCCTGTTCGATCACGCCGACCTTGAACAAGATTCAGACGGACGCGCGCCGTGCCAAGGAACACTACCGCGACGTGCAGGTTCTTGTGTTCGCAACCGCAGGCAAAGTCAGCAAGCAGTTGGAGGAGAGCTGGCAGAAAGAAATTGCGAAGGAGTTTGGTTGGGAACTCCATGTAATGTCCCGTGAGGACATCATCACGTCTCTCCAACTGCCGGAGAATGCAAGCCTGTGCAATGCGCATCTGGGAATTCCCGTGCCTGCGCCCGAACCCGTTGTGGCCGCACTGCTCGATACCATCCTTGCGGCTAACCGTGACGTGATAAATGGCTGGTCGCGGTGGACAGAGGGAAAGCCGGTGATCGACCTGCGTTTAGTGCTACTTGATGACAAGGGGGCGGAGACGCAGGAAACGGTTCAACTCGCTGGTCTCGATCTATTGCTGCGAGAGAATCGGCGAGTCGTCATCGAAGCACCAGCAGGACGAGGAAAGACAACGACCCTGATTCAATTGGCACGGCAGAACCAAGAGACCGGACGACTCGCCTTTCTGGTGGATTTGCCCGCATGGGTGGGACGAAAAGTGGGCATCTTCGATTTCCTGGCCGGAATGCCAGAATTTCAATTGCGCGGCATCTCCGCCCAGGCGCTGGCCAGTCTCTACCGGTCGCAGCAATTGACGTTCCTGTTGAACGGATGGAACGAACTGGCGCCAGCCGAGTCCGCAGACGCCGCAAGCCGGATTCGAGAACTAGAGCGTTCGTTTGTGAAGTCGGGTATTGCCATTGCGACCCGAGCGCATCCACTGACTCCGCGCCTGCCTGGAAGTTCTCGATTCAAGATTCTGACACTAACCTCCGGGGAGCGCGATGCGTATCTCACCATGCGCCTCGGGGACCGGGCACACAAGCTGCTGGGCCAGTTGAGGGCTAGCTCAGTTTTGAAGGAACTGACCACTACTCCGCTCGTACTTGCGGAGGTCGCATCGCTCTTTGAAGCCAACAAACACATCCCACCAAGCAAGCTCGGAGTCCTTGATGCCGTAACGCGGCTGATGGAAGAAACCGGAGTACACCCGGAGGCGCTGGCTAGCCCGCCGCTTCGGGGCCTGGGCTGGCGGTACCTGGAGGGACTTGGAAGCTGGCTGGTCGCTAGCGGCGGCGTGCAGATTCCCGAGGCACAGGCACGTACTGTTGTTGGCAGGATAGCGCGCGATTTAGAGAATGAAGGGCAACTCACCGCAGTCCCTGAGCCCGCCGACCTCCTTGCGGCTCTCACTGCGCACGATGTTCTCGAACGCTCGACTTATCCCGATGTAAACTTCTCGTTCTTTCATCAGCAGTTTCAGGAGCTGTTTGCCGCGCTGCGATTACAGCGGGAACTGGTCGCAGTAGTTGCCACAGGAAACGGACGCGCGGAGTTTACAGCGAAATATTTGAACGAACCGGCGTGGTCGGAACCACTATACATGCTGGCTGGTTTTATCGGGCAGGAGTCCAACGAGAAACCGACACTGAACGCTACGGCTATTGGGGCTGCACTGGTGGAAATGGCTCTCCCTGTAGACCCGGTCTTCGCATCGGAGTTGGCAAGGCTCTGCGGTTCGGCGGTGTGGAACTCTGTGCGGACTCCTGTCAGCACCCGGCTGCGGCAGCTCTATTTGAGTTCCAGCAAGTTCTGCCGCAGCGTAGGATTTACAGGCATGGTGGCGACTGGCTCGCTGGACTTCAGAGATGTAATCGTTCCTCTTCTCTCGTCCGAGAATCAGTCCATCCGACTAGATGTATATCGGACCTTGGAGCCATTTCCCATCTCGATTCTCGGCCCAGACTGGAAGCAGACTGTACGACAGTGGAACGAGGGGGCGCGAGCTGAATTCATATCCACGTTCCTGGAGCAGGATGCGCTGCGTGATGAAGTGATGTCCTTCGCCTTCGCCGATCCGAGCGCGAACATACGTGAAATGCCGCTCTCGGCGCTTTGGCATGTCATGCCAGCAGAGGAATTCGCCCGCTTTGCGATGACACTTGACGATGACCGTTTCTTCTCGCTATTGGACGATGTACCCATCGGCTTCATACCCCTAGCAATGCGTCCGCGAGCTGCGGCCATCTACATGAAGCGCGCAGAACAAATCGCTGACGCTAGTGTGCGCTTCAACGCCTGGACAAAGGCTGCCGAGTTGGGGGAGAGCAAAGCCCTAGAAGGACTGAAGCAAGAACTTCCCTTGTCGAACGCGGAGCATCTTGCCCGTCTGGAGCGTGGAGAACCCGGATCGGCGTTGAATCTACTTCGCAATGCAGATGCAGAGTGGGTATCGGCATGGGTGACAGAAACGATTTTGTCGGGAACTGTGCATGGAGATGTTTGGTTGCGCATGGTAACCAACATCCCTGCGACCCTGAAGGAGACCCTTTTAGATCGCGTCACTGCAGAAGAATTGCGAACCAAGAATGCTCCAGGGATCATTCCTCTTTTGAAGAAGTTTGCCGATGAGGATATCGTCAAGCGGTTGTTTAGGCGCATTTGTGAACTAAAGCCGATCATCGCGCAAAGCCGTCCCGGAGATGACAAGCGCGCGGAATCTGACCTATCTCGTCAACTGGAAACCATGCTCCGGGAGATCCCAACTACTTTAGTCATCGCGTCCATTCTCGAAGAGGTCGCAGACAAGGCCGATGCCGGACAACTAGAGATCATTATCGATCTCTTTCATATTGCAGGCCGGGAGGGGCCACCGTTGCGGGAAGCGCTTGCGCCGGAATTACGTGAGAGATTCCGGACATATCTCAAGTCAGTGCTAGGGATTGTACTCTCCCAGGACGATTTCAGCGGCCAATTGAAAGGCTACTTTGCGACGGTGCTTGCTCAGATAGGAGACCCTGCGGATTTACAGGTATTAGAGCAACTCATTCAAGCCGATATCGAACGACTGCGCACGGGACGCATTGCGCGTGCGGCGGATATTGAAGCGGCTCGCAAGGGGCGACCTTACCGTCAGAGTAAGCAAGGAAATGGCGCATTTATGAGTTGGGCGGTGTGGCACACCCAAGCGGTTCTCTATCTTGCGCGGGACGATGCACGGGGTCTTCTGGCTCGCCTGCTGAGCGCACCAGGTTATGAGCTGGATGCAGCGTGGGCGCTGTTTCAGTTAGCGCGGAAAGAGCCTCCATCCCTAGAGCAATGGCCGCGAAATTGGCCCATGCGCAATAAGGGCTTCGAACTGATCTGGGCTGCAAGAGCAGGTGAATCGGGATCGATCTTTGTCGAATCGCGGAGAACAGAGCTTGCTTCCGTGCTGAGAGCGCGTATCGAGTCTCTTCTGGCCTTGCGTTCGCAAGAGCAGCAGCCCCAGGGCTTCACTTGGTGGTTGAAGGAATTTGCCGTTGTTCTAGCGGAGTTGGACGGAAAGGCATCGTCCGATCTTGTGCTGGAAATACTGTGCCTCACGGAAACCGCAAAGACCCTTTATGACGGGTGGACTAAGATCAACGCATTAGAAGCACTTTTGGTGCGTGGCGTCGTACTTCCCGACGAGAAGACCTGGGAAATCCTAGCACCGATTGTCGATCACGTTCGAGCGCATCGTTGGGACACGCAGCAATGGAATTTGCTGACACATACACTTTGCATCCTGGTCTTTACTGACAGACCAACAATGGAGATCGCACGGGTACGAGAAATCTTGCAGCAGGATCGCCTATCTGGAGAAGGAATCGGACGGCTAGTAAGCGCCTTGGGGCAAAGCCGCGCCGATGGGGCCGTTGGGTTACTGCGCGAGTTTGCCGATGGAACGATACAAGTGCCCAATCTCGGTGACACCTGGGTGGATGCCATCGCTCAGTTCGATACCGAGGAAGGGCATGACCTCCTTTGGGGCTTCGTCGATCCCACTCTGCCCCAACTTCCTCAAGAGATGCTTGGCAGACGAGAGGACCGTTTGGTGCTTCGGTTGGCGGAATTGGTCCGCCACGATGCAACAGCGGAGCGAAAACTGTTTGCCTTGGTTCATTCGCAGCTCAACCCGACGCAGATTTCCCTGCTGGGCAAGGTGCTGTTGGAACTGGGAAGCACAGACGCTCTGCTTCATGCCTTAGATTTGTTGAGCGATGACGGACCAAGCTCGGCGTCGTATGAGTTACACCGCAGTATTGAAGACGCCTTCCTGGAGCGACGGGCATATCGGGAGTTTGCCAATATGTTTACTGTAGTTCCGCGCAGTTCCAATGCCATTCGCAATAAATTACTTGCAATGGTGCAGCATGATCCGAAGCGTAGGAAATCAGCATATGGGCTTCTGATGCAGATTGAGTCATGGAGGGATCAGCACGGTAGGCCGAATGGAGAACCCCGTAGCCCTGGTTTGACGGAAGGGCTATCCTGGCCGCCAGAATTGCCTACTCTGTGAGGGATCAGTTTACCCTTTATTGGTTGTTGGGAAGCGCCTGTTCTGCCCTCTGGAAACACGAGTGGAGTAGCCTTAGAATGTTGGCGAGCCTGTCGGCTCTCTCAGGAGCACGGCGCGGCATCTTTAATCAGGAGGAAGTATGACGGATGGAAAGATCAGCAGAGTCCCCATTAGCGAGCTTCATTCCGAAGACGGTGCCCAGGAACTGGTTCGTTCTGAAAAGATGAAGCCGTATCTCGCTATCTTGAAGGCGCAGATGTCCGGGCAGGATACCGAACCGTATTTGGCTGCGTTAGCCGCGCTGCCGCTGGAAGAGAGATATGTCTGGCGAGTGATCTCTGCCTTGAAATGGGCTTTCTGTGATCTTGATACGGAAACAGCGATTGCCGATCTTCACACTCTGTCGGAAGCGGACCTCAAGAAAGTAGTGGAACCTCTATCATTGAGAGCCATCCAATTTTGCATGTTTGTCAACGCGCTGATTGGGGAGGAAGCTGCGGAGCGAATCGTGCAACACGCGCTGCGGTGCGCAAAGGAATCGTCCACGCCGGAGTCGGGCGAGTAGCTGCCCCTTGAAGGATGGGAACCGTTCGCTTTCTCGCCCTTCTTCTAGAGCCGGTTAGTTGCAGAACCCCATATTGAGTCTTTCGCAAAGCTCGTCGATCTCGGCTGGTCCAAGTGGAGAATCCTCCTCATCGCAGAAATGGTCGCAGGAGTTGGGTTCGCTCAATTCCAGTGGATCGTGAAGGCCGATGGATATGCAGCCGTGCATCTTCGGCTCCCATTGCTCTTGCATGAGGCGCAAGCCGTGGAGTACGCTGGCGAGTTCGCGGCGCGTGATGTGCTTGCCGTCGTCTGCTGACGAAGGGGTTGTCGGCACATCAATCTTGTGCTGGTCCACGCTGTAGGTATTCAGCGGCTCGATCACTTCCTCGTGAATCCATTC